>JAHCJT010000001.1 GCA_026126245.1 Alphaproteobacteria bacterium
CGGGCACCGTCAGGCGCATGCGGTCTGCCGGCAGGCGGAACACTGCGTCGGCCAGCTGACGGCGCATGCCGTGCACGGCCTGGCCGGTCACTGTGAGATGCAGCAGATCGTTCGGCGGGTCGTAGGTCCCGACGGCGGCGCGTGGCTCCAACGGCGCAATGACAACGCGATTGTTGACGAGGTCGCAAGCGACGACTCGGTCCGCCCGCGCAAAGGTATGCGCGACGGCAGCAGGATCACCCTTGCGAAACAGAAAGGCCGAATTGCCGGTCGCCTGCGGCCAGATCTGCGGCGCATCCGGTGCCAGCGCCGCCTGGCCATCGGTCACGCCGGGCAGCGGTTCGTAGTCGACAACGATCGCCTCCAGCGCATCGAGCGCCGCTTCAGGCGTCTCGGCCACGACGAAGGCGACGGGGTCACCAACGTGGCGCACGCGGCCGCGCGCCAGCGCTGGCCGCGGCGGCACGACCAGCGGTTCGACCGCATCGAACACCGTCACGCAGGGCAGTTCGCCGATGCCGTCGGCTGCAAGATCGGCTTCCGTCAGAATGGCGACAACACCAGGCAAGGCGCGCGCCGCGGTCACGTCTATTCGAACGATGCGCGCGTGAGCGTACGGCGAGCGCAGCACCTGCGCGTGCAGGCAGTCGCCGGCCGGCATATCGGCGACGTAAGCACCGTGTCCGGTCAGGAACCGCGCGTCCTCAAGACGGCTGATCGACCGGCCCAGATAGCGGACCGCCATTTGAGCCTCTCCCTGAAAACCATGCGTCGCGCCGCCAGAACTACGTTCTCGCGTTCAGCTTCACAATCCCCGTCCATCGATCATCTGGGACATCGCCGGAACCTACGCCAGTTTCAGCGTGTGGGCCGGCCGCCCTGGAAAAGCCCGGCAGTCTGGCCCGGTGGCAGCCGCGCCCCACGCGGCAGAGATGATTGCCGGCAGGCGAAGGTCCGAGCAGCACCTTACGCGTGTTGCCCGATCGGCGCTGTCGGCGCTCGCGATGCTGTTTGGGGGGTCGCCTACAGGCCGAGCGCGCTCAACCCTGGATGCGCGTCAGGCCGGCGACCCAGCGGCCAGACAAACTTTCGGTCGCCTATCGTGATCGGCAAATCATTGATCGACGCGAGGCGGGTTCGCATCAGGCCGGATTCATCGAATTCCCAGTTCTCGTTGCCGTACGAACGAAACCATTGACCGCTGTCGTCATGCCATTCGTAGGCGAAGCGTACCGCGATTCGGTTGCCGCCGAAGGCCCAGACTTCCTTGATCAGCCGATAGTCGAGCTCGCGCGCCCATTTGCGCTTTAGGAAGGCAACGATCTCGGCACGGCCGTTCAGGAACTCCGCACGGTTGCGCCAGCGGCTGTCCTCGGTGTAGGCGAGCGACACCCGTTCCGGATCCCGACTGTTCCAGGCATCCTCCGCCATGCGCGCCTTCTGGGCCGCCGTGTCCGCATCGAAAGGCGGCAAGGGGGGACGAGGATTCATGGGATCGAGTTCCAGTTGGCGGTTAGCACCGCACTGCGGGGCCTGCGTCGCGCACCACGTTCAGGCTTCCTTGAAGCCGTATTCCGGGATGCCCTGCTCGTTGCCATAGTACTTGAACGGCAGGAACTTGCCCGACATGCTGATCTTGACGCGATCGCCCTTGGGATTGGCTTCACGGTCGATTTCCATGTTGAAGTCGATCGCCGACATGATGCCGTCGCCGAACTCTTCCTCGATGATCGCCTTCATGGCCGGACCGTTGACCAGGATCAGTTCATAGAGGCGGTAGATCAGCGGATCCGTCGGCGGCATTGACACGCCGGTGCCGCGCATCGGCACCTCGTTCAACATGGCCTCTTCCGCAGCCGACAATCCGAACAGCTGGGCGGCCCGCTTCGCGAGCGGCTTCACCAGCTTGTGCTGGCCAAGCAGGGCACCGATGACCAGCAATGGTGCCATGCCACAGATCTCGTCAGTGACATGCTTCCAGCTCCAGCCTTTCTCGCGCTTGATGTCGAGAATCTTCTCGGTCAGATCCGAACGCTTCATGGCGCAGTCTCCAGTAGAAATTTCCGTTCAAGCGGCCTTTCGGCCCGCCTCCGTAGGCGGGACAGGTGGCGGATGGGCCTGGGGTCGAACAACCGGCGGCTGGCGCCGATCGTAGTCCGCAGGAATCTCGTCCTTGAATGTCTTGGACCGCGTGATCAGAAAATCGATCAGATGATTGCGGATCGCGTAGAACGAGGGATGCCGGTGAATCTGGTTGCGGTCGCGTTCCTTCGGCAGCGGGTTCTCGACGATCTCGGCGACCATTGCCTCGGGCCCATTTGTCATCAGGATGATCTTGTCGGCGAGGTAGATGGCTTCGTCCACGTCGTGGGTGATCATGAAGACCGTCTGCCCCGTCTCGAGGCAGATGCGCCGCACCTCATCCTGCAGCGTGCCGCGTGTCAGCGCATCGAGGGCTGAAAAGGGTTCGTCCATCAGGAGGATTTTGGGTTCGATCGAGAGCGCACGCGCGATGCCGACTCGCTGCTTCATGCCACCTGACAGCTGCGCCGGCCGCTTGGCGTCGGCGCCTTTCAGGCCCACCTTTTCGATGAAGCGCGTGGCGTGGGCATCGATCTTCGCCTTTCCCCAGCCGCGCCAACGAGACGACACCGCGTAGGCGACATTGCCCAGCACCGTGCGCCACGGCAGCAGCGCATGGCTCTGAAAGATGACCGCGCGGTCCAGCGAAGGGCCTTCGATGGCCTTGCCGTCGACGATGGCGGTGCCCTGATCCGGCAAGTCCAAACCGGCAAGGATGTTCAGCACGGTCGTCTTGCCGCAGCCCGAATGGCCGATCATGCAAACGAACTCGCCCTTGGCGATCCTGAACCACACATCCTCGAAAACCGTAGTCGAGCCGCCGCCCGGCGCCTCGAAGCGCCGCGAGATTCCCTCGACCGAGATGAACCGCTTTTCCATGGTTCACTCCGGGAAACTGACCGCACGGCCAAGATAGGCGAGTGCCTGATCAAGCAGCATGCCGACCAGCCCGATGACGAGAATTGAGGTGATGACGTTGGTGATGGACAGGTTGTTCCATTCGTTCCAGACGAAGTAGCCGATGCCGGTGCCTCCCACGAGCATCTCGGCCGCCACGATGACGAGCCACGCGATACCGATGGAGATGCGCATCCCGGTTACAATCGTGGGTGCGGCCGCCGGAAGGATGACGGTGAAGGCCCGCCTCAGCGTATCAACCTCCAGCGTGCGCGCGACGTTGATCCATTCCTTGCGTACGCTCATGACGCCGAAAGCCGTGTTGATCAGCATCGGCCAGACCGAGCAGATGAAGATCACGAAGATCGAGGACAGCGATGCATCCTTGATGGTGTAGAGCGCCAGTGGCATCCATGCCAGCGGCGACACCGGCTTCATGACCTGGATGAACGGATCGAGGGCGCGGTTCATCAGCGGCGACATGCCGATCAGGAAGCCAAGCGGCAATGCGACCACGATTGCCGCCAGATACCCGATCGCCACGCGGCCGATCGAGTAGGCAAGCTGGATACCGATTCCCTTGTCGTTCGGGCCGCGATCGTAAAACGGCGCGTTGACGTGCTTCCAGATGGTTGCCAGCACGTCGATCGGCCCCGGCATTGCCGATTTCCCCTGCGTCGCGGTTTGCCCCATCAGCTTGGCGTATTCCGGGTCCATGGTCTGGGTCGGGCTGCGGCCGGCGACAGCCAGATGCCAGGCCAGGCCGAGAACGAGCAGGATCGCAATCGATACGATCCCCGCCTTCACTCCGATGCTCCGGCTCCACATCGGATCAGGTCCGCTTGATCTTGAACGACGCAATATAGTCTTCCGGCTTGGCGGGATCGAACGTCTTGCCCATGACGACGAAGCTCTTCGTGGGCGCCGACGGCGGCGTCAGTCCGACCTCCTTCATGAGTTTGGCGGCGTCGGTCGCGAGGTAGACCTGTTTGGCGACCGTCGCGTAGTCGACGTCGCCCTTGATCTGCCCCCAGCGCTTCATCTGGGTCATGATCCAGATCGCAAAGCTTTCGTAGGGGAAGGGATCGAAATCGATCCGGTCCGGCACCTTCTGCACCTTGCCGAGCCCGTCCGCGAAGGTTCCGGTCAGCACCTGCTCGACGACGGTGACCGGCTGGTTGAGATAGTTGGCCGGCGCGATCGCCTCCGCGATCTGCTTGCGATTCTCCTGCTTCGTCGCAAAGGCGGTGGCGTCGATGATCGCCTTCAGGAGCGCGGCGTAGGTATTGGGCGACTGCGTCACGAACTCCTTCGAGGCCGCGAATGCGCAGCATGGATGGCGATCCCAGATGTCCTTCGACAGGATATGGATGAAGCCGACGCCGTCGTACACGGCACGCTGGTTGACCGGGTCAGGCGCGAGAAAGCCGTCGATATTGTCGGCCCGCAGGTTCGCGACCATTTCCGGCGGCGGCACCGCGCGAATCTGGACGTCGGTATCCGGGTCGATGCCGTGCTCGGCGAGGTAGTACCGCAGCAGATAGTTGTGCATCGAGTAATCGAAGGGCACGGCGAACTTGAATCCCTTCCAGGTCTTGGGGTCGCGCTTGTCCTTGTGCTTGACTGCCAGCGTGATCGCCTGACCGTTGATGTTCTCGACTGCCGGCATGGTGTAGGGGATCGGATTCGACCCGGCACCCAGCGTTATTGCCAGCGGCATGGGCGACAGCATGTGGGCGGCGTCGTATTCCTTGTTCAGGGTCTTGTCGCGCACGACGGCCCAACCCGCCGTCTTGATGACGTCGACGTTCAGCCCGTGCTTGGCATAGAAGCCCATCGGGTGCGCCATGATGATCGGCGTTGCGCAGGTGATCGGGATGAAGCCCACTTTCAGGTTCTTCTTCTCGATGGCCCCGCCCTGCGCCAGCACGTCGGTCGCCGTCGCGATGGGGAACAGCGAGGCCACCGCGGCATAGGCAGTCGACGCGCCAACCGCCTTCAGGAACCGCCGGCGCTCCGCGTCGACGGGAAAGAGTGCCTGCACCACGGCCCGCTCGATGACCCGGCGGTAGCGCTTTTCGCTGCTGTCGAGCGATGCATCGAGTGCGTCGGCCTTCACCGCCTTGTCGTGCTCGGCAGCGGAGGCATGCCGCCCGCAAACGCAGCCTTTGACCAGCCTGACGGCGCCCGAAAACGGGTTCGAAAAAGCCGACATCCCAACCCCCTGCGGCTAACGGTACTGGACATCGAACCGCAAGAGCCGTGCCACTTATGTGTTCGCCATGAAATGGCAGTCGATTCAAATACTTGACCGTTGCGAGCCCGCCCCGAATGCGCTACGAAATGTCGTCAAATACGGAAATTCGTGATGGAAATACGAGAAACCGTAATCGGCGCCAACTCAGAGAACGCCACCCCCAATCTCGGTCTTGCTTTCGAATGGGCAGCCGAGCCGATGCTGGTCATCGATCCACGCGCCGACCGCATTGTCGACGCCAACAACGAAGCAGCGGCGTTGCTGGGGTATCCGCGCGACGTGCTGCGCGGCATGCGTGCGACAGACCTTCACCCGCGGCAGCTGCCCGCCCTGGTCGTCTTCTCGGAAGCGGTGGAAGACAAAGGCCGCTACTGGACGCACGAGTTGACCCCGCGCCACGCCGACGGCCGCCTGCTCAAGCTCGAATATTCTGCGACCGCCATGCCGGTCAACGGCACGACCTGGCTCCTTGTGGCATTGCAGGAGATCGCCAAGCGGCAACGCCGGCTGATCGACCAGGAAGCCGATCTCTTCATGCGCGCGGGCGTATCGGAATGGCAGCGCGCCGAGCGTTACTTTCAGGACATCGAGAGGGAGAACCGGCTGATCCTCAGCGCGGCGGGCGAAGGCATCTACGGCGTGAACGCCGAGGGGATCACGACGTTTGTCAATCCGGCCGCGGAGCGGATGCTTGGCTACACGGCCGCCGAACTGGTCGGCCGCAGCATGCACGACACCATCCACCACACGCACGCCGATGGCCGGGCATACGCGAACCACGATTGTCCGATCTATGCAGCGTTTCGCGACGGCGCCGTCCACAAGGTCGACACCGAGGTGTTCTGGCGCAAGGACGGCACGCCGTTCTTCGTCGAGTACACGTCCAACCCGCTTCGCGAACGCGGCCGTCTGCTGGGCGCCGTCATTGTGTTCAGGGACGTCACGCTGCGCCGCGAATCCGAAGAACGCCTGCGTACGGCGCTCGCCGAAGTCGACCGCCTGCGCGAACGCCTTGAGCAGGAAAACGAATACCTGCAGGAGGAAATCCGCAGCGAGACCCGTCACCGCGGGATCATCGGCCACAGCGCGGCCATGGTGAAGCTGGCGAGCCAGATCGAGCTCGTCGCGCAGACCGATGCGACCGTACTGATTACCGGCGAATCGGGTACAGGCAAGAGCCTGGTCGCACATGCCATTCATGAGACAAGCCGGCGCTCGGCCCGGCCGCTGATCCGCGTCAACTGCGCCGCGATCCCCCGTGAATTGTTCGAAAGCGAGTTCTTCGGCCACGCCAAAGGTGCGTTCACCGGCGCCAATCGCGACCGCGTGGGCCGCTTCGAGCTGGCCGACGGTGCGACCCTCTTCCTCGACGAAGTCGGCGAGATCCCGTTGGAACTCCAGGGCAAGCTTCTGCGCGTGCTTCAGGACAGGCAATTCGAACGTGTTGGCGAGGAGCGGACCCGCAGTATCGACGTGCGTATCATTGCCGCCACGAACCGATCCCTCAAGGCCGACGTCAAGGCCGGACGTTTCCGAGAGGACCTCTACTATCGGCTCGATGTCTTCCCGATCGAATGCGTGCCGCTGCGCGAACGCATGGAGGACGTCCCGCTGCTGGCGCAGCACGCGCTGGAGGGGACGATCAACCGCCTCAACATTCCCGAGATTCGCCTGAAGCGATCCGATATCGATCGCCTGATGCGCTACAACTGGCCGGGCAACGTGCGCGAGCTCGAGAACGCGATAGAGCGGGCCGCGATCCTGGCGAAGAACAATCAGCTTCGGTTCAATCTGCCCGACACGACTGGCAACGACCACGCTGAACGGCATACGCGCGAAACGCGCCAGGTCGGGATCATGACGGACGAGGACCGCAAGGCGCGCGACCGGCGCAATATCCTCGCGGCACTTGAGGCATCGAAGGGACGTGTCTTCGGTCAAGGCGGTGCCGCCGAACTGCTCGGCATTCGTCCGACCACCCTGGTGTCACGCATGAAGGCGCACGGTGTTCAAAAACGAACCTGACGTCGGTCGACGATTACCCGCGCGACATGTGGCGATTCAATGCGGCGGGCTTCGCTGGTGTCTTGCCGTGGCGCTGCCTGGTGCGTCAGCCCGATCTGCTCGTTGCGGTCCTTGGCAAGATACGCGTGGGCGAACTGACACCATTCGAACGTGTGGTGACGCCGCGTCGACGGATCAGGAGCGCAAGCCCCTGTCGGCTCGATCGCGCGGTCTACCTACGCCAGTCCGCCGAATGGTACGCAACCAGGCGCGCCAAGAGACGGATGACGGGAGCGCAATGGGCCGCCGAGGGGCGGCGCCATGGAAGGCAGCATGTCCGCTGCCCACACCAGAATCCCGTTTTTCGATCGCCACCCGATGGCGCCGCACGCCCACGCCGGCCGGAAGATCGATGGTAACGTCCACTACCACAGACGCATGGATCTGCAGGATATCGCGAGGCCCCCGCACCATGAAGGCAATCCAGGCCACCCGGCTCGAGTCGCTGGACGACTACGCCATGGTTGACGTGCCGGTCCCGGCACCCGGCGCCGGCGAGGTGCGCATCCGCGTGGCGGCCTGCGGCGTCGGCTACGTCGATGCGCTCACCGCTCTTGGTCGCTACCAGGTGAAGCCGCCGCTACCCTTCATTCCCGGCATGGAAGTCGCGGGCCGCATCGATGCGCTGGGTGTCGGTGTGGCGGGGCTGTCCGTCGGCGATCGGGTGCTGGCCCAGGTGCGCGCCGCCTTCGCGCAGCAGGCGATCGCGCCGGCGCCGATCGTCAGCCGGATTCCCGACAACATGAGCTTCGAGCAGGCGGCGGGCTTCCGTACCAACTACCTGACGGCACTGCACGGCTTACGCGACCGGGCATGCCTGCTCCCGGGCGAACGGCTGCTGGTCATCGGCGCGGCCGGCGGCGTCGGCCTTGCCGCGGTCCAGATCGGCAAGCTGCTGGGGGCGACTGTGATCGCCGTGGCCTCGACCCCCGAAAAACGCACGCTTGTCCGGTGCTGCGGCGCCGATGCCACCCTGGACCGTGATGTCGACGGCTGGCGTGACCGGCTCAAGCAGGTCGCCGACGGCGGCGTCGATGTCGTCTTCGACCCGGTGTGCGGGCCACTATTCCAGCTGGCGTTCCGCTCGCTCAGGTGGCGCGGCCGGCATCTCGTGGTCGGCTTCGCCGGCGGCGAGATCCCAGCCCTGGCCGCCAATCTGCCATTGCTCAAGGGTGCGGCCTTGGTAGGCGTCGACGTGCGCCAGTTCGCCGCCGTCTTCGAAGCCGACAATGCCGCCCGACTGATGTGCGAACTGCTTGACTGGGTGCGCAACGGCCGCCTTGTGCCGCCGGTCGGTCGGATCTTTCCATTTGCCGAATTCCGCGCCGCGCTGACCTACGCCTTCAGCGGCGAGGGCACGGCAAAGACGGTGCTGGCCGTCGAACCCGCGGCGTAGATGCGCCATCGGGTCCGGTCGCGCGCCATATGCGCGTCAGCCATCCGCGCAAACGGCGACGCTCTGGATGCCATGCGGGCGATCACCGTCTATGGTCGGCCGATCGTCGCATGAAGATCTCCGGGAGGAAACGTGATGCCCGACCTGACAGCTGTGATCGGCATGGGCCAAATGGGTTCCGGCATGGCCGGCCGGCTCAAAGATTCCGGCTACGATGTCGTCGGCTACGACATTAACGCGGCACAACGTACACGCCTTGCGACTGAAGGCTTCCGGATGGCCGGCAGTATCAAGGACGCCCTGGCGGGCCGCAAACTGGTGCTGTCCAGCCTGCCCGATCCCAAGGCGGTGCGCGAGGCCTGGCTCGGCGACGGCGGGATCGTCGCCAGCGCCGAGAAAGACAGCCTCGTTGTCGAGCTCAGCACGATCGACCCACAGACGATGCGCGACGTGGCCGAGGCGGCCACGAGCCATGGCCTCGCCGTGATCGACTGTCCGGTGAGCGGCAGCCCCGCCGAGTCGCGCATCGGTAAGCTGATCCTGATCGCAGGCGGCGATCGCCAGCACGTCGCCCGCGCCGAGCCGCTGCTCAAACTGCTGGGCACCGACTGGAAGTACACCGGCGGCGTCGGCACGGCCAAGGTGGTCAAGATCGTCAACAACATGATGTCGATGGGCAACGTGCTGGTGGCGTCCGAAGCGTTCGCGCTGGGCGTCGCGGCGGGAGTCGAACCGGACAAGCTCTACGAGGTCCTGTCCGTCAGTGGCGGGCGCTCGCATCACTTTACCAAGCGCTTCCCCAACGCGCTGAAAGGCGACTTCAGCCCGGGCTTCAAGCTGGAACTCGGCGAAAAGGACCTGGCGCTCGGCGTCGACCTCGGCCGCAGCCTGCGCCTGCCGACGCCGACCGCCTCGACCGTCCGCGAACTCTACGCGCTTGCGCTGGCGGAGGGCTTTCGCGGTCAGGACATCGTGGCGCTGCTGTCGATGTATCAGCGGTGGGCGAAAGCCGGCGGCGGATCGCAAGCGTAAGGCCCAGCCGTCGACCCGATGCCGCTGCGCGTCAGGCGTTTTTCGGGTGCCGTCCGGCGCTCTGTCCGGCCAGTCGACCGAACACGGCGCCCGACATCAGCCCGGCGCCACCCAGGTAGTTGCCGTAGAAGATGCCACCGACCAGCTCGCCGGCGGCGTACAACCCCGCAATGGGGCGGTCCACGAGGTCGAGGACCTCGCCGTTGGCGTTGATCCTCAGGCCGCCGAACGTGAACGTGATGCCGCAGGTGACGACAAAGCCGGAATACGGCGGCGCGTCGATCGGCAGCGCCCAGTTCGACTTTGGCGGCGCGATACCTTTGGTGCCCTTGCCGTCAAGTACCGACGGATTGTAGTCGCCCGGCTGGCAGGCTTCGTTGAACGCTCTGACAGTGCGCGTCAGTCCTTCGACGTCGATGCCCAGCTTCTGAGCCAGATCCTCGATGGTGTCGGCCTCGGCTTTCGTCACCTGCCGGATGCGGTACTCGTCGCGCACCATGCCGATCGTCTTGGCATCGAAGATCTGCACCGCCGTGCGTTGCGGCTGCTTCATGATCTCGCGGCCGTACTTGGCGTAAGTGTGGTTGCGGTAATCGGCGCCCTCGTCGACGAAGCGCTCGCCCCGCAGGTTCACGACAATGCCGATGGGATAGGAGTGCTTCTGGAAATTGTCGAGGACGACGCGATCGCCGAACGGCGGGGCGCTGATGTCCCAGGCAACGGCATGGCAGGTCGACCAGCCGCCAAACGGCTGCGCCCCGATCTCGAGCGCCGCCTTGATGCCGTCGCCGGTGTTGTGGCGCGTGCCGCGCACCCGGCACAGCTCCCAACCCGGCCCGAGATAGCGGGTGCGCATCTCGGGATTGGCCTCGAAGCCGCCGCAGGCCAGCACGACGGCGCGCGCATGCAGGTCCTCGAAACCGTCCGGTCCCTTGGCGCCGACGCCAACCACCACGCCGCGACGGTCCTGCAGCAGGCGCACGAGCGCCGTGTCGTACCTGATCTCGACGCCGCAGCGCTCGGCCGCCTTCAGGAGCTGGTCGACCAGACCGTAGCCGCCGCCCACGGCCTCGATGTTGACGCCGCCGTAGAAGTGGTGCTTGCCGTCGACTTTGTAGGACTGGCGTCCGAACATCGGGATGAAACGCACCTTGTGCTGGCGCATCCAGCGCAGCGTGTCGCGCGACCGGCCGACCAGCATCTCCGCCAGCTGCTCGTCGGAGTTGTTCTCGGTGACTCGCATGAGGTCGTCGAGAAAGGTCTGCTGCGACAGTGGCGGCAGCACGATCTGCGCCGCCTCGGCTTCAGAGAGGTCCTGCAGGATATCGCCGCGCAGGTCCGCCAGCCCGTTGTGCACGAACCTGAAACCGCCGGCCGTGAACAGCGAGTTGCCGCCGCGCTCCGTCTCCGGCGCCTTCTCCAGCACCAGCACCTTGGCGCCCTGCTCGCTCGCCGAGATCGCCGCGCAGAGGGCCGCATTGCCGGCGCCCACCACGATCACGTCGTACACCGTGGCTGCCGCCATCGCGCATTCCCCTTCTCGCTGGTCCTGTCCGCGGAGCCTAGTCAGGACGGAAGGTGCCTGTCATCTGGCACCGGGCACATCCCGGCCATGCCGGCCGTGCGGCGGCGGACATCACGCTGTGCGGTAGAGGACGTTGCCTTCGAACAGGCGGCGGGCCGTGCGGTAGACGGCGCCGTACTCGGCGCGAATCGTGTCCACCGCATTGCCGGCCGCGACTCGCGCATCGACCAGGGTCGTTCCCGATGGATGGGCGATGCGGATCGGGCCCGATGACAGCTCGGCGGTCCGGTTCGGCAGACTGCCGGGGACCCGCGCAGCGACCGCAAGGCAGATGGCGCCGGTGATCGGCACCGCGCGATGCGGCTGTCCGACCGAGATCATGCGCACGACAATGTCGGCATCGGTTGCCGCCAACGCCCGTCCCGACAACGTGCGCGCCGCCTGCGGAGGGCTGACCATGGCGACCTTGGGAACGCCGGTGGTGCGCGCCGCGGCATCGGTGTTGGCTGAGATTCCCATGCGTACCGAAGCCGCGCGCCGGATACCTTCCATCTTTCGCAGGAAGTCCACGTCACGTTCCAGGTCGTCGGGCATTTCGACGCCCACCTTTCCGAGGGCGGCAGCGGCCACGAATACGCAGGGGTTGGCGGCATCCACGCACGAGGCCTCGACGATTCCCATCTCCGGCACCTCGAGCGCGTCGCAGACCTTTCCGGTCGGCAGCAATTTGCCCGTCCTGGCGCCGCCCGGTTCGAGGAACTCCAGCCTGATCGGAGCCGCTTTGCCGGCGATGCCGTCGATCTCCAGTTCGCCGGCGGCCGCCAGCGCGCCATCGGCGACGGGAAAGCGCGCCACGATGATTTTCGCGGTGTTGGTGTTGTGGATACGCACCACAGCCTCGCCGTCGGGCGGACGCGCCACGATGCCCTCCTCGATCGCAAACGGACCGACGGCCGACGACATGTTGCCGCAGTTGCCGCTGTAGTCGACCGCGGCCTCGCGCACGGCAACCTGCGCGAAGGTGTAGTCGACGTCGGCATCCGATCGACTCGGCGGGCCGATAACGCAGACCTTGGAGAGCGAGGAAATGCCGCCGCCCATCCCGTCGAGCTGCCGGCCGTTGGGATCGGGCGAGCCCATCACCTGCAGGAAGATTGCGTCCCAGTGCGCGGGGTCCGCCGGCAGATCCTGCCTGCGCAGCATCACGGCCTTGGAGGTGCCGCCCCGCATGAAGGTCGCACGCAAACGCTGGTTCGGCACGTCATCCTCCTCGATGCGCCCTGCGATCGCCGCGGCGCTCAGGCCCGCCGCACCGGCGCAGGCGGCCGGTCGCACCGGGTCTTCCAGCGTGCCAGCATACAGCCAAATCGTCTCCCGGCGGCGGCAGGCCCGGCGCAAGGGAGGGGCCGCGCCGTTTCGGCGCCGCGACAAGCGGTACCAACCGATCTGCCGTCGAGCCGAAGCTTATCGAAGTGTTCTTGACTTGTTCCTGCGTCCGGGCCCAACACCTGAACCGACCGCCAGTCCCCCGACCGCCCGCGCGGCATATTCTTCAGTCAAATCAGATCTTTAAACTGCGGCAACGAGCGGTTTCGCCAGCCGTGCACTGGCGCGCATACCCTTGCATTTGGTCCCAAGTACCAAGCGCGACGGTCAGTGGCCGGGCTATCTGTCCATTTCGGATACGACCTTGGTTGCGACAGGCGGGCCAATCCGCGATTGTATCCCTGCCTGGATTTGTTCCCTTCCTACCTTAGTCTATTGCATATCCTCATCCCCTGACCCGGTGCCCCCGCACCGGGTCATTTTATTTGGCGGTGGCGCGCCGCGACCCGACTGGGAGGCACAATGCCCGCAACGTCGAGGCCCGCACGCTTCGTCGCTACGTCGCACGTCCCTCGACGCCGGCCAGCGGCGGCTTGGCCGCGATGGCCGCGCCCGAGCTCAGGGTGAGTCCTTCATAGCCCTTTGCGGCGACGTCGTTGATGCGCGCCACATATTTTGGCGCCCCGCCATTGTAGACGAAGTAGCGGACCTTGCCGTGCTCGTGGCCGGCGACGTTCGAGTTGTAACCGGTGAACCACGACTTGGCCTTCCGCATCAGCATCATCGCGTACATCTGGGTCACATGAGCGGTCCAGCGCTCCTCGGCTTCAAGCGTCGGTTCGGCGCGACTGTAGCCGCGCTCCCACATGTACTGCAGAAGCGCGGTGCACCAGTTGACACCGGTCTCGATGCCGCGCGGATAGTTTGTCGATGCCGACCCGCTTTGCGGTCCGGCCGGCATCAGCAGATTCGGAAAGCCGTGGATCATCATCCCGAGGAAGGTCGAGGGACCGTCGGTCCACTTGTCGCGCAGCCGTTCGCCGCCCACGCCCTGGATGTCGATATGGTCAAACGCGCCGGTGATCGCATCGAAGCCGGTAGCATACACGATGATGTCGAAGTCGTAGTCCCGTTCCGTGGTTCGCAGGCCGGTCTCGGTAACGCGCACGATCGGTGTTTCAGCGATGTCCACCAGGTGCACGTTGTCGCGGTTGTAGGCCTCGTAGTAGTGCGTCTCCAGCGGCACCCGCTGCACGCCGAAGCCGTGATCGCGCGGGATCAGCTTTTCCGCGACCGCCTGATCCTTCACCCGACGTCGGATGCGGTCGGCGATGTACCGGGAAAACTCGGCGTTCGCCTCCTCGTTGGTGAAGATCTCCCGGAAGTTCCGCAGCCAGATGCCGAATCCGGGCTCGTCGTACAGCCGGTCCCACAACGCCAGGCGCTCCTCGCGCGAGACCTCGTAGAAACCGCGCCGATCCGGTTCGTGCTCGAAGCCACCGGGCGTGCGGGCACAGGCGGCGAAGATCTCGTCGTAGCGCGAGCGGATGTCGGCCATTTCCTGCTCGGAAATCGGACCGTTGTTCAGCGGCGCCGCCCAGTTGGGCCGGCGCTGGAATACCGTCAGGTCGCCGACCTTGTCGGCGATCTCGGCGATGACCTGGATGGACGTGGCACCCGTGCCGATGATGCCGACCCTCTTGCCCGCCAGCGGCACCGGCTCGTGCGGCCAGTAGAACGTGTGGAAAGAGCGCCCCTTGAAGTCATCCATGCCTTCATAGCGCGGCAGGGTCGGAATGGAGAGAAGACCCAGCGCCAAGATCACAAACCGGCAGGTCAGCTCGCGACCGTCGGCGATCTTCAGGCGCCACAGGTTGTTGGCCTCATCGTATTGCGCGGCCTCGACCTTGCTGTCGAATTGCATGTATTTGCGCAGGTTGAACTTGTCGGCGACGAAATTCAGGTAGCGCAGGTTCTCGGGCTGGCCCGAGAACCGCTCCTTCCAGTGCCACTCGTTCAGGAGTTCCTTGGAGAACGAATAGCCGTAGGTGTAGCTCTCGGAATCAAAGCGGGCACCCGGATAGCGGTTCCAGTACCACGTGCCGCCGAGATCCGGTGCCGCGTCGAGCACCGTGGCGTTCACCCCGAGGTCGGTCAGGCGCTTGATCTGATAGATTCCGGCGACGCCAGCGCCAATGACGATCACTTCGTAGTCCGGTTCGTTTGTTGCGATCATGGTCTGCTCCTGCGCCTGTTTCCGGGTCGCCTGTGATCTGTCCGCCGAAGTCAGGCGAGGGCAAGTTCCCGGTAGCCATTTGCCGCTGCTTCGTCGCAGCGCGCCCGGTAGGCCGGCGCGCTGCCGCTGTAGCGTGCGATGATACGCGTCTGCTTGCCTTCGACGTTGGTGTTGATGCCGGTCATCCAGGAATTGATTTCGTTGGACAGCAGCCCCACGCCTAGCGACTTGACATGATCGGTCCACGAGGCGACGCCCTCCGGCGTGGCCTCCACGCGGGTGATTCCTGCCGAGCGCGCATGGCGCAGCAGGCCCGTCACCCACTCGACATTGTATTCGATGCTGCGTGGGATATTGCCCAGCGCGGTATGCGGGCCCATCAGCATCATCATGTTGGGGAATCCCTCGACCATGACGCCGAGGTAAGTCTGTGGACCGTTCCGCCACCGTTCCTTCAGCCGCAACCCATTGACGCCGCGCAGGTCGATCTGGTCGAAGGCGCCGGTAATGGCATCGAAGCCCGTGGCATAGATGATGATGTCGAACGCGTACTCGGCATCGCTGGTCTTGATGCCCGTGGGCGTGATGCGCTCGATGGGAGTGGCCTTGATGTCCACAAGCGTCACGTTGGGCTGGTTGTAGACCTCGTAGTATTTCGTCTCCAGCGGCACACGGCGGGTGCCGAAGCCGTGATCCCTGGGAATCAGTTTCTCCGCTACGGCCTGGTCCTTCACGCGCTGGCGGATCTTGCGCGCAACAAAGTCGGAGATCGCCGCATTGGCCTTGCGATCCGTCAGGATGTCCCGGAAGTTACCCTGCCAGATGCCGAACCCCGGCTCGGCGTAGAGCTTTTCGAAGAACGCCTCGCGCTCCTCCGGCGTGACCTCGAACGTGCCGCGCGGATCGGGCGTATGCAGGAAACAGGCGAACGTTTCCTGGCAGCGCCGGAAAATATCGGAGTATTCCGCCCTGATCTTTGCCATCGTCTGGGCGTCGATCTTGCGGTTGTGAAGCGGTGCGCACCAGTTGGGCGTACGCTGGAACACGGTCAGGCGGCCGGCGGTCTTGGCCACCTCCTGGATGGTCTGCACGCCGGTGGCGCCGGTGCCGATGACGGCCACGCGTTTGCCCTCGAAGCTCACCGCTTCGTGCGGCCAGCGGGCGGTATGAAACGACTTCCCTTCGAACGTTTCGACGCCTGCGATTCGCGGCATGGTTGGCGACGACAGCACGCCAATGGCCGTGATCAGGAACCGTGCACGATGGCGACGGCCATCATCCAGCTCCACGGCCCAGCTGCGCGCAGCCTCATCATAGTGCGCCGACGCCACGCGACTGCGGAACTGAATGTCGCGCCGCAGATCGAACTTGTCGGCGACGAAGTTGAGGTAGCGCAGCGTCTCGGGCTGCGGCGCGAAGTGCTCGGTCCAGTCCCACTCCTCCAGCAGTTCCTTCGAGAAGGAGTAGCCGTAGGAATAGCTCTCCGAATCGAACCGCGCACCCGGGTAACGGTTCCAGTACCACGTGCCGCCGACGCCGGTTCCGGCCTCGAACACCCGTACCCGCATGCCCAGCTCGCGCAGGCGGTGAAGCTGGTACATGCCCGACATGCCGGCGCCGATGATGATGGCATCGTAGTCCAGCGGCGACGTCGCCTCGACGGAAGGCTGCGATGGGACCGAGGCGGCCATACACTGTCTCTCCAGTTGGGTTTGCGTGCCGTGCCCCTAGGCCACAGTCGCCGGCTGGCGCGAAAATTCGAAGCCCTCGTAGCCGTTGGCCGCTACTGCATCGCAGCGCCGTTTGTAGGCGTCGAAACCGCCGACGTAGGGCATGAACACACGCGGCTTGCCGGGGATATTGGCGCCCAGATACCACGAATTGGCCAGCGGATAGAGCGTGCTGTCGGCCACGGCGTTGACGTGCTGCACCCAGGCCGCCTCGGCCTCCGGGGTGGGCTCGATGCGGTCCAGGTCACGCCGGCGCATATGGGCAACGCAATTGGCGATCCAGTCGGTGTGTTGCTCGATCGAGGCGATCATCTGCGTTTTCACGCCGGGGCTGCCGGGACCGGTGATGATGAACATGTTGGGAAAGCCCGAGACCATCAGCCCGAGATAGGTCAGCGGCCCGCCGGCCCACTTGTCCGCCAGCGAGGCGCCGTCCGTGGTCCGGATATCGATCTCCCGCAGCGCGCCGGTCATGGCGTCGAAGCCGGTCGCGAACACGATCGCATCCAGCGCGTAATCGGCGCCGCTGGCGGTGCGCAGCCCGGTCGCGGTGATTTCCTGGATGGGATCGCTGCGCACGTCGACCAGGGTGACGTTGTCTCGATTGTAGGTCTCGTAGTAGCCGGTATCGAGGCACAGACGCTTGGTGCCGATCGGATGGTCCTTCGGCGCCAGCAGTTCCGCCGTCTTCGGGTCCTTCACAATGCCACGGATCTTGTCGCGCACGAACTCGGCGGCGGTGTCGTTCGCCTCCTTGTTCACCAACAGGTCGGTATAGGCATAGAGGAAGCTGATGCTGCCGCCCTCCTGCCACTTCGCCTCGTAGGCGGCGCGGCGCTCTTCGGGGCTGGCCTGCAGCGCCGATTTGGTCGGCTTGGGGTAGCCGGCAATGGCGAAGGGCGTGTCGAACGCGGCCCGCCGACGCGCCGGATAGTCGGCCTTGTGTCGCCGTTCGCGATCGGGATCCATCGGCGCGTTGCGCGCCGGCAGGCTGAAATTGGCGGTGCGCTGGAAGACATGCAGGTGTTTCGCCTGCCGCGCGATGATCGGGATCATCTGCACGCCCGAAGAGCCGGTGCCGATGACAGCGACACGCAGACCGCTGAAGTCGACGCCGTCATGAGGCCACAGTCCCGAGTGGTACCACTTGCCCTTGAAGTCGCCGATGCCCTTGAAGTCGGGCACCCGCGGCGTCGATAGATTTCCGGCCGCCATGACGCAGAACCGCGCGCGCACCACGTCGCCCTTGTCGGTCGTCAGCGTCCAGGCGTTCGCCTTGCCGTCGAATACCGCCGACATCACCCTTGTATCGAGCTGCACGTCACGGCGCAGGTCGAAGCGGTCGGCGACGTGGTTGATGTAGCGCAGGATTTCCGGCTGGGTTCCGTAGCGTTCCGGCCATTTCCATTCCTGCTGCAACTCGTCGGAGAAGGCGTAGGAATACTCAAGACTCTCGACGTCGCAGCGGGCCCCGGGATAGCGGTTCCAGAACCACGTGCCACCGACGTCGGAGCCAGCCTCGAACGCGCGTACATGCAGGCCCATGCCGCGCAGGCGATGGATGGCATAGAGTCCGGCCAGGCCGCCGCCGACAATCGCAACGTCCAGGCGCGTCGAGGCGCGACCGCCGGGAAGGCTGGAAGCGTCGGGCATGGCAAGTCCTCCTCGGCGGCGCCCCGAATGGCACGGGTCCGCGGCATTCCGCTATATGAACGATCATTTACCTAGCAGACTCTAGCGTCCGCCGCGCCATCGCGCAAATGCGGCAGTGCCGCGCTATGTCATTGCCGACGGCATCTGCCGGTGCGGCCCACCGTGCCGTGAGCCCGCGTCCGCTACCGCGCCAACAGGCGCCGCGCCACGACCATGCGATGAACCTCGGTGGGCCCCTCGTAGACACGCATGGTACGCACCTTCTGCGCCATGAGCTGCAGCGGCATCTCCTTGGTCATGCCCATGGCGCCGAATGTCTGCATGGCGTGGTCGATCACGCGAGTCGCCATCTCGGTGGCAAACACCTTGATCATCGACGCTTCGCTGCGCACGTCCTGGCCGGCATCCTGCTTGGCCGCGGCGTCCAGCGCCATCAAACGGCAGGCATGGATGGCCGTCGCCGCATCGGCGATCCACCACTGAACGGCCTGGCGGTCGGCCAGCCTGGCGCCGAAGGTGGTCCGCTGGGTCGCATAGGTGCACATCATGTCCAACGCCCGCCGCGCCATGCCGATGCACATCGGCCCCATCAGCAGCCGGCGCCGCGTCAACCGAAGCTGCATGTGGGCAAATCCACGCCCCGGTTCGCCCAACACCTGGCTGTCCGGCACGCGGCACCCGTCCAGAACGAGCTCGTAAGTGCGGTGGCCGCCCAGCATCGGGATCTCGCGTTCGATGCGAAAGCCCGGCGTGCCGCGATCGACCAGGAAGGCGGTGATGCCGCGGTGGTCCTTGCCGGCGGCGGTTCGCGCCAGAACGACGGTGAAGTCCGCCCGCGGCATGTAGCTGACCCAGATCTTGCGGCCGTTGAGCACCCAGTGGTCGCCCTCCTTCACGGCGCGCGTCGCCATCGCGGTCGGATCGGCGCCGGCGCCGGGTTCGGAGATCGCGGTCGCCGAGCGAATGCGGCCCGCCGCGTATGGTTCGAGGTAGCGTTGCCGTTGATCCTCGTTCGCCACCACCATCAGCAAGCGCAGCACCGGCGACTCCGGCGGCAGGGAGAACGGCACGACCGTTCGGCTCAACTCCTCCTGCACCAAGATCAGTGCTGTCGTCGGCAAGTCGGCGCCGCCGTACTCAGCGGGCGCATCGAGGCCCCACAGGCCCAGCTCACGGCATTTGGCCAGAAGCGGCGCGGCCTCCGCGTCCGTCAGGTGCAGTTCACCGCCGGCGGCTTCGCGCGCCAGCAGCGCCGCTTCACGCGGCATCAGTTCGCGCTCAACGAATCGCGCCACCAACTCCTGGATGGCGCGATGTTCTTCCGCAATACCGAACACAGAAATGTCCGCCCCTGAATTCCCGACTCAAGGCAGCCAATCCGATCATGCCATCAGCCGCATTGATGTGGATTAACGCCGGTCGGACGGACCGCTTCGGCCCCGCCGTCGGACCACTCCGGCCGGCCGCAGCGGCGTTTCCGGTACGGCGGTGGCGATCGCCGCTGCATTGAAGTGGGGCGAATTCCCTGACGTCACCAAGGTCTTGAACATCCGGCTCGGCGGCCGTTTTGGCGACCGGAGCCCTGGATGACGGCGGCGCCAGCGGGGCCGCGCTGCATCCCGTGAATACGACGCAACTCACTTTGATATTCAGGTCACGATGCGCTCTGCTAAGCTGACCGCCGTAAGAGGCCCACCGCACGCGACAGGACGAAGAACCATGACGGTCGAAAATCCGGACAACAAATGGATCGGCAAGCGTACCATCCGCCCTGATGGCGCCGACAAGGTCACGGGACGCGCGGCCTACGCCGCCGATACCACCATGCCTGGCATGATCTGGGGCAAGATCCTGCGCAGCCCCCATCCGCATGCCCGCATCAGGTCGATCAACACAGCGAAGGCGGCGGCGCTACCGGGCGTCAAGGCCGTCATGACGGCGGCGGATCTCGTGAACTTCCCGGTCGACAAGTCGGTGATGCTGGGCATCCAGGACATGCGCTGGATGTGTCGCAACGTGATGGCGCGCGAGAAGGCCCTGTTCCCCGGCCACCCCGTCGCCGCCGTCGCCGCCACGACGCCGCAGATCGCCGCCCAGGCGCTCAAGCTGATCGAGGTCGACTACGAGGTGCTGCCCTGGGTCATCGACATCGACGACGCGATCAAGCCCGACGCTCCCATCCTGCACGACTTCATCCAGTTCGAGGGCAAGCCCTCTAACATCGCCGGCAGGCTCGAGCACAAGCTGGGCGACATCGATGCCGGCTTCGCCCAGGCGGACGTGATCGTCGAGCGCAGCTTCAAGACCAAGCCCGTGCATCAGGGCTACATCGAGCCGCACGCCTGCGTCGTCAGCGTGGCGGGCGACGGCAAGGCGACGATCTGGAGCTCGAGCCAGGGCCAGTTCATGGTGCGCGCCATGTGTGCCTTTCTGACGGGCATCCCGCAGAGCAACATCCGCGCCATCCCGGCCGAAATCGGCGGCGGCTTCGGCGGTAAGACGATCGTCTATCTCGAGCCCGTAGCGCTGGTGCTCTCACGCAAGTCGGGGCGGCCGGTCAAGATGGCGATGACGCGCGAAGAGGTCTTCCGCGCCACCGGGCCGACGTCGGGTTCGTCCACCTCGGTCAAGCTGGGCGCGACCAAGGACGGCAAGATCGTCGCAGCCAAGGGCACCTTCTACCTGCAGGCCGGCGCCCTGCCCGGCTCGCCGATCCGCGGCGCAGCGGGTTGCGCCTTCGCGCCCTACAACATTCCGAACGTGCATTCGTTGGGCTTTGACGTGGTCTCCAACCGCTCGAAGGTGGCCGCCTACCGGGCCCCCGGCGCGCCGATCGGCGCCTATGCCGTCGAATGCGTCATGGACGAGCTGGCCCAGGCGTTGAAGATGGATCCGCTCGAGCTGCGGCTGAAGAATGCCGCCAAGCAAGGCACGAAGGCGGCGCACGGCCCGGTCTTTCCGGTGATCGGCTACGAGGAAACCATCCGGTCGGCGCTGTCGCACCCCCACTACAAGGCACCGCTCGGGCCCAACCAGGGTCGCGGCGTGGCGAGCGGCTTCTGGTTCAACGCCGGCGGCGAATCGAGTGCCCAGGTCAACATCAATGAGGACGGCACGGTCGTCGTGGTCACGGGGCATCCGGATATCGGCGGCTCCCGCGCTTCGACGGCCAACATCACGGCCGAGCTGCTCGGTATCGACTACAATCAGGTGCAGGTCCTGATCGGCGATACCAGCTCGATCGGGTTCAGCAACCTGACAGGCGGCAGCCGCGTCACCTACGCGTCGGCCATGGTGGTCACGCAGGCCACGGAGAAGGTGATTACCACGCTGCGCGAGCGCGCCGCCAAGATCTGGAAGATCGACCCGGAGGCGGTCACCTGGGAGCATGGCCAGGCGCGTCCGGCTGGCGACAACGCCGGCAAGTTCGAGCCGTTGTCGCTGGCCCAGATCGCGGCCAGGGCAAGCGAGACGGGCGGCCCGATCGGCGCCGGCACGTCGCTGAACACCACCGGCGCGGAAGGCGGGTTTGCGACCCATATCTGCGACGTCGAGGTCGACCCCGCGACCGGCAAGGTCCAGGTGATGCGCTACACGTCGTTCCAGGACGTCGGTCGGGCGATCCACCCCAGCTACGTCGAGGGACAGATGCAGGGCGGGGTCGCGCAAGGCATCGGCTGGGCGCTCAACGAGGAATACATCTACGACAAGAACGGCCACGTCGACAATCCGAGCTTCCTCGACTATCGCATGCCGGTCGCCTCCGACCTGCCGATGCTCGATACGGTGATCATCGAGATTCCCAACCCGAAGCATCCGCAGGGCGTTCGCGGTGTCGGCGAAGTGCCCCTCGTGCCGTCCCTGGCCGCGGTCGCAAATGCCATGCACAACGCCCTGGGCCACCGCTTCAACAGCCTGCCGATGTCGCCGCCCAAGGTGCTGGCAGCACTGGATCCGACTTAGTCGCGAGCCCCGGCTCGCGCCGGGCGACCAGGCACGTTGCGCTGGTCGCCCGGACAGAGAGTGGATGGCGGCCCATGGCCGGCCCCCGATAGCTGGCGCCAGGCAACCACGGCGATGATCCCCGGTCGATGATCATTCCCCAGTATTGGGCTGAGAGTCGCGCGCAGCACCGCGACCGGCAGCGGCAGATCACGGTCCGCCGGTTCGGTTGGTCCGACGCCGGTCAGGCCGAGGCGCAGGCGCATGCCGACGATCGCGCGCGCGATGCACTGGCACGCCTGCTCGGTGGCGAAAAATTGCCGCGGCGCGAACCCAAGGTTCCCTACAATGGGGCCGCCGGCGTTCCCATCCGGGAAGAAATCGTCAGCCGCCACGGCGACACGGTCATCACCCGCAACGCCTATGGCGCGCGTTGTCTCAACACACCCAATGTTCTCTTCGCCGATATCGACTTCGCCGAGGGATCCGCGATGTCGTGGCGCTTCCCGCTGATCTTGCTGGCCATCGCGGTCACCGTCGCCGCCGGTTGGCTGTTGCGAACCAACTGGACCGGCCTCGGCATCGTCGCAGCCGCGGGCTTGCTGGGATCACTCGTCATCAACTGGTTGTACGCGCGGGTCTTCCACCGCCGCGGCGGCGCCGAAGGCGCAGCACGCAAGCGAATCGACGCGTTCATTGCGCAGCACCCGGACTGGAATGCGCGGCTCTATCGCACACCGGCGGGCCTGCGGCTGCTGGCTATGCACCGCACCTTTGACCCGCGTGACTCCGCAGTCGCCGACTGCTTTCGCGCCTTGGGTGCCGACCCAGCCTACGCCCGCATGTGCCTGAGCCAGAACTGCTTCCGCGCCCGTGTCAGCCCCAAGCCCTGGCGCATCGGCATTGCCACGCACATGCGCCCGCGCCCTGGCGTCTGGCCGGTGAAAGCTGACCGCGTGCCCGACCGCCAACGCTGGATCGAGACATACGAGCGGACGGCGCACGGCTACGCCGCGTGCCGGTTCATCGAAGCCGTCGGCACCGGCACAACCGCTATCGCCACGCGTGCCGTGCAGGCGCTGCACGACGAGCAGTGCCGAGCGACCAGCAGTTTGCCGCTCGCGTGATCTTGGCGCGCAACGAGGCGATCGGGCCTGAAGTGCGCGGCAATCACACTGCCGCTCGACCTGCCGCCCCGACGCCTTAGTTATCGCCGGCACGGCACGCACGACGCCACCTCGCCGGCGACGCCGGCAGGCTCCGAATGCGGTGGGGCGTTTCCTGGACGCGGCGACGGCTAGGTATTGAGCAGCGCGCCCATGATGCGCTCACGCGTCAGCGGCATGTCGTGGATACGCACGCCCAGTGCGTGCTTGACGGCGTTGCCAATCGCTGCCGCGGTCGGGCCGACCGTGCACTCGCCGACCCCAAGCGATGGATTGCCGGCGCCGTCGGTCAGTTCGACATGGATGTCCGGTACTTCGCTGAAGCGCAGAATGGGATAGCTGTCCCAGTCACGCGAGCTGATGCCCTGCTCGTCCAGTCGCACCTGCTCCTTCAACGTCCAACTGATCGCTTGGACGATACCGCCCTCAAGCTGGTTGCGCGCGCCATCCGGATTGACCACAAGACCGGCATCCGCGACGCACCAGACGCGATCAACGCGCACGCTTTCCTGCACGGTGACGGCGGCGACCACGGCGGCGTAGGCAGCGCGGTTCTTATATCGGGCGAAGCCGAGGCCAAGCCCCTTGCCGCTGCCGGCCGGCCCGCGCCCTGACCAGCCTGCCCGTTCCGCCACGGCCTCGATCAAGCGCCGGGCGCGCGGCTCAGAGAGGATCGACAAGCGATAGGCGACGGGATCCTCGCCGATGCGCGCCGCCAGATCGTCGAGCAGCGATTCGATGGCAAAGACGTTGGGCAGCGCGCCCAGCCCCCGCAATGCCGACGTGCGAACCGGCGGGCGCAGCACCAGGTGATGAACGATGCGGTGTGCCGGCACGTCGTAGAGCGGCACGGCGTTGCGCGTCGCGCCGCCGCCACGCGCTTCCGGCGGGTCGGTCGGCTTGACCTCAGGCGGCGGATTGGCCATCGCCTCGGTGGCCAGCAGAAAACCGCTGCCGGTGCCCGGCCGCTGGACATGGGTGCCGCTCCAGATCTCGGTCGTCCAGTCGGCCGGCCGCCCGCGCTCGTCCAGCGCGACGTGCAGCGTCACCAGCATGGCGGGGCCGACCGGCTCAAAGCCGAACTCCTCCTCGCGGCGCCACTGCAGACGGATGCAATGCCCCGGCAAGCGCATGGCGATCAGGGCCGCGTCCAGTGCGGCATCGTCGGCGCCGTTGTGGCCGTAGCAGCCGGCGCCGTGCAAGTGTCGGGCGGTGATGGCATCCGGCGGCAACCCCAAAGCCGCCGCCAGATTGCGACGCAGCGGATGCATGCCCTGGCCGTGCGAGTGGATCGTCAGATGACCGTCGCGGAATTCGGCCAGCGCACAGGACGGTGCCAGCGAGGCGTGCGCGATATACGGCCGGGAGAAGCTCGCCTGCACCCGCTGCGTTGTCGCCACCGTCGCCGGCGGTGCGCCGATGTGGCGGTCATCGCTGGGCTGTCCCTGGAGCCACGCCGCTTCCTGTTGCGCTGACTCGATGCGCCGCACATTGTTCCACGTGGCATGCTGCGGCGCCGCCGCCGCGGCTGCCTGGGCGACGCCTTCGACCGGGCTGACAAAGGCGACGAAATTCGCGTCGCGGATGATCTGAAGCTCGCCCTTTGCCGCCCGGCGAATCGCCGCTTCATCGAGCGTCGCCAGCGTAGCGCCGCGGCTGGGCTGGCGCAGCGTCCGCGCGTGCAGGAGGCGCGGCGGTCTGACGTCATGCAGAAATGCAGCGCCACTGACCTTCGCTGGCAGGTCCAGGCGCGGGATGCTGCGGCCGACCACGCGATAGAGGTTGGCCGCCTTGGGTGCCGCCGTGCCCGTGGCCGCCTGGGTGAAGTCGATCTCGGACGCCACCGTCCAGTAGTCCTGCCCGGTCGCCATACCGTTCTGCAGGAACTGGCCGTCGACAACGGTCAGCTCGTCGCGGCTGCAGTTGAGCCGCAGCGCCGCCCGCTCCAGCGCTTTGGCCCGCACCTCGGCACAGACCAGCCGCACCGAGCTACCCGATACCTCGATCGACAGGGACGACGTGGTGTACATCTCGTCGGGGCCATTGTCGGTGTCCCCCGACAGGACGGCGACGCGATTGAGCGGCACATCCAGCTCGTCGGCGGCGATCTGCCCGATGGCGGTGACGACACCCTGGCCGATCTCGACCTTTCCGGTGGCGATCCGAACAGTGCGATCCGGCTGGAAGCAAATCCAGCGGTCCAGTCGCGGGTTCTCGACCAGGCTGGCCGGCAGGGTCGGCGTCGTCATGCCGGCCTCCCCGCACGCATGTCTGCTGCTGCGCGTTCCACCGCCCGGAGGATGCGCAAATGCGCCCCGCACCGGCAGAGATGCTTGTCGAGTGCCGCGACGATGTCGGCCCGGCTTGGATTGGGATTGCGATCGAGCAGCGCCTTTGCCGACACCACGATGCCGGACAGGCAATAGCCGCACTGGCCCGCCTGTTCGTCGAGGAAAGCGCGCTGCAACGGATGCGGATTGGTGGGGGTACCGAGTCCCTCGATCGTCGTTACCGCCCGCCCGGCGACCGTACCAACCTCCCGAGTGCAGGCGTAGGCCGGTTCGCCATCGACCAGCACCATGCAGCACCCGCACTGCTCCAGACCGCAGCCGTAGCGCGTACCCATCAGGCCGAGATGATTACGCAGGACATCCAGCAAGGACGTGTCCTGCGGCGCATCGATTTGTTGCGCTACGTCGTTGACGGTGAATGCCAGGACCATGGACGTCTCCTCCGCCGGCGCGGGCATCGCCGGCTCCCCGCGCCGCTGCGTCACCGCGCCGGACGACTTGTCTTCAGGGCAAATCGAGACTGACGACGACTCCGGCGCTGGCGATCACCGCGACGTCGCCAATCTCTTCGTCGGGCACGTCAAGCCCGCCCTTCACGACGTTCACGGTCACGATGCCGTGCGGCAGCGACGCCTTGACAGCCGACGCGTCGACACGCTCGGGCCGCTGCACGCCGATGGTGACCTCGACATGCATCGCCGTCTTTGGGTCGACCCGCAGTGTGCGCAGCAGCGTCAGGGAGCTGTGGTGCAGCGCGTCCTGCACCGCACGCAGTGCCGCCTTGGTGTAATCACCGCCGTGCAGGTCGTTGCCGGTCCCCAGTTCGAGGATCACTCGTTTGCGCATGCTGTGCCTCGTGTCCTCAAGGAACGTCCAGCCGGACCACCGCGGCCGCGTTGGCGATCAAGGTGACATCGCTGCCGTCGGCGTTGGGTATCGACAAGCCGCCGTCGACCACCGTGACGGTGCCGGTGCCGTGCGGCAACACCGCCAGCACGGCGTTCTTGTCGACTTTCTCCGGCATCGGCACACCAATGGTGACGTCGACCCGCATCGAATCCGTCGGTTGCCCCAGGGCGCCTGCGACGGTCAGGGAATTGTGCCACAGCGCATCGCGCAAGGCGCGCACAGCTGCCTTGGTCGGATCGCCGCCGCGAATATCGGTGCCCATGCCGATCTCGAGCACCATGCGCCTGTAAGCCATGCCTGAACCTCTGGCTTGCTGCCCCGGAAACCTGACGGTCATTGTCCCCGATTGCGCCAGCACGCGCAAATTCGACGGCAATCCGGGCCGGACCACCGCACGGGCTCCGCTGTCGGCATCGGGCGCCGCCCAGTCTGGACGTCGACATCGGCCGTGAAATCAACCGCGACGGCCAATCCGTGAGTTGCGCCCGGCGAGCGGTGGCGTAACGATTGCACACGACACAAGATCGAAGTCCTAACCGGCTACGCAACGGGCCATACATCAGCCACCTCGGAGAGTTGCTTATGACTCTGCTCGCGCCGCTCTATGCCCTGTTCATGGTCTTGTATGCGGGCAACGCGTCGACCGGCGGCGCGACCGTGGTGTCGCAGCACGTTGGCGATTTCGCGACCATGGAGGCCTGTGAAGCCGCGGCCCAGCAGGCCAAGGCGCTCGGACCGGCCAAGCCGACGCCGGGGTTCATCTGCGTCCAGAAAGCCGACTTGGAGGCCGAACCGCGGCGGGCAGAGGCCGACGAAGCGGCACTCAATCTGTCGGAGGCGGACCGCAAGCGCGCCCAGTTGGCCCTGACGGCGCTGGGCTACGACATCAATCCGGCGACTGGCGTTTTCGGCCCGCGCACGCGCGGCGCAATCGCCGTATGGCAGAAGAAGCTGGGTCAGCCTGAAACGGGCTACCTGACGGCGGCTCAATGGGCCGTGCTGCAGCAGCAGGCGACGGCGCCGGCCAAGCCGGAAGAGCCGCGACGCCCGGAGGCCGACAAGCCCAAACCGTCAGCCGATCCGCGCCAGGCGGAAGCCGACGAGGCGGCGTTACGGTTGTCGGAGGTCGACCGCAAGCGCGCCCAGGTCGCTCTCACGGCGCTTGGCCATACGATTGGTGCCGCGACCGGGTATTTCGGTCCGCGCACGCGCGCCATGATTACGGCCTGGCAAAAGAAACAGGGTTTGCCCGAGACGGGATTCCTGTCGGCAGAGCAGTGGGCCACGTTGCAGCAGCAGGCAGCGCCGGCTTTGGCGAAGTACGACGCCGAACAAGGCCGCTAGCCGGACCTCAAGGCCTCAACACCGATGCATCGCCGCGTTGCGACCGGGCAGCAACCACCCCGGCGGCCTATTGCGGTCGTCCGCTACGCGGCCGCAGCGGCAATGTCATCTGCGTCCGGGCCGTGCGCACTGCCGCAACACCGACCATGCCGAACTTGCCGGAGTCAGGGCACACTAGCCGATGGCACGCCTCGCCGACCGTCGGGTTGATCGATCCCAGCTGCTCCTCGACGTCGCGCGTCGCCACGAATCGCACTTCGTGCGGCGGCGTACAGTGCGAACACCACAACCGCAGCTCCTGGCCAGCCGCGTACAGCGCGCGCAGCCGCAGCGCCTTGCCATGACGATCGGCAAACAGCGGCGAAAGGCAGCGAAACCTGACGACGCTGCCGCCCGCGCCGCATTGTCCGCATCGCAGAGGCACGTCCGCGAGCCGGCGGTCTGCGTACCGCGGCGCCAAGTGGTCTGCCGCCAGCTTGGTGATCCTGCCGCAGGCGCGGCACTCGACGTCAAGCATGCCGCCCTTGGCCGCAATCTCTCTAACTGTCAGTGTTGCCACGTCCTGCATGCCAAGAACATAACAGGAACAAGAATTGGCGTCTAATCACTCAAATTGTTGAGAATTTTGGGCCCGCCCGACCACAAGGTGTTGATTCAACACCACCGCCCGACCACGCACACGGCTGGACCGGTGTCCGGGCGCTACGCCGGAGCAGCGGCGGACGTCGCCTGCATGCGCGCGGTCTCCTCCCAGCCGCGGTATCCCGTGAAGCCATCCTTGTCGAAATACAGGACCGGCCCGTCACACATGAACAGATACTCGGTGTCCTCCAGGGCGGTCGTGGCGCCATGCACCATGCCGTTCGCCTCGTGCAGAAAATCGCCCGGTCCATAGACGGTGTCGCGCACCTGCAGTTTGCCCGACAACACAAAGGCGAACGCAGCCGAGAGGTGCTTGTGCGGCGGGGCGACATACCCCTTCTTCCATTTCAGCAGCACCGCCCACCGGCCGGACTCCTGTCCAACCCAGAGCACCTTGGTCCAGGCCTGTCCCGGCTTGGTCTCGATCCACGGCAGCGCCGACGAGCGCGTGATCGAGTCTGCGATGGTGTTGTTGATCGGCCGGATATCCTGTGGCAACGCCATTGCGCCCCTCCCCGCATACCAGAGCCGCGCCGCGCGCACCTTGCCCGCGCCACGCGCCGGTCCACAATTTTAATGCTAGGTTATCCGAAGTCGATCTTCCAGTCATGCGCCGCACGGCGCCACGAAGTCGCCTCGGAAACAAGTCGGGGAGGAAGTGTCCATGCGGTTCAGTTTCACGAGCGAGCAGGAGGAGTTCCGCACCATGTTGCGGCGCCTGCTGGACGCCAGGTCACCGGCTACGGAGGTCCGCCGCCTGATGGCGACGGACTCCGGCTGGGAGCGCGCCGGCTGGCAGAAGCTCAATCGCGAACTGGGCCTCACCGCGATACATGTCCCTGAGGCCTATGGCGGTCAGGGATTCGGCTTCTCGGAGCTTGGCATCGTGCTGGAGGAGATGGGCCGCAGTCTGCTGTGCGCACCGTTCTTTTCGACCGCGGCGCTGGCGACGAACGCCATCCTCAATGCCGGGACCGACGACCAGAAGAAGGCACTGCTGCCGCCGATCGCGGCCGGTGATATCACGGCGACCCTTGCGTTCTCGGAAGACGATGGTCGCAATGACGCCGCCGGCGTCACCATGGTCGCCACGCCATCCGGCAGCGGCCATCGACTGACTGGCGTCAAGAGCTTCGTGCTCGACGGCCACACTGCCGATCTGATCGTCGTGCTCGCCCGCAGCCCCGGATCGAGCGGCGAGAGCGGCCTGTCGTTCTATACGGTGGCCGGCAACGCCCAGGGCCTGCAGCGGCGTCGGCTCAAGACGATGGATGAGACCCGCAAGCTGGCCCGGCTGCAGTTCGATGGCGTCGAGGCCCAGCTGCTTGGCGAAGCCGGCGCCGCGGCGGCGCCTTTCGCGAGGACCATGCAACAGGCGGCGATCCTGCTGGCCAACGAGCTGGTGGGCTGTGCGGAGAAGCTGCGCGAATCGTCGCTCGACTACGCCAAGATGCGCATGCAGTTCGGTCGCTCGATCGCCTCGTTCCAGGCGACCAAGCACAAGGCCGCCGACATGCTGGTCGACGTCGAGCTGGCAAAATCGGCCGCCTACTATGCTGCCGCAGCGCTGGACGATGGCGACGACGACCTGCCGGCGATTGCGTCGCTGGCCAAGGCCTGCGCCGCCGAGGCGGGCTTGCAGACGGCCATCCACGCCGTCCAGCTGCATGGCGGTATCGGCTTCACGTGGGACAATGACACGCATCTCTGGTTCAAGCGGGCAAAGAGCTCGGAGGTTCTGTTGGGCGATGCCAATTACCACCGCGAGCTGATGATGCAGCGCTGGGCGAACTAGGAAGGAAACGAAAGATGGACGAGTCACTGGCAAACACGGTCCGTGCCGAAGCGCGGGCGTGGCTCGAAGCCAACTGGAACCCCGAGCTCGGGCTGGTCGAGTGGCGCAACAAGCTGGCAGATTCCGGCTGGGGCGTGCCGCACTGGCCCAAGCAATGGTACGGCCGCGATCTTCCGGTGGCGCTGGTGCCCGTTGTGGAAGAGGAATTCGCGCGCCTCGGCGCCGTCGGAGTCGCGAAGGCCGGCATCCGCACCCTCGCCGCCGCCACCATCCTGGCGCACGGCACGGACTTCCATAAGGAGAAGTATCTGCGCCGTATCTTGACCGGCGAGGACACCTGGTGCCAGCTGTTCAGCGAGCCCGGCAGCGGCTCCGACCTGGCCGGTGCCGTCACGCGGGCCGACTTCAAGGGCAACAAGTGGGTGATCAACGGCCAGAAGGTGTGGACCACCAGCGCGCACCGCGCGCAGTGGGGCTTGCTGCTGGCGCGCGCCAACTGGGACGTCGCCAAGCACAAGGGCCTGGCCTATTTCATCCTCGACATGAAGCAGCCCGGCGTGCAGGTGCATCCGCTTCGGCAGATGAACGGCCATGCGTCGTTTAACCAGGTGTTCTTCACCGACGCGATCGTCGAGCCGGAATTCCTCATGGCCGAGGTCGGCGACGGCTGGAAAGTCGCGACCACGACCCTCATGCACGAGCGTCGCGGCGCCGACGGGCTGCGGTCATGGGCGACCGCGACCAACCTCAAGGGTCGCATTTACGACGAAGAGCGGGCCGAAGTCGCGACCACGATGGAGCCCTACAAGTGGTATCCGCAGCGCGCCGGCCGCGTCGACCTCGTGCTCGAGCGGGCCAGGGCGACGGGCAAGATCAATGATCCTGTGGTGCGGCAGGAAATCGCCAAACTGCTGATCATGTCGAAAGCCGCCGAGTGGACCGCCCGCCGGGCACGCGCCGCGCAGGAACAGGGACGTCCCCAGGGACCCGAAGGGTCGCTCGGCAAGCTGGTGGCCAGCCACGTGGCGCGAGCGGCGGCGCGGATACACACCCATATTTCCGGGGCCGATGCGCTGCTGAGTGGCGAAGACGGGCCAATGAACGGGGTGATCCCCGAGATCCTGGTGTCGGTACCAGCGGTGTCGATCGCCGGCGGCACCGACGAGATCCAGCGCAACATCATCGCTGAGCGGGTGCTGCGCATGCCGAAGGAGCCCAGCGTCGACACGGACAAACCGTTCCGCGACGTGCCGCGCAATATCGTCTCGACCTGAGTTACCGGCCGGGAATGTTCGTGGCCGGATGACAGGAGCCAGCCGGCAAAGCCACTGGGCTTCGCCGGCTACATTTCAAGAGACGTCAAAGTCCCGATCGACGGCCACGTCTCGCCGCCGAGGGCTGCGCGTCGCCGAAGGACTCGCTTCAGAACGTCGTCTTGCCGCGGATCGAGATCGCGATATGGGAGAACGACGAGCCCGGCGTTGCGCCGTGCCAGTGCTTCTCGCCGGCCGGGATCACCACAAAGGTACCCGGCGTGATGCGGATCTCTTCCTTTTCCGTCGCGATGATGCCCTCGCCGGCCGTGACGTAGAGGACCTGGTCGAAATCGTGCGTATGGAAGACGTTGACGGCGCCCTCGTCGAAATTGATCAGATTTGTGCGCAGGGCGCTGTCGTCGGAGTCGAGGACGGACTGAACCGTGACGCGCCCCTTAAACAGGCCGCCGCCACGCTCCTTGGCCTCGATGTCGCTGGTCTTCAGGACCTTCATGTTCGGCTCCCTCTCGATACGTCAACCTGGTTGCTGCGCCCACCACGCCCGGGACCAGCTCGATCCCCGGTCCCGGGTCTATGGCTGCGTGGCCGTTACGTCCGTGCGTACTTGCCAGTCAGCTGCGGGGTGTGGGCGCCCTCGCCACCCTTCTGCTTGTGCTGCAGACGCGTGGTGCGAGCCCAGGTCCGCTTCAGTGCGTCCTGCACGGTGATGTGCAGGGTGCCCACCTTCTCGACGGTCAACTCAATCCTGTCACCGTCCATGAAGGCGTTCAACCCGCCGTGATTGGTGCCGGTGGCCAGGATGTCGCCCGGTTCCAGGGTGTGAATCGAGCTCACCCATTCGATGCACCGCGGAATCTGGTGCGCCATGTCGGACGTGTTGAACTTCTGCATCACCTGGCCGCTGTTCTTCAGGGTGACGTTGAGATTCTGCGGATCGGCGATCTCGTCGGCGGTCACGATGCAGGGCCCGATCGGCGCGAACGTGTCGCGCGACTTCATCTGGAAAAAGACGTTGCCCGGCGGCGGCAGGCCGCGCGCCGAGCCGTCGATGAAACAGGTGTAGCCGAACACATGCTTCATGGCGTCGGCTTGCGAGACGCGCGTGGCACGCTTGCCGATCACCAGCGCCAGTTCGGCCTCCCCCTCGAAGATGCTGGCCGGCACGTCAGGTAGCACCATGTTGTCGCCGTCGCCGATCACCGCCGTGCCCGCCTTGTGGAAGGCGTTGATCTGCGGCTTCTCGGTCAGCGTACCGTCCTCCATGTAGTTGACGGCCATGCACACGATGTTGCCCGGCTTGGGCAGCGGCGGGCGCAGCCTGACGTCCTTGAGCGGCACGCCCTTGCCGGCGGCCGCTGCGCCGCCGAGCTTGGCGCGATAGGAGTCGAAGTGTTCGATCAGGCCGTTGATCAGGTCATGCGGGCCGATATGCGGGATGTCCTTTACGACGTCCGTCACGTCGACGACCGCGTCGCCCTTGAGAACGCCCAGACGGAAATCGTTGAAATAGACCAGCTTCACTTTTTCTCTCCCTCGTCGAGGACTTCCTTGGCGACATTGGCTCCCGACATCGCGGTGGGCCAACCGGAGTAGAAAGCCAGATGGGTGATCATTTCGATCAGCTCGTCCTTCTTCACGCCGTTGTTGATGGCGCGGACTAGGTGGCCGCGCAGCTGCTCGGTCCGGTTCATCGCCACCAGGGCGGCACACGTGATCAGGCTGCGGTCGCGCTTGGACAGTCCGGGACGCTCCCAGACGTCGCCGAACAGCACGTTGTCCGTCAGATCGATCAGCTTGGGTGCAAACGACCGCAGGCGGTCGCGCGGATTGGGTGCGGGCGGATTGGGCATGCTTCTCTCCCTTGCAAGCCGGCGGGCCGGCGGTGGCACAAGACCCTATTCTCTCTGGAAGCGTCGGGACAGGCAGTCGGCTCACGGCCCGGGCTGGCGCGGGGATGGGCGGTCGGCCTCTGCGCCCCCAATTGCAGGTGTCCGTCGCGGCCTCGGGTGACAGTGCCTGACCTGGCGGTCGGCGGCGACCTGACCAGTAGAAATGCGGGCCGCCGCCTAGCCGAGCGGCCCCATGAACGTCTGGTCGGCGTACGTATCGGGCAGCGGCTCCACGACCGACGGCCAGTCCTTGCCGACCCTGCGGCGTAGTTCGACCGGCCGCGGCCTTCCATCCCAACCGATCCGCTCCATGTAGTAGTAGAGCATCAGGCAATGGCCGGCCGGGTCGAGGATATGCGCGGCATAGTCGACGCCGGGATAGAGCTCTGGCGGGATGGCATCGGTGAACCGCACCCCTTCCTTCTTCAGGAAGGACACCGCATCGCGCAACTGCTGATAGCTGCCGACTTGAACGCCCATCGAGGCGCAACTCGTGTCCGGATTGAGACCCAGGTCGCCGCGCAGCGCCTTTGGCAGCAACGACAGCGCGTGATGTTCGCTGCCGTTGCGCAGGAAGACGCAGCGATGGCCCTTCCAGTGAACCGCCTCGGTGGCAATGAAGCCGAGCGTCTCGGTGTAGAACGCCTCCGACGCCCCGACATCGTTCACGAACAGGCTCATCGGGCCGATGCTGGTGATCTTGAATGGCCGCGGCAGCCGCACCCCGGCAACCACGTAGTCGCCCTCGCCGCGATCCTTGATGACGTTGCCGGCGTTGATGTCGATGCCCCTGGCCAAAGCATCGCGGACTTCCTGTTCCTCCGCGATCTGCGGCAGCTCGGGCGCCTCACGAAAGGCACGGTAGTACATCGACTCGGGCTTGCTGCGGCCGTCCCAGCCGATCTGCTCCATGCCGTAGTACAGCTCGATCGTGTGGCCGTCGGGATCGCGGATATAGGTGTGCCAGTTGCTGCCCGGCATGTCGCGACCGACCCGCCGAATCTCGACCTGCCGCTCGCGGAAGTAGTCGGCGGCAGAGAAGACCTCCTCCATCGTCCCGACCTGCCAGGTGATCTGGTTGACCGTGATGTCCCGCGACACCGCATCGTCACCGAAAATGGCGCCTAGGGTCTTGTGCGCTAGCAGAAACGCGTGGTGGTCGGTGTTGTGGCTCATGAAGACGATGCGCGGATCGTCGAGCCGCTTCGCCAGTTCCTCCCGGCCGGGAATTTTCGAGAAATCGCGTGTGTCGGTGATGCGGAACCCGAGCAGTCGGGAATAGAAATCGACACCCTTCTGCAGGTCCGCGACATTGAAGCCGAAATGGCCCAACCGGCGGATCTTGAACGGCCGCGGATAGCGCACACCGCCGACGTTGTAACCCGCGGACTGCGTTGCCATGATTTCCTCCATTCCCCTTCGGAGACGGCATTCATCCCGTCATCGCCGGCCGCTGCGGGCGACAAGGCTGCGGCGTGCCGGCGCCCCGCACAACCCATAAGCTGGCCTGCCCCGGCCCCTTCGACCGAGCCGAAAACAACCCTATAGGGTCGCCGACGCCCGCCGAAGCCTGTCGACGGACATTCTGCCATGACGCCACCGCAAGCCAGCGGACGCCACCGCGACAGCCTGAGGTAGCCTGCCGACGCAGCCAAGCGCCCTCGCGCGCCGAACGCTTCGCGTCAGCACGATGGTGGCAGATGCCGTCGTAGACGCCACTACCGAGGGCCTGCACACTGCGCCACACCGCTATCGCGTGGCCGGGGAGCCTCATGAAAGTTCTGATCGTTTTCGCCCATCCCGAACCGAAATCCTTCAACGGCGCACTGCTTGAAGCCGCCGTCGAGACACTGTCGGCCGGCGGCCATGACGTCCAGGTGAGCGATCTTTACAAGCTGCACTTTGCAAGCGGCACGACGCGCTCGGACTTCACCACCGTCGCCGATCCCGACTATCTGAAGTACCAGATCGAGGAAGCCAAGGCTTCGACCGAAAACGGATTTGCAACCGACATCGCCGAACAGCAGCGGCGCGTCGTCTGGTGCGACCATCTCATCCTGCTTTACCCGCTCTACTGGTTCCACCTGCCGGGCATCCTCAAGGGCTGGGTTGACCGGGTGATGGCCGCCGGCTTCGCGTACGGCGGCGGCAAGTGGTACGAAACCGCGCCGCTCTACGGGAGACGCGCGCTGCTGGCCTTCACCATGGGCGCACCACAGGATCGTTGGGCCGACGATACGCTGTTCGGACCGCTCGACGGCATCCTCAATCCGATCCGCTACGGCATTCTCAATTTCTGTGGCTTCGAGGCGCTGGAGCCGTTCGTCGTGTACGCCCCGGCGCGCATCACGGACGACGCCCGACGCGCCTATCTGGACCGCTGGCGGGAGCGGCTTCTGGGTCTGGACCGCGAAACGCCCCTGCCCTTCCGCAGGGCCGCTGACTTTGGCGCCGGCCGCTATCGTGGGGCGGGGTCATAGCCGGCCCCGCCGGCTGAACGGACAGGCGTCGGCGACATCGCCAGGCAAATCCAGGTGACGGGCCCCTGTCGCGGTCCGCCGCCGGACCTGACATCCTCGCGCGCGAGGCGGCTCTATCCAGGAGGCGAGCATGACGATCGATTTCGTGATCCCCGACGACGCCAAGGCGGTGCGCGAGCGTGTGCGGCGATGGGTGCAGGACGAATGCCTTCCCGCCGAGCAGCGTCTCCTGAACGGCGAGGACTACAAGACGGTCCTGGCCGAGCTGCGCACCAAGGCGCGCGCCCAGGGCCTTTGGTGTCCGTTCATTCCCAAGGAATACGGCGGCATGGGACTGGGTCCGCTGGCCAACGCGCTTGTGCAGATGGAACTGGGCCAGAGCCACCTCGGGGCGTTGTCGATGAACACCCAAGGGCCCGACGACGCCACGATGCTGACTCTGCTCGAGCATGGCACGCCGCAGCAGAAGGAGAAGTTCCTCAAGCCGCTGCTGAACGGCGAAAAGCGCATCTGCTACTCGATGACCGAGAAGGCCGCCGGCGCCGACGCCACGGGCATGCGGACCAGGGCCGACAAGGTCGGCAACGAGAAATACCTGCTGAACGGCGAAAAGTGGTTCTCGTCGGCGGCGAGCGTCGCCGACATCGCGCTGGTGATGGCCCGGACCGACCCCGACGCACCGCGTCACCGACAGTTCTCCACCTTTCTCGTGGAACTGCCCAATCCCGGCTACCGCATCAAGCGCAACATCCCGACCATGGCGGTCGAGGGGCCGCTGGCCCACATCATGGGCGGCGGGCACGCCGAGATCGAGATCAAGGATCTCGAAGTGCCGGCAGAGAACCTGCTGGGCGGCGAAGGCAACGGCTTCAGCATGGGCCAGCATCGCCTGGCCTACGGACGGCTGCGGCACGGCATGCACAACGTGGCGATGGCCCAGCGTGCGCTCGACATGGCGACCAAGCACATCACCAGCCGCTCCACCTTCGGCACGAAGCTCGATGAGCGCCAGGCGGTGCAGTTCATGCTCGCCGAATGCGCCAGCCAGCTCTACATCGCGCGGCTGATGCTGCTGCACATCGCCTACAAGGCCGAGAACAAGCTGGACATCCGCCAGGAGAACGGCATCGCCAAGGTGTTCCTAGCCAACATGGTGCACAAGGTGGTCGATACCGCCATCCAGCTGCATGGCGCGCTGGGCTACTCCCAGGACACGCCGCTGGCGGCGTGGTACACGCGCATCCGCTCGCAGCGTCTGGTCGACGGGCCGGACGAGGTTCACAAGTGGACGACCGGCCGCAACGTCATCAAGGCGTTCAAGGCGACCGGCACCACGGCCGGCGCCTGCGGCGGCGATCTGTTGTAGGGGACCACCGTCTGGTCGTCGCCTGAGGTGGCGACATTGGATGGTGCCGCAAAGGATCGCGGCACCATCGGCACCGCCGACCATTCGGTGTTGTGGCCGGGCGAAGGACGCGCGGGGACATTGCATTGAGGACCGCAGGCAAATCCCTTGGCTGGCTGGCAGTCGGAATCCTGCTGGGTATCGCCATCTGGCTGTTCTCGCCGTGGATCACGGGCAGGATAGAACCCTGGGACAGCGACTTCCCGATCTGGCAGATCTCCTGGCTGGTGGTGGCTGTTCTGGGTAGCCTCGCCGGTCACGCGCGCGGCGTCTGCCTGCCGCTCGGCTACGCCCTCGGCCAGATGCTGGTCACCATCAAGTCGGCGTTTGTTGGCCAGTTCGGCGCATTGGGCTGGATGTTCATCGCCGGCTACGCGGCGGCCGCCACGATCCTTACTCTGGTCATCGTCGCGGTGACCATGGTGTGGCGGCAGGTTCGGCGACCGCCCATCTGATCCTGTAGCACGCCGCAAAAAGCATGGCCGGCGTCATGACGATGCGCGATTGGTTGCATTGGCGCGGAAGTCGCGCGCCGCGCCCCGGACCGCGACCATCACCGCCCTGCGGATGCGCCCACCGCCCGCGTTGCGCGATCCCGGTCGGTATGACCGCAATGCGGACCTGACGGTGTCGGCTTGCATCGCCCGCCACGTGCGGCTCCGGGCAATCCGGTATAAGTTTTAACCAAGGCCGTCGGCGCCGCAGCATCGCGCGGGAGGAAACGACATGGCACGCCACTTCGACATCGAACCGCTCGACGCCACGTTTGGCGCCGTGGTTCGCGGGATCAAGGTCGCGCACATCGACGACGCCACGTGGCGCGACTTGCACGCCGCCTGGCTGCAGTACGCCCTGCTGGTATTTCCCGACCAGCACCTCCAGCGCGACCAGCAGATCGCCTTCGCCAGACGCTTCGGACCGCTCGAATTCGAGATGGCGGCGATCAGCAACGTCAAGGCCGACGGCTCGTTGCGCCCCGAGGCCGACAACGACGACGTCATGAAGATTCTCAAGGGCAACATGGGCTGGCACGCCGATAGCACTTACATGCCGGTGCAGGCCAAGGGCGCGGTGTTCAGCGCCGAGGTCGTGCCCAGCATCGGCGGCCAGACCGGCTGGGCCGACATGCGCGCCGCCTACGATGCCCTTGATAATGCGCTGCGGGCCAAGGTCGAAGCCCTGTCGGCGTACCACTCGCTCTACTACAGCCAGTCCAAGCTCGGACACCAGCACAAGGAAGGCAGCGCCTACAGCGGCTACGGATTCCACGACGGCCCGGTACCGCGGCGGCCGCTGGTCAAGATACACCCCGAAACCGGCCGCAAGTCGCTACTGATCGGTCGTCACGCCCACAACATCCCGGGCATGGATGCCGATGAGTCGGAACAGTTCCTGCAGGAGCTGGTCGACTTCGCGTGCCGGCCGCCGCGTGTCTATCACCACGACTGGACGCCGGGCGACGCAGTGGTGTGGGACAACCGCTGCCTGCTGCACCAGGCGACGCCCTGGGACATGACGCAGCCGCGGATCATGTGGCACAGCCGCATCGCCGGCGATCCAATTAGCGAAGCCGGCGTCGCCTGAGCAGCCGGCGGATATCGCGGCCGCGCTACCAGGCAAGGCGCGGCCGATGCCCTTGCCTGTATCCCACTATAGCCTCGACCGCCTTGGCGAGACCGGCAAGCGCCGCTGAGGTCACGGCGACATGTTCGGTACGGAGCGAATGTCAGGTGACAAGTTTGCGCTGGCCGACGCGCGGCATTGGCGAGCAGATACCGCAAGAAAACTGGCCGCTTCCGGCCGACGGATGATGGGATGGGCCAAGTGAGTGGCGTTGATTCCAGGTACGCCTGGGCGCGGCTGGGCGCCAGTCTCGCGCTGAGCACGCTGGGCGGCGTCGGGATGTGGAGCATCGTGGTGGCGTTGCCGGTCGTCCAGGCCGACTTCGGCATTTCCCGCGCCGACATTTCGTTCGCCTACACGACCACCATGCTCGGCTTCTGCGCCGGCGGCGTGGCGATGGGCTGGCTGGCCGACACCAAGGGGATCGCGCCGACCGTGCTGCTTGGCGGGCTGTTGCTGGCCCTGGGTTTCGCCGGTGCCGGCCTGGCACCTTCACTGGGCTGGTTCGCCGCGGCGCAGGGCCTGCTGATCGGCTTCGGGTCGGCCGCAACCTTCGCGCCGCTGGTCGCCGACGCGTCGCATTGGTTCGAGAAGCGCCGCGGCATGGCCGTCGCGATCTGCGCCTCCGGCAACTACCTGGCCGGTACCATCTGGCCGCCGCTGATCGAGTACGCCATGCGCGGGCAGGGATGGCGCCACACCTATTTGGGCGTCGGCGCGCTTTGCCTGCTGACCATGGCGCCGCTGGCCCTGACCCTGCGCCGGCCACCACCGTTCCACGCCGCCGAACGGGCCGGCGTCGCCGCGCCCGCGCCGCGCCGCTCGGTCGGGTTGTCGCCCAATGCGCTGCAGGCGCTGATCGCCCTCGCCGGGCTGGCCTGCTGCGTCGCCATGTCAATGCCTCAGGTCCACATCGTCGCCTACTGCGCCGATCTGGGCTACGGCGTGGCGCGCGGCGCCGAAATGCTGTCGCTGATGCTCGGCTTTGGCATCGTCAGCCGCATCGCGTCGGGCTGGATCGCCGACCGCGTCGGCGGCGTCGTCACGATGCTGATCGGTTCGGTGATGCAGACCGTGGCACTGGTCCTCTACACCGTGTCGGATTCGCTGACCTCTCTCTATGTCGTGTCGGCGCTGTTCGGCCTGTTCCAGGGCGGCCTGGTGCCCAGCTACGCCATCATCGTGCGTGAATACTTCCCGCCGCGCGAAGCCGGCCTGCGGGTCGGCATCGCCATGTCGGCGACCATCATCGGCATGGCGCTGGGCGGCTGGATGGGCGGCGTCCTGTTCGACATGACAGGTTCATACCGTGCCGCCTTCATCAACGGCGTCGGCTGGAACATCGCCAATGCCGCAATCGGCTGGTGGCTGCTCGCCCGACAGGGCAGACGTCCGGCGCTCGCCTGAAGACGCCGACGACCGGCCGTGGCCGGCGCGCGATCTAGCGCGCCCCGACCGCCGCCTCCTGCGTCGATCCCGCGTCGCCGAATTGCTCGCGCAGGCTCACCTTGTTGACCTTGCCGGTGGCTGTCATGGGAAGGGCGTCGACGAAGATGACGTCGTCCGGCAGCCACCACGACGCCATCCGCTGGCGCAAATGGTCCAGTAGCGCCTCGCGACCGACGTCGGCACCGGCCTTGCGCACCGCCACCAGCAGTGGCCGCTCCTGCCACCGCGGGTGCGGCACGCCGATCACGGCTGCCAGTGCAATTCCGGGATGGTCAAGCGCCGCGCTCTCGATGGCCACGCTGCTGATCCACTCACCACCCGACTTGATCACGTCTTTCGAGCGATCGACGATGTCGATGTAGCCGTCGGGAAAGATCCGCGCCATGTCGCCGGTTTGCAGCCAGCCATCGGCGGCCGGCGGCTGCTTCAGGTAACCGGCGGCGACCAGCGGTCCGCGCGCCTGCAGGTGACCGAAGGCCTGCCCGTCGCGCGGCAGGACAGCGCCCGAGTCGTCGACGATGCGCAGTTGCGTGCCAAAGGCGATGCGGCCTGAGCGCAGCTTGTGGTCGATCCGCGTCGCGGACGGCGCGTCGGCCATGCCCGGTGCCAACGTCGTCTTGGCGACACCCAGCGCTTCAGTCATGCCCCAGCATTGCGCGACATCGATGCCATGTCGATTTTCCAGCGCCTCGACGAGGGCTCGCGGCGGCTTGGTGCCGGCAATCAACGCGGCGCGCAGTGACGGCAATCGCAGCCCCTTGCCATCCATGAAGTCGAGCAGCGTCAGCCAGACCGTCGGCACGGCAGCGGCCAGCGTCACGCCCTCGCCCGCCATGATCTCGTACAGCTTCTCCGGTTCGAAGTTGCGACCCGGCAGCACCAGCTTGTGGCCGTTGAGCGGCGCGGTATAGACCATCTGCCAGCCGTTGCCGTGGAACAGCGGCGCGATGGGCATGACCACTTCGCGCCCGCCGGACCGGTAGCCGCCGATCATATCGGCCGTACTCATCAGCAGTGCGCTGAGTATCGTCGAGCGGTGTGAGTTGATGACGCCCTTGGGTGCGCCGGTGGTACCCGACGTATAGCAGATGGTCGAGGCCTGGCACTCGTCGAACTGCGGCCAGGCATAGTCCGCGTCCTGGCCCGCCAGCAGCGTCTCGTAGCCGACAACGCGCGACAGCCCGTTCTTGGGCAGGTCCGCGTCGCTGCCGAGAAAAATCCAGCCTTCGACCGTCTTCAGCTGTGGCGCGACACGTTCGGCGATCGGCAGCGTTGCCGCATCGAAGCAGACCCACCTGTCCTCGGCATGATTGATGATGTAGGCGATCTGCGCCTCGAACAGGCGCGGATTGACCGTGTGCAGAACCGCACCACTGCCGGAAACACCGTAAAAAAGCTCGAAATGCGGGTGCGTGTTCCACGCCAGCGATCCGACACGGTCGCCGCTGCGGACGCCCAGCGCGCCCAGCGCCTTGGCGAGCTGCTTGGCGCGAAGCACCGCCTCGCCATAGGTATAGCGATGCAGCTCACCCTCGATGGTGCGCGCCACCACCTCGGTCGCGCCGTGCGAGGTGGCGGCGTGCTCGATGATGCCGGAGATCATCAAGGGCGCATCCATCATCAGGCCACGCATTGGCGTTCCTCCCTGACAGTGTCGCGGGTCGATCGGCCATCACCGCCAGTCAGCCGGCTGAGCCGCGAGCCGCACGTCAACGTACCAGGCCCGTGCTACGCAGCTCGGCGATGGTGTCGGCGGCATAGCCGAGTTCGGCCAGCACCTCGTCGGTATGCTCTCCAAGCCTCGGCGCACGGCGCCACGGCCCGGCCGGCGTGGCCCCGAATGCCGCCATGAACCCCAGGTGCCGCATCGGACCATAGTCCGGATCCTCGACGTCGACATAGGCGCCATTGTGCCGGACCTGCGGATCGTCGAGAAAGCCATCGACGTCGTTGACCGGCGCAAACGGCACGCCGTGCCGGCGCGCCGCCGCCAGAAAGGCCGTGGTCGAACGGCACCTGACAGCGTCGCGCAGTTCGGCATGGAGGTCGTCGATGTTGGCCACGCGCGCCGCCGGCGTGGCGAACCGGCGATCGCCGAGCAGATCAGGCCGTTCCAGCATCGTGCAGACGCCGCTGAACTGGCTGTCCTGCAACACCAGCCCGACAACGTGGCCATCGCTCGTCTCGAAGACGCGGAACACGTCGCGCGCCGGCGCCCTGGGCGCATCAGGATTCAGAAAAGTGTGGTTGTTCATGCGCTCGGGCAGGATGAACGCAGCCCAGGCGTCCAACATACGCACATTGATCCTCTGGCCGGTTCCGGCGCCATGGCGATGGTTCAGCGCGGCAAGGATGGCCAGCGCCGCGGACATCGCAGAGATCTTGTCGACGACGGGATTGCGTATCGGCGCCGGTGCGTTGGCGGTGCCCTGGATCGGCATGAACCCGACAAGGCCCTGCACGACTGGATCGTAGGCGGGCCAGTCGGCGTATGGACCATCGTCGCCGAAACCGTTGACCGAAACATAGACCAGCCGCGCATTGTCCCGCCTGAGCGCCTCGTAGCCGAGGCCCAGCCGGTCGGCGACGCCAGGACGGAAGTTCTCGATCAGCACGTCGACGCGGGTTGCCAATTGACGGGCCACGGCCAGCCCACGCGCGGCCTTGAGGTCGACAGCGATGGCGCGCTTGTTGCGGTTGTACTGGGTAAAATAGCCGGACATGCCACGATAGATCGGCGGCATGGTACGGATCACGTCGCCGTCGACGCCTTCGAGCTTGATCACGTCGGCGCCGAGATCGCCAAGGATGCGGCCGCACATTGGTCCCGACACCATGGTCGACAGGTCGAGCACCCTGATGCCGGCGCAGGGACCCGTCGCACCGGCGGGCAACGGCGAGGCCGCAACCGTCACCGTCTGGCCCCAAGGCCACGCGTCACGTCGCGGCCCGGCGCGGCGTCTTTGGCCGGTCGTGGCCGGGCGATCACTTGTTGGCGGCGCTGATCTTGATCACGTCGCCCACCGACACCCAGTACGTGCCGTTGAATTGGGCCAGCTGCATGCCGTGGAACGCCAGGTAGTCCTTTGGCGAGTTGCTGAGCGTGATGCCCGGCAGCAACATCGGCGCCACGACGTTCTTCAGGTTGGTCGCCTCCTTGAGGATGTTCTCGCGCGTGAGCTCATTGCCGCACTTCTTCAGGACGTGCGCGATCATGAAGGCGTTGATGTAGCCGGGGACGGCCGTGTTGTCCTCGATGTTGAGGGTCGGCATGTATTTCTTCACGAACGCGGTGTATGCGACGACATCGGGGTCCTTGAGGGTTGCAGGATCAGTCGGCAGTTTCTCCCAGCGCGCCGTGATGATGCCTTTGGACCGCTCGACGCCGGCAGGAATCAGCGTCGCGCCGATGCTCGACGCGATGCTGGCGAGGATGTGCAGCGGCTTCCACCCGAGATCGTCGATCTTGCGAATGCCCTGCGCCGCGAATTTCGGAGTCGTGAACTGCAGCAGCGTATCGGCACCCGACGACTTCAGATCAATGATCTGGCTGTCGACGCTCGGGTCCGTCAGCTCGTGGCTGACCTCCCGCACAATCATCGTCTTGGCCTTGTCGCCCAACCCCTTCTTCAGACCGATCAGGAAATCCTTGCCGAGATCGTCGTTGAGATAGAGGACGGCGATCTTGGCATTGGGATTCTTGCCGAGAATGTAGCTGGCGAAGATCGAGCCCTGCCCGACATAGGTCGGATAGAGCGGAATGATCCAGGGGTAGTTTGCCGGGTCGTTGAAGCGCTCGGCGCCGGACGTCAGGAACAGGCTGGGGACCTTCTTGCCGTTCAGGTACTTCTGCACCGACGTGTTGGGCGCCGTGCCGAGAAACCCGGCGATCGCCAGCACGTTCTCGCTTTCGACCAGTTTGCGGGTCTGCTCCAGCGCCTTGGGCGGATTGTAGGCGTTGTCCAGCGAGATCAGATTGATCTTGCGGCCGTTGATTCCGCCCTGCTCATTGATCATCTCGAAATAGGCCGACTGCGCCTTGCCGTAGATGCCGAAGCCGGAAGCCGGCCCGCTGTAGGGCGACGTAGTGCCGAGCTTGATCTCCGTGTCCGTGACACCGGGGCCATAGTTCTTGGCCGACGCCCCTCGAACGCCGCCCGCCACCGACAGGGCAGTGCCGCCGATCCCGGCCAATACCGAACGTCGTGAGGCTCTGGCTGCCATCGCTTCCTCCCTGGTCGGGCGCTGGCTTCAAGGCTGCCCCGACGGATGTTTGATTTAGGTCAAACCATAGCGTCGACGCCTCGCCATGCAACAAGAATCTAACAGTTGGTAGTTATTTTTTGACACTGCCGCAGCGCGCACCCGGCGAGACGCGCATCGTCGCGCCGCCGCGATCACGCCAAGCTGTGCAGGACCGAAGAACCGGAGGCCGGCTACGCCCTGGCTGTTCGCCGGATCAAACCGCCAACCAGCATGCGCATCAGTTCGTTGGCGACATCGTCGAGCGTCATCGGACCTTCCGGGTCATACCATTCGGCGACCCAGGTCAGCGCGCCCATGCAAAGCATGCGCACGACGGAAAGGTCGAACCCCGGCTGCAGCAGCCCCTTCTTCTGGGCCTCTCGCAGGAGATCCCTGAAGATATCGGCGTACTCGCGCTCCTGCGCCATGTGATGGTCGCGCAGGCGTTTGGGCAACCGCCGGATTGCCTTGAGCCGTGATGAGAAATGCTCCTGTACCGTGTACTTGAGATGGGCGCGCAACGCGGCGTCGAACCGCACCAAAGGTGAGCTGTCAGGTCCGGCCTTGGCGATCGCCTCCAGCACCGCCCGCCGTGCCAGGCCGACACCCTCTTCCAGTACCGCACGGATGATCTCGTCGCGGGATTCGAAGTGGTAGTAGATGCTGCCGGCCTTCATTTTCGCGGCTGCCGCGATATTGCGCAGCGTGACGCGGTCGGACCCCTCCTCCTGAACCAGACGCTTCGTCACCGCGATCAGGCGGGCCTTGGTCTTGTCTGCCTTCGTGATCTTGTCTTTGCCGGCTTCCACGAGACGCTGCATCACCCGCCCGGTATCCGCGCCAGGCGACCCGGTAGGCCGCCCAACCATTGCTGGCTCGAAAGCGGTTATAGAAGCAGCCCTACTCCAGGTCCAGCCCAAGGAACCGCCTGGCCGCGCCGGACCATAGCGTCTGGCCGTGCTCGACGACGTCGGCGACGCTGCAGATGAAGCCTGCGGGGTCGCGCTGCTCGATCAGGTAGGGATAGTCCGTGCCTGCGAAAATCTGGCCGGGCGCCACGTGGGTTGCCAGGTGCGCCAGATAGTGCGGGTCGTAGACCAGGCTGTCGTAGAAGAACCGGGCGGCGTAGCTGCGAGGCGATTGCGGCAGCTTGCCGTCAAAGCGTCCCGAGGCGCGCCAGCCATGCTCCATGCGGTGCAGGATCGGGCCGAAGGCACCGCCGCCGTGGCTGAAGCCGATCCGCAAGCGCGGAAATCGCTCCAGCACCCCGTCCATGATCAGGCTTGCGGCGCACAGGGCCGTATCGACCGGAAAAGCGGCGAACGGCACAAGCGTCGGCATCGCCGCCAGATGCGGCGCCTGCAGCGGATGGAGCGCGTGCACGAACACGGCCAGGCCCAGTTCCTCCGCCGCCGCGAAGAACGGATCGAAACGGCGGTCGCCGAGGTACTTGCCGTTGATGTTGCTGCCGATCTCCACGCCGCTGAGGGCGAACTTCTCCTTCACCAGCCGCAGCTCCTCGGCGGCGCGCGCCGGCTCCTGCATCGGCACGCTGCCCAGGCCGTAGAACCGGTCCGGCCGCTTCGCCACCATCTCGGCGATCGCGCCGTTGACGAAGCGGGCCAGTTCGGTCGCCGGCGCCGCGTCGAGCCAGTACGACAGCAGCTCCGGCATGGGCGACAGCACCTGGGCCGCCACGTGGTCGCGATCCATGTCGGCGACGCGGCGGGCAATGTCCCAAGACCGCTCGTCGATCTTGCGGAACGGCTTCTGGCCCATCAGCACTGTCGCTGATGTCGCGCTGTGACACTGCACGCACGGCCATTTCTCGATCCGGCCGCCGGTCGGGTCGGCCGGCAGCTGGCGCGGCACGATGTGCGAATGCACGTCGATGAGGCCGGATCCGCTCATGACACGACACCCCGCTAAGTGCGACGACCTGCTCCGGTCTCGCGCCGGTCGCCGGACGGCGACGGCCGTTCAGATGATGATCGTGAGCTTGCCGGCGTACAGCTGGTCCATGTCAAGCACGGAGCGTTTGGACTTGATCTTCCACGGACTGACGGAACAGTCGATGCGGTAGAAATGCTGGCCGTAGTAGGTGTCCACCACGCCGCGCTTGGTGCGGTAGGTGATGAAATTGCAGGTCACGTCGGCGATGCCGGCGGCGAAGCCCGTGATTCGCACGTTGCTGACAATGTGCCGCAGGCGCGACCGCGGATACTCCGAGTGCGCGTCCTTCTTCAGCAGCCGCGCCACGCGCTCGCGCAGGCGCACATAGTCATCGGCGATGTAGAAGAGCGACTTGGCCGGATCCAGCTCATCGCCGTCCCCGGTCGGCGGCACCTCATACGTCGCGCCCTCCGCGAACATCGCGAACCAGTCTTCGACCCGCCACTCGTCGAGCAGCGCGGCCTCCTCGTACAGGAATTCCTCGACCTGGGCTCGCGTGCATTGGCCGCTCGCGGTCGCTGCCCGCGCAAGGTGGGCGTCTGCGTTCATGGTTCACCCGTTCATCGAAAACGTCGAAGGCTCCGGCGACTCGTCCCGCCAGGCGCGCACAGCGCGCCGGGTGGGCCGGCAGCGGTGGATCAGGCGGCCGCCGACATCCGCCGGCGCCACTCGCGCCAGAAGCAGCGCATCTGCTCCTCGTCGTCGTTCTTGGGTGGCCCGACGCGTGGCATGCCCTTGGAAATGTCGTTCCAGGCCGCCTCGCGGGCGTTGCGATAGCCACGCTGGCAATTCTCCAGCGCCTCCTGGTCGTCAGGCGTGGCGAATCCGCCCGGCCCGAGGAACTCCAGGAAGTTGAACAGCCTGAGCTTGCGCAGATCGGGATCCTCATCGCGCGACCCCAGCGCCCAGGCGTTGACCGTCATGCGATCGGCCGCCTCGGGCTGGAAGGTGCGGATGGTGATGGCCATGATGTCATTGATCACCAGGTTGGGGAAAATGATCATGTTGCGGCTGTTCTCGGCCATGCGAAGGCCGCGATCCTCGCCGAATCGCTGCACCAGGTGCTTGCGCATTCGCTCGATCACTTCGCGCTTTTCCTCGCCCCACGACGGCACCCAGCGCGCGATCGGCCGCCCCCAGGGCGAGCCGTACTCGATGACCGCATGGCCGTTGCCGAGGTCGGTCATCTTATTGCCGCTCAGGTCGAGCGCCTGGTCCATGCGCAGGGCGCCGACATTCTTCAGATAGTCGAACTAGGTGCTGTGGGTCGGAAAGCCGTGGAAGGCGTCGACGCTGTTCTCGGCCAGCAGCTTCCAGTTGGCCTTGATGATGTACTGCTGGCCGCCGCCGATGACCTCCATACCGGCTTCGGCCTGGTCGGCGACCATGTCGATGAAATCCTTGGCGCCCGCCAGATAGTCGGCCAGCGAAACGGCATTGGCGTCGAAGTTCACGAACCAGAAGTCGCGGTAGTTCTCCAGCCGCGCCACCTGCTGCAGATCGGCGCAGCCGCCCTCGTAGTGATCCTTGCCGTAGTTGCCCTCGTCGAAGCGCGAAGCGAAGCGGCCGTTCACGTTGAACGACCAGCCGTGATAGAAGCAGCGGAACGACAGCGCGTTGCCCTTGGACTCGCGCACGACCGTGGCGCCGCGATGCGGGCAGGTGTTGAGGAACGCATGCACGGCGCCGCCACGATCGCGATTGAAGATCAGTTCGCGGCCGCCGACCGTGCGCGTGACGAAATCGCAGTTGTTGGCGATCTCGGAGCCGTGGCCGAGATAGAGCCAGCAACGATCGAAGATCTGGCGGCGCTCTTCCTCGAGCACGGTCGGGTCGGTAAACGCCCGCCGCGCGACCCGGAACAGGTGGCGCTCCCTGTCCTCGACGACCATGTTGGCGCCGGGTTTCGCCGTCTCCGGATAGGCGGCCGCTACGTTCATGGCTTCCTCCGTCCCGTCGGGTCGCCGCCCCCGCGAGCGGCAACAGATTATCTAACATTTGTTTGAAATCTACACCCCGCCTCCGCGACGGTCAACGACGAGACCTGTGCGGGTCGGATCGCCCTGCGGCTCGCGGCTTCGGCACGCTTGGCCGCGTGGCATCTGCCCGAAGCCGGCGCGGATCTTTCCCAGGCCGGGCACTCGCCCGACGTCTTACCGCCGCGGCCGACGCTAGGCCGCCTTCTTCGTTACCATGTCGATGACCCGGGCGCGGTGGACGCGGGCACCGCCGAACAGCTCGGCGTTGGCGCGGGCCCGCTTGTAGTAGAGATGGTTCTTCATCTCCCAGGTAAATCCGATAGCGCCGAAGATCTGGATGCTGCGATGCGCCGCCGAAACGTAGGCATCGCAGCAATATGCCTTGGCCATCGCCGCCGCCACCGGGCCGCGTGCGTTGTCCTCCGACAGCGCCCAGGCGGCGTAGAGCATGGCGGTGTTGGCGCATTCCGACAGTCCCAGCATGTCGGCCAGGCCGTGCTTGATCGCCTGGTAGGCGCCGATCGGCCGGCCGAACGCCGTGCGTTCCTTGGCGTAGTCGGTTGTCATCTCCAAGACGCGCTGCGTACCGGCGGCGCTCTCGACCGCCAGCGCGAAGAGAATCCGATCGCGCAACCAGGGCCACAATGTCGCATCATCGGCTGTCAGCGGTTCGGCCACGGCGTCCTTGAACCGCACGTCGCAGACCTCGCGGGTCACGTCGCGCCACGGCAAGGCGTCGACCCGCACCGCGTCCTGGCGGGCGTCGACCAGATAGAACGCGCGCTGGCCGCCGTCTTGCGCCGCGACCACCAGCCAGTCGGCACTGGCGGCGTCAATCACGAACGACTTCACGCCGGTCAGGCGCCAGCCGCCAGCAGAGCGCACCGCGACGGCTTCGCGTCCGGGCGCATCGGTCGTGCCGTTGGACTCGGCGATGGCCAGTGCCAGCCTGGCTTTGCCGGCCGCGACGTCCGGCAGGACGCGCGCCTGCTGTGCGGCGCTGCCGCCCTTCTGGATCGCCCACGTACCGAACAGCGTGCCCAAGAAAGGGCTGGGCGCCAGGCTGCGACCCATCTCGCCCAACACCATCGCCAGATCGATGCACGACAGGCCCGAGCCGCCATGTGCCTCCTCGATCACTAGGCCCGGCCAGCCCATGGCGGCGATCTTGGCCCAGTTGCCGGCATAGTCGGCGTCGGCCACGGTCGCGCCCGGCACCAGCACACGGCCCAGCGAGATTTCCTTCTCCACAAAGGTGCGCGCCGACTGCTGCAGCACCTGATGGTCGTCGCTCAGCGCGAAATTCATCCCCGCCTCCTCAGCCGCCCTTGCGGCGGGTTTCGGACCACGGCTCCCGCGCCGTCGGATCAAGTTCGCGCGGCATGCCCAGCACACGCTCGGCGACCACGTTCTTGAGGATCTCCTGCGTGCCGACACCCAAGGTGACCGCCGGGCTGAACCAGAACGCGTAGTCCCAGTCGTCGAACGGCCCGTCCCCGCTGAGCTGCGTCGGGAAGGGCTGCTCGCCGGCGATCAGGCCACGTGCCCCCTGGGCGCGCTTGGCCAGATCCAGCACGCGCTGGCCGTGCGGCGCCGCCAGCATCTTGCGAATGGCGCCTTCCGGTCCCGGGGTGCGCGCATTCATGCGGTCGCTGAGCGCGCGGTAGGCCAGCAGCCGCAGGATCTCGCCCTCGACATAGATCTCGGCCGCCTCGTCGCGCAGCGCCGCATCGGCCAACGCGCCGGTCTCCGCCAGTCCTTCGACCAGGTCGCGTGCCGACGGACCACTGCCCCAGATCGCGCCGGGCTTGGACAAGGCGACCCGTTCGGTCTGCAGCTGGATCATGCTCAGTGCCCAGCCTTCGCCCTCCTTGCCCAGCAGCCGGTCGGCAGGCACACGCACCTCGTCGAGAAACACCTCGTTGTATTCGTTCTCGTGGCCCGACATGTCGATGATCGGCCGCACCGAGACGCCGGGGCTGTCCATGTCGACCAGAAACTGCGACAGGCCCTGGTGCTTGGGCAGGTCGGGCTGGGTGCGCGCCACCAGCACGCCAACCTTCGCCTCGTGCGCCAGCGAGGTCCAGATCTTGTGGCCCTTCACGACATAGTGGTCGCCCTCGCGCCGCGCCGTGGTGCGCAGCGCGCCCAGATCCGAGCCGCCCGACGGCTCGCTGAACAGCATGCACCACACGCTCTCACCCGACAGCGCCGACGGCAGAAATTTCTGGCGCTGCGCCTCGCTGCCATGGGTCAGCAGCGACTGCGCGCAATTGTTGATGGCGACCGGATTTCGCGGCGCCGTGACGCCGGCACGCTTCATCTCCTCGTCGATGATCAGCTGAAGCTCCGGATCAGCGGCCAGACCCCACGGCCGCGGCCAGTGCGGCACGACATAGCCGGCGCGCGCCAGATCGGCGCCGCTGGGATGCGGATTCGCCTCGAACCAGGACCGCACCGCCTGGCGCTTCGGATGGTCCTCACCCGGCAGCTCGAAGTCCATGGCGTCCTCCCGTTGCGGCGCGTCGTTGCTTGACGAGTAGCTGCCCGCCGATTTGCGAGTCAATCAAAATAACGAACAAGTGTTAGATTCTTGTGGCAGCGCCGGCTTCGCGGCTATAGTGCGGCCGGCACGACCTTGCCGACCGCGGACCTGACGCCGACGGTATAGTGTCTCAACCGCCAATGCTGTCGGACAGGACCGCGTGAACGACCCGCTCATCATCATCGGCGCCGGACAGGCCGCCGACCAGATCGTGGCCAGCCTGGCGCAGAACGGCTACAAGGCGCCGATCGTCGTCATCGGCGAGGAGCCGCACCCGCCCTACCAGCGCCCACCGCTGTCCAAGAAGTTTCTGGCTGGCGAGATGGCGGTTGACCGGCTGTATCTCAAGCCGGCCGCGTTCTATGACAAGGCCGGCGCCAGCCTCATGCTGGACAGGCGCGTGACCAATATCGATCGCGCAACGCGTACGGTCGTCACGGGGACCGACGCCCGCCTCAACTATGCGACCCTGGTGATCGCCACCGGCAGCCGGCCGCGCCGGATAGCGCTGCCGGGCACGGACCTCGATGGCGTGCTCTACCTGCGCACCATCGCCGACGTACAGGCGATCCATTCGCGCTTCCAGCCCGGCAAGCGCCTGGTGATCGTCGGCGGCGGCTATATCGGGCTCGAGCTGGCAGCCGTCGCCGTCAAGCATGGCCTCGACGTGACTGTCTTGGAGCAAGTGCCGCGCCTGATGGCGCGCGGCGTCGGTCCGGTGGTTTCCAACTTCTATGCCCGGCTTCATGCGCGTCACGGCGTCAAAGTCCACCTTTCGACGGCAGTCACAGGTTTCGAGGGCGCCGGCCGAGTCGAACGCGTCGCATGTGCCGATAGCCATCACGCAGCCGATCTCGTCGTGATCGGGGTTGGGGCCGTGCCCAATGTGGAGCTGGCAGCACAGGCCGGGCTGGCGGTCGACGACGGCATCGTCGTCGATGACCAGTGCCGCACGGCCGATCCGGCCGTCTACGCCATCGGCGATTGCGCCAGCCAGATGCAGCCGCTTGCTGGCCGCCGATTGCGGCTGGAGTCCGTGGACAACGCTCTCAGCCAGGCCAAGGCGGCAGCGGCCGCCATCTGCGGCCGGCCGTTGCCGCCGCCGCAGACGCCGTGGTTCTGGTCCGACCAGTACAACGTCAAACTGCAGATGGCCGGCCTTTCGGCGGGTCACGACGAGGCCGTCGTGCGCGGTGATCCTGAAAGCGGGACCTCGTTCGCGGTGTTCTACCTGCGCGACGCCCGTCTGATCGCGGTCGACGCCGTCAATCGCGTGCCGGAATTCATGGCCTCGCGACAGCTCATCGCCCAGGCGGCACGCCCGCCGGCCGACCGCCTGCGCAACGAAGGAATCGCCATGAAGGACATTTGCGGCTAGGCAGGGGGCATACAGCGAGACGACCAGGAAGGGAGCATGGCCAAGATTACCTTTCGCGAAGCCGGCGGCAGCGAGCACACGATCGAGATCGACAACGGTCTGTCGCTTATGGAAGGCGCCGTCCGCAACATGGTGCCAGGCATTGACGCCGACTGTGGCGGCGCCTGCTCGTGCGCCACCTGCATGGTGTACGTGCCGCCAGAATGGGCCGACCGCCTGCCGGCCAAGGAGTCGAGCGAAGAGGCGATGCTGCAGTTCTGCCCGCATGCCACCGCCGAGTCCCGGTTGTCGTGCCAGATCACGGTGAGCGATGCGCTGGATGGACTACGGGTCACCGTCCCTGAAAGCCAGCACTGAGATGATGGATATGCCGGCGCATGCCCGTCTGGCCTGTCGACGGAAATTGGCGGTCATGCGCCACGGCGCGGTTGACGACACGATCGCGGCAGCAGAAGCTGGCCACAACGAATCTACCAACTGTTAGGAAACGCCCATGGCCGAGATACTGATGCTCGGGATATCCCACTACCCGCCGCTGACCGGCCCCGACGAGCGCATGTCGTGGATCCTCAAGCGGATGTTGCAGAATCCGCGCCTGCCCGAGGAGCTGAAGACCCCGGCGGGCTGGCCGGAGCCGATGCGCGCCGAATGGGGAAACGACGAAGGCACGTCGTCCGCGGCACGTCACCGCGCCGACCTCGTCGGCTGGATGAACAAGACCCGCGCCGCGCTCGACGCCTTCAATCCCGATTTCGTCCTGATCTGGGGCGACGACCAGTACGAGAATTTCCGCGAAGACGTGGTGCCGCCCTACTGCATCTGCGCCCACGACAGTTTCCAGTTCAAGTCGCCGCCCGGCAATATCTGGGGCGAGACCGACAAGACCTTCGACCTGCCGGGACACCCGGCGGCCGCCAAGATGCTGGCCACGCGCCTGATCGAGGACGGCTTCGACACCGCCTACTCATACAAGCCGCTGCATCATCCGCTGGGACACGCCTTCACCAACGCGGTGATGTATCTCGACTACGCCCGCAAGGGGTTCACCTACCCCGTCATTCCGTTCGCCGTGAATTGCTACGGCCGGCGCGTCATCGCCCAGCGCGGCGGCCTGCCGGTGTTCGACCGGGTGGTGACCGACGCCGAGCTGGATCCGCCGGCGCCCACGCCGCGACGGCTGTTCGATCTCGGCGCGGCGACGGCGCGGATCCTTGCCGAGTCGCCTTATCGCGTGGCGCTGCTGGCGTCATCGGGCTGGTCGCACGCCTTCCTGACCGCCAAGAACTATTTCCTCTATCCCGACACGCCCGCCGACCGGCACATGTACGACGCGCTGCGGTCTGGCGATTATCCGACGTGGCGGAACTATTCGGGCACTGCCGTTGAGGACAGCGGCCAACAGGAAATCCTGAACTGGATGTGCCTCGCGGGCGCGATGAAAGAGCTGGGTCGCAAGCCGAAAGAGACCGGCTTCGTTGACACCTGGATCTTCAATTCCTCGAAGGTCTTCCTGGTCGCGCCGCCGCACTGACCGCGCGCAGTCCCATCTCTGCGGGAACGACGGGCATGAAGCTCAAGGACCGGGTGGCGATCGTCACCGGCACAAGCCCCAATATCGGCGGCGGTATCGCCGAGGGTCTCGCCGCCGAAGGCGCAATGATCGTGGCGGTCGACGCAAACGCGGCCAACGCCACCGACTGCGCCAACTATCTCAACCGCAACGGCAGTCGGGCGATCGCCGTTACCTGCGACGTCACGGACGAGGGCCAAGTCGAAGCGTCGGTGCAGGCCGCGCTCGCGGCGTTCGGCCAAGTCGACATCCTCGTCAACAACGCCGCCTTCTTCAACAAGAAGGGCGTCATCGACATGTCCTACGAGGAGTGGTCGCGCCAGACCGGCGTCATCCTCGATGGCGCCTTCCTGTTCACCAAGCACGCCTGCAAGGCGATGATCGCGCGCGGCGCCGGCGGCGTCGTCATCAACATCATCTCGACGGCGGGCCACCAGGGCGAGCCGGGCAATATCGCCTACTGCACCTCCAAGTGCGGCCTGATCAACTTCACCCGGTCGGCGGCCATGGAGCTGGTGGGACACGGCATCCGTGTCAACAGCCTGACGCCGACCGCGACAGACCCGGCGGAATCCTTCGAGCGGGCGGCGCGCTGGGGGCGCAGCGTCACCCGGCCGCGCAGCCTGGATCGTGTGATGGCGCCGTTCCGCACCCGCGTTCCCATGCAGAAGCTGCCGGTGCCGAGCGACTACGGCCGCGCCGCCGCCTTTCTGGCCTCGGACGATGCCGGCATGATCACCGGGACTGACCTTCGCGTCGATGCCGGCGCGGTGGCGCGCTATTGGGCCTGGGAACCCGGCGTCACGCCAGCCCAGTGAGGTCGGCCGTCCGGGCCCTCGCCCGGGGCACTGAGCGGTTGCCGCCGGACATGGCTCGCACCGCTCGCGACCGGCCGCACATCGGCACGCCAACCCGGGCGGGTTTGGTGTGGTGTCCAGCGGTCGAGGGACGACAGATTAGACGGTCGCGACGCCGGCGCCGCTAGGCCGCGATCAGAGTCGATCGAGTCCGGCCGGCTTCCTTCGGCACGGCGACGGCTGGCAGGTAGATCCAGAAAGTCGTGCCCTGCCCAACCTCGCTCTTGAGGCTGATGAAGCCGCCGGACTGATGGACGAAGCCGTGCACCATGGCAAGACCCAGACCGGTGCCCTTGCCGTCGCTCTTGGTGGTGAAGAACGGTTCGAAGATCCGTGCCTGAACCTCGGGCGGCATGCCCAACCCTGTGTCGCTCACGCCAATTTCGATCCATTGGCCCACGCGCAGGTCGGGACGGGCGTCGACGTCCGCCGGCGTCAGCACGCGATTGCGCGCCGTGAGCGTGACAGTGCCGCCGGCCGGCATGGCGTCGCGGGCGTTTACCGTCAGGTTCAGCAGTGCCGTCTCGAGTCCCGTGCGATCGATACGGCAGAGACGCAGATCCCCGGCAATGTCCAGCCGCAGCGGAATGCGCCGAGACAGCGCCGTGCGCAGCAAGGTCGCAAACTCTTCAAGCAGCGGGCCGATCGACGTCTCCGTCGGCTTTAGCGGCCGCCGGCGGGCAAATGTCATAAGGCGCGAGATCAGGTCAGCGCCCCGCACGCCAGCGGCCAGCGCCGACGCCAGCAGCGCTCGAGCCTCGGACTCCTCAGGCAATATCTCCGTCGCATGCTCGATCTTCATGGTCATGATCGAGAGGATATTGTTGAAGTCGTGGGCAATGCCGCCGGTGAGCTGGCCGACTGCCTCCAACCGCTGCGACTGACGCTGGCGCTCTTCGGCCGCGATGCGCTCGGTGATGTCGCGACCGATAAAGAAATGGTACTGATCGGCCGCTGACCAGACGCCGATCCACGACAGTGGCACGACGCGGCCGTCCTTGCCGACGTAGCGGCAATCAAAAGCGCTCGGCGCGTTGCCAAGTCGCGCCAGGCGCATCTCGTTGCGCACGGCGGCGAGGTCGTCCTTGTGTACGAACCCGATCCCGCTGCGTCCGACCATTTCTTCCGGTCGATAGCCGAGGACATTGAGCGCGCTGGGGCTGACCAGAACCAGCCGTCCCTTGCGGTCGGTGACGAGGATCAGATCCGGCGACGTTTCGAACAGGCGTTGGTTGACGGCGCGCGCCAGCTCTTCGGCCCGCTGCCGCGTAATATCCGTGCCGGTACCGCGATAGCCCAGGAACCGGCCATCGTCGTCGAAATACGGCCGGCCGTTCAGCCGGAACACCCGGTGCTCGCCCTGGTCTGTTTCCGCCTCGTATTCGAAGCCGCGGAACTCGCGCCGGGCGTCGAGATCGGCGATGTGATCGGCCCATGTGCCGTGCAACGGCCTGGATTTGACAAACTCCCAGCGCCGCCTGCCGATGCCCGCTGGCGCAATGCCTGTCATGGACATCAATCCGGACGTCAGGTCGACCAGCCGATGCTCGGAGTCGGTTTCCCACACCCAGTCGGACGACACCTCGGCCAGATCCCGGAATCGCTCGGCGGCCGCCGCCAGGCGTTGCGACATGCGCCGGCTTTCCAGCTCCGCCTCGACAAGGCGTCCGAGCGCCTCGAGGCCGGCAAAGCGATCCGGCGACAGATCGGCGCGTGGACGGGTATCGAGGACGGAGATTGCGCCGAGCGGATGGCGGTCAGCCGAAAAAATCGGCGCCGTGGCAAAGAAGCGGATGTTCGGACTGCCGGTGACAAGAGGATGCTTGCGCAGACGAGCGGTCCGACCGGCGTCGCGGACAACCTCTACCTTGCCGCTCTTGAACGCGGCCTCAGACAATGCCCAGGTTCTCGGCTTTCCGGCCGCTTTGACGCCAAATCTCGCTTTGAACCACACCCGATCGGCGTCAATGAACGAGATGACCGCCATGGGTGTGCCGAACATCCTGGCGGCGAGCTGGACGATGCGATCGAACTGCGGCTCGGAACCGGTATCGAGAATGTCGTAGCGATGCAGCGCCGCGAGACGTTCGGCTTCGCTGGTCAGAGTGGCGGCGGTGGGTTGCATTACTTTTCTCAGCTTATCATATTCTTACCGGATTCCTTTCACTATCGAAGGGTGATATCGACCTCAGGCCATTGAAGTTCCCTGTATGTGATAGAAAAAATTTCGAAACCTATTCACTATGTGAATAATTCACTCTAACTCACTGTTGTAGAATGTAAAATTTTACAGAGATTGGAAGCCGGAGCGTTCGCGCGATTGGCGCCTTTTAGGGCACAAAGCACCGCCAGCTTGGCCAGCGCCGGATTGTCAGTGATCAGCACCGTGACAACCGACGCACCGCCAGCCCGAAATAAAGAGCACAAAATCAAAGGCCTAGCGACGACCGGCAGCGACGATCCGGATCGCGATCACGACCACCTGCGTTTGAGTCGGTGAAAACGGTTCGAATCGGACCTCACGTGCGCGGACAGGACGCGCGCCCGCCCGCCGCACCGCACCGCCAGTCACGGCGGCCAGACCGGCCGGGTCAACCACTCGCCGCCCCGGCCGGCACCGCTCGGCTAGGCCTTCCCCCCGCGCGCCTTCTTCCACGCCTCATAGTCGCGCTTGGCCTCGTCGCCGGCAGCCGGGAACAGGCCTTTCAGGGAACGGCCGCGCGCCACTTCCGCTTCGGCGAATTCCTCGTAGCCATAGGTGGCCAGTGCCTCCTCGGCCACGGCAACGACGATCTCCGGCGGAATGACCACGACCGCGTCACGATCGCCGACGATGACGTCACCGGGATAAACCGCCACGCCACCGCAGGCGATCGGCAGATTGAGGTCGATCGGTCGATGCGCGATCGGGCTGGGCGGCGAGGACGGACGGCGGTGGTAAGCCGGCAGACCGGTCTTGAAGATCCCGTCGGTGTCGCGCAGGCCGCCATCGGTCACGATACCGGCGCAGCCCCGAGCCTTCAGGCGGCCGACATAGAGATCGCCGGCCGACGCCGCCCGCGAGTCACCACGCGAATCGATCATCAGGACATGACCCGGCGGGCACTCCTCCATCGCCTGTGGCTGGGTGGTGCTGCGGTTGGTCGACGTCGGGCCGTCCTTGTCCTCGCGCGACGGAATGAAGCGCATGGTGAAGGCAATGCCGACCATCCGCGGAATCTCCGGACGGATCGGCCACACGTCGTACAGGCAGGTGCTGCGCAGGCCGCGGCGGTTGAGCACGCCGGTCAAGGTCGAGGTCCCGACGCGCGCCAATGCCTCGCGAAGTTCGGGTGTAAGGTCCGTCATGTGCGTTTCATCCTCCGTGTGTCATCGACATTCTGTCACGACCCTGCGACCACACCCATAGTCCCGGCGACTGTCAACATCGCTCGATCAAGCGGCCTGTACTCTCGCCGCATGGCTGGTGGCCGACGCACGAAACGCGTCAAGCGGAAACGGCTTGTGAAGAGATCGTATTCGCCCACAGAACGGCGCAATTGTCGCAAGCGTTGCGCAATTCCTGATTAGAGATGAAAATCATCATCCAAACTCTCGCGCCAGAATGGGTCGATCGTGGGCACACCGTTTCGCATGCTGCCAGTCGCTTTGGTTACCCTGACGATCTGGGGCGGCGAAACCGCGTTCGGCCAGCAGCCTCCCAGCAGCCCTACGCCCCGGATAGCGTCGCCCGAATGGTGGGAACGCTTCCTGTGGGACATGCGGATCACCGACCTTGCCACCGTGCTCCTCGCGGTCGCGATCCTGCTCGCCATCATTATCCTCGGAACGCGCATGGGCCGACTGTGGAAGGCGGTCGACGGGCTTTGGAAGGTGGTCGAGGGCCAGAGGAGCGACATGCAGGTCTCGCTCGAGATCGCCCGCCAATCGGCGCATGCCGCGACCGATTCGGCGCAAGCCATCACGGCGCAATCGGGCCAGATCACGGCCGCACTGGCGATTGCCGAGAATGCCGCGACGGCCGCTGATGAGTCCTCCCGGGCGACCGCCGAATCGATCCGGGTTATCGCGGCTCAGGCCGGCCAGGTGACGTCGTCGCTGGGTCTGGCCGAAACAGCCGCCGCGGCGGCCGATGTGTCTGCCAAGGCCGCCCTGCAGGCGGCCACGGCGGCGGAGAAGCAATTGACCGATCTGACTGCGTCGGTCACGCGGGCCCGCGACGCGGCCGACAGCGCCAGGGAACTGGCCACCGCCGCCAAGCAACAGGCCGACACCGCCGTCGCGGTCGATCGGCCGCATGTGTTTGTCAGCGGGCTGCGGCTGCACGGGCTGAAGCAGCCGCCGGACGCTCAGGGCCTCGTGCCCGTGTCCATGACCTACGAATTCGCGAACTACGGCCGAAGCCCGGCGGTCATCCGGGGCATCTTTCTGTCCGTCGGCACCAATCCGCCGCCCGATACGCCAACCTATGGGGCGCCGAACACGGTTCGGCAGGTGATCCCGGTTCACGGCGTCTTCCGCTCGGTCCGTCCTGTCGAGGTCTTCCGCCTGCCGCCGGCAGTCATCGCCAAGGTGCAGAGCTCAGAAACGCCGGTGGTGGCCTACGGCTATGTCGACTACACGGACCCGTTCGGCCACGAGCACCGCAGCGCGTTTCTGTATGAGTTCTCGTTCCGTGATGCCGACGAGAGCGCCGGCTTCCACCCGGCCGGGCTCGATGCCTTCTGGCACTATTCCTGATTGCTGAACGGCGGCCGCTCGTCGGCAGCTGCGGCCAACCTCGGGACCGCCGGCCGCCCGGCCATCCTGTCGACACGCGTCGGTCCGCCACAAAACGGCGGTCAATTGAGGCGCGCGCCCCGCGGGCCACCTGACCATCGACGGATCGAGATCGGCGGGCGACTCGGCACGCGCCCCGTCACGTCGCGCGGCCGCCTGACACTGGCCGCCCTCCGCGACCCTATTGCTTTTCGGCGTCGAGGCTGCGCTGTTGCTGGTCAAACCTCGCCAGCGCCGGCGCCGCCTGCTGCCAGAGCGTCGCCAGTTGCGCCGCCGTCAGGTAGCCGGTTTCCGGCAATCCCTGCTTCTTCTGCCACGCCGTGATCATCGCCCGGGTGCGCGGACCGATGTAGCCGGTGGTGGCGCCCACCACGTGGCCCAGCGACGACAGGGCCACCTGTACGCGCTTGCGATCCTGCTCGGACAGGCGCAGCGCGGCTTCCTCGGCCTCGGCCTGACGGAGATCGCTTTCCGGCCGCTTCTGTTCCGCGTCGTAGCGGGCCAGCGCCTGCGCCGCCTGCTGCTGCAGCAGGGTGTATTGCGCCTCGTTCAGGTAGCCCGTTTCCGGCAGGCCCTGCTTCTTCTGCCACGCTGTGATCATCGCCCGGGTGCGCGGACCGATGAAACCGGTCGTGGCACCGACGACATGGCCCAGCGACGACAATGCCACCTGCACGCGCTTGCGGTCGTCTTCGCCCAGGTTCAACGCCGCCTCGGCGGCCTCGGCGCGCCGCGGGTCGAGTTCGGCTTTGCGCTTCTCCGCTTCGAGCCTCTTCTCCTCTTCCGCGCGCTTGGCCTGGGTCACTTGCTGATCCAGGGCCGCGAGCTGGGCTGCGTCGAGGAAGCCCGTTTCGGGAAGTCCCTGCGTCTTTTGCCAGGCGGCGATCATCGTTCGCGTGCGCGGTCCGAAATAGCCGGTCGCCGCGCCGATGTCGTGGCCGAGCAGAATCAGACCCGCCTGCACTCGCTTGCGGTCCTGGTCGGACATGTTCAGCGCGGCTTCCGCGGCTTCGGGCCGCTGTGGCTTGGCCTCGGGCTTGTGCTTGTCGTCTGCCGGCTTGCCCGGCTCATGATCGTCCTTGGCCAGCGCCGGCGCGGCCTGGAGCTGCAACGCCGTCAGCTGCAGTGACGTCAGGTGACCTGTCTGCGGCAAGCCCAGCTTCTTCTGCCACGCCGCGATCATCGCGCGGGTGCGCGGCCCGAAGTAACCGGTGGCCGCCCCGACGTCGTGACCCAGCGCGATCAGGGCCATCTGCACGCGCTTGCGATCCTCTTCCGACAGATTGAGAGCCGCCTCGGCTGCCTCGGCCTGTTGCTGCCTTTCGGCTTCGGATGTCGGACTGGACTCGGCCTCGCTCTGCGCCGCTTCCTCCGCCATGCGCCGCGCGGCTTCCGCGACCTGGCGACGAACGTCCGCCGCCGCCCGGGCACGCATTTCCGCTTCGGCCTGCTCGCGGGCAGCCGCCTCGACACGGGCTTTCTCTTCGGCAAGGCGGCGCGCCTCTTCCTCGCGCTGCCTTGCCGCGGCTTCCGCGACCGCCGCCTGCTCCTCAGCCTTGCGCTTGGCCTCAGCCTCAAGGCGGGCACGCTCCTCGGCCTGGCGACGGGCCGCCTCGGCGGCCTCGCGCGCGGCAATCTCCTCTTCCCGTCGACGCGCTTCCGCCGCTGCAGCGGCCTTTTCTTCAGCCACCCGGCGCGCCGCCGCCTCGGCGGCCGCCTTCTCCTCGGCGGCCCGGCGTGTCGCCTCTTCCTGCGCCTTGCGCGCCGCTTCGGCCGCCGCAACACGTTGCCGCTCGGCCTCTTCGGCCTGACGACGCGCTGCCAGCTCGGCGGCCTGCTTCTCGGCCGCCGCCTTCTCCTCCGCCGCGCGGCGTGCCGCGTCTTCCTGCGCCTTGCGCGCCGCTTCAGCCGCCGCAGCACGCTGCCGTTCGACCTCGTCGGCCCGACGACGCGCCGCCAGCTCGGCCGCCTGCTTCTCGGCCGCCGCCTTCTCCTCCGTTGCCCGACGAGCCGCGTCTTCCTGTGCCTTGCGCGCCGCCTCGGCCGCTGCGGCACGCTGCTTTTCGGCATCATCCGATCGACGACGCGCCGCAACTTCGGCCGCCTGCTTTTCTTCCGCCGCCTTGCGCTGCGCAGCCTCGGCCGCCACCTTTTCGTCGGAAGCGCGCCGGGCCGCTTCTTCCTGCGCCTTGCGCGCCGCCTCGGCGGCCCGGCGGCGCGACTCCTCGTCCTGCACGGGTGGCGCCGCTGCCGGACCAGATTCCGTCGTGTCTGCTACCGTCTTATGCGGGGTTGGACCGGTGCTCGTGGAATGCGGCGCCAGCACAAGCCACGCGCCGGCAAGCGCTGCCGCCAGCGCGCCGATGCCGGCACCGACGGCAGCCGCCCGCATGCTGCGATGCCCGACGCCATCGCGTGCAGCAACTGGCGCTGCTGCCCGCCGCGGCTTCAGGGGAGTCGGCACCGGTGTCTCGACGCGCGGCGGTACCTCGACGCGAGGCGGCGGTGCCTCGACGCGGGGCGCCGCGGGCTCGACGCGCGGTGGCGCCGGTTCGACGCGCGGTGCGACAGGCTCGACGCGTGGCGCCACGGTTTCAGCCGGCCGGACCGGTACTTCGACCGTCGGCGCCCCTTCCTGGATCTGCCGCCATGCCGCGACCGATTGTGGCCGGCCGGCGGGGTCCAGCATCAACCCCTGGTCAATCGCCGCCAGCAGGCCGGGCGCGTAGCGGCCCTTGCCCAGGTCGGTCGCGGACACCAGCGCGTCGCCTTGCGCCCGTCCGGCGGCACTCTGCGGCGCCAAACCGGCAACGCAGTGGTAGAGCGTCGCGGCCAGGCCGTAGAGGTCGGTCCATGGACCCTGCTGCGGCGTCGGCGCCTGTTCCGGCGCGGCGTAGGGCGAGGAAAAGCCGCCGGTTATCGATTGCAGGCGCCGGACCAGGGCACTGCGCGCCCCGGCGAAGTCGACCAGTGTCGGCTGTCCGCTGCCGTCGAGGTAGATGCTGGCAGGGCTGATGTCGCCATGCACGACGTCGGCATCGTGCAGCGCCTGCAGCCCGTCCAGCAGAGGCGCCAAAAGCCGGTCAATGGCCGCCTGCGGTAGCGCCCGGTCGCGTTGCAGGCGCAACTCCAGAGTCTGGCCGCCGACCAGCGGCATCACCATGTAGGCTGTGCCGTTGTCCTCGAAGACGTCATGGACCCTGACAATGGCCGGCGCCGCATCGAGGCGGGCCAGCGCCCGCGCTTCCTCGAGGAAACGGCTACGGCCCCACTGGAACACCTCGACCGTGTCGCCCGACGCCGGCACCACAAGGCGTCCCGCCTGCCGCCGGGCCAGCGCGGTCGGCATGAATTCCTTGATGGCGACGTCCTGATGGAGCAGCGAATCGCGCGCGCGATACGTGACGCCGAAGCCGCCGCGGCCCAGCGGGGACACGATCACGTACTTGCCAAGTCGCGTACCGAGCCGCAGCGGATCAAAGGGATCGCCCTCGTCACGCCGCAGCGCGTCCGCTCGCGCTGTCGGACGATCGCCTGCCATCATCACAATCCCCCAACCGGGCCGGATGATCTATCAATTGGCGGAGCGCTGCAAGGCAATGCGCCGACTTCGTGCCTCGCGCGCTGCGACGTTATGCCCTCGCAGCCTCGGCGCATCGCGCCGGCTTCCACAAAAAAGCCATTAATTTCCCGCCGACGGCGGTGATCCGGCGGCGCGCCCCGCCGGCGCCCGGAACCGGACGGACGGCGCGACGTCCCCGCGAGGCCAGCGTCTGCCGTCAGTCCGCCGCCGCGGGATGCGCCGCTGCGGCCCGCGCGTCGCGGCGCTGAGAGCGCGACAGGATCCAGGCCGGCACCAGCGCCACCAGCGCCACGCCCGCGACAACCAGGAATGTGTCCTGGAATGCCAGTGCCACGCTCTGCGCCTGCACGACGTTGCCGAGGAATTCAAGCGCGCCGGCACGCTGCACCTGCTCCGGCAAGCCGGCAACGTGCAGCAGCACCTTGACTTGCCCGATCAGCCGGTCGCTGGTGTGATTGGCATAATCCTGCGTGGCGGTCAGCGCCTCGGCATGAAAGCGCGTGCGGGTCTCGAGGAAGGCCACGAACAGGATCGTGCCGAAGGCACCGCCGAGCTGCCGGATGAAGTTGGCGGCCCCGGCGCCCTGGCGGACGCGGTCCGGCGGCAGCGCCTTGAGCGCCGACGCGTTGAGGCTGGGGTTGATGAACCCCAGCCCCAGGCGCGACATCATGGTGATGCCGGCCAGTGTCCAGAACGTGGTGTTGACGTCGGCATCGCTCATGAAGTGGAAGCCGAGCGCGAAGATCAGCAGGCCGCCCATCACCATCAGCGCCGGCGGCAGGGCGTCGGCCATGCGACCGGCCGTCGGGAAGATCACCGCCAGCATGATGCCGGCCGGCATCATCATCAGACCGGCCAGCAGCGGCGTGAACCCCTGCACCGTCTGCACGAAAACCGGCACCAGATACGTCGAGCCCAGCATGCCGGCGCCGAAGATGAAGGCCACGACCGCCGCCGCGGCGAATTCACGATTGGCGAACATGCGGACGTCGAGCAGCGGCTTCTGGACCTTCAGCTCCCACAGCACGAATGCCACAGTCGACACCGCGCCGACGGCGAGGCGGAACGTGATCGGGTCGGAATCCCAGCCTTCGCGCTGGCCGTTCGCCAGACCGGTCATCAAGCCGAACAAGCCGGCGCACATCAGGATGAAACCCAGCCAGTCGAACGACGGCAACGTCTTCGGCAGCGGTCGGGTCGCCATGAAGATGGACGACAGAATGGCGGCCAGCAGGCTGAACGGCAGGGCAACGAAAAACACGTAGCGCCACGAGAAGTATTCGATCATCAGGCCGCCCAGGGTCGGCCCGATCGCCGGCGCGAACACCACGCCCAGCCCGAAGACGCCCATCGCCGAGCCGCGCCGCTCGGCCGGAAACACGGAAAAGATCGTCGCCATCACCAAGGGCTGACCGACGCCGGCGGAGAAACCCTGCATCACGCGTGCGAAGATCAGCACGTCCTCGTTCGGTGCCGAGCCGCCCAAGATGGCGCCGCAGGAGAACAAGGCCAGCGCGCTGATGAACGTCCGCCGCTCGCCCAGCACGCCGGTGATCCAGGCGTTCATCACCATGCCGGCTGTCATGCAGGCCATGTAGGCCGACGACATCCACTGCGCCTTGTCCTGGCCGATGCCGAAGGCACCCATCACGTCGGGCACGGCGACGTTCACCGTCGTCATGCTGAGCACCATGCTGAGCACGCCCATCATGCCGGCGCCGGTCACCAGCCAGCGGTAGGCGGAGCCATAGCGCTCGGCCAGCACCTCGACGCTATCGTAGGTCAATCTTGACCTCCACCATCATGCCCGGCACGAGGTTCCTCGGCGCCTCGATGATGTCGATCTTGACCGGCACGCGCTGAGTGATCTTGGTGAAATTGCCCGACGGATTCGGTGTCGGCAGCAGCGCAAAACGTGCCGTGGTGGCGCTGCCGATGCGCGCCACGCGCCCCTTGAAGGTATGGTCGGGAAACGCGTCCACCGCGATCTCGACGGGCTGGCCGATCTTCAGATGACGCAGGTGGGTTTCCTTGATGTTGGCCTCGACCCAGACGTCGGTCGGATTGTGCATCAGCAGGATCCGCTGGCCGGAACTGACATACTCGCCGACCACGACGAAGGTGCGGTCGACAATCGCCGGCAGCGGGCTCTTGATGGTGCGGTCCTCGACGTCCACCAGCTGCTGGCGCAACTGGGCCTGCAGGTTGGCCTCGGCATAGTCGAGGCCGGCAAGCTGGCCGTCGATCACCGCCAGACGGTCGCGTTCACCCTGCGCCTCGGCAAGCGACCCTTCAGCCTGTTCGCGCTCGGCGTCCATGCGCCGGCGCGTGTTCTCCAGCCGCGTGACGTTGGCCTGTGCCGTCTCCAGTTGCTTGTCGGTGATGACACGGCGCTCGTAGAGCTGCCGGCTGCGCTCCAGCTCCTGCTGCGCCAGCAGAATGTCGGAGTCGAGCGCCGCGCGCGCCGCTTCGCTGGCCCGCACCGCCGATTCGCGTGTCCGCGCCTTGGCATCGGCCTGGTTTGCAATCATGCGCCGCTCGGCCTGCAGACGCGAGCGGTCGGCACGGACCGCCATGATCTGGGAGCGCAAGGCCTCGGCACGCAGCTTGGCCACGCGGTCGTCGATGCGGATGATGACCTGCCCGGCGTCCACCTTGGCGCCCTCGGTCGCCGGCATTTCGAGCACCCAGCCGTCCGCACGGCTCGACATCGTGACCATGTCCGCCGTGACGCGCGCGTCCGATTCGTAGACGTGCGTCGCGCGCATGTAGACCTCGATGCTGCCATACGACAGCGCGGCGAGCGCCACCACGGCGATCACCGCCAAACGCGCCGAGCGGGCGACGAGACGAGGCCTCCGCATCCGAACATTCCCCGCGACCGGCGCAGTGCGTTGCGCGCCGGCCCGGGTCGATCCTGTGGCCGCACGCAGCCGCGTCAAGGCCGCGCCCTGCATTGCTGCCGAGCCTGTGGCGGGGATCGTTCGGTCAGGCGGGCCGCCCGCGCGGCGATGCTGAGGTCGGCGGCCGCGGCGCGCCATGTGGCGGTGCCACCGCTGCCCGCGCAAAACCTCGACCAGCGGTATGCATCACGCAATCTTGACCAGCTGCGCGTCGCCCCGACAAGATGACAAACGGGAATAACCCGGCAATTCCAGTAGTCGGACTGGCGGCGCGCGCGCTGGCTCGACAACAAGACACGAACCGGGGCGAGGCTGTAAGCCATGGCTGTCGAGAGCGAATGCGACTACATCATCGTCGGCGGCGGCTCGGCCGGCGCGGCGCTCGCGTCGAGATTGACCGAGGACTCTCGGGTACGCGTGCTGCTGCTCGAGGCCGGACGCGCCAGCCATCCGTGGTCGCGGCTGCCGGTCAGCTTCGGCCTGCTGATCGACAACCCGGCGGCAAATTGGCGCTTCCGCTCCGAGCCCGAGCCCGGCACGGCCAATCGCGAGATCCCGGTGCCGCGCGGCAAGCTGCTGGGTGGTTCCAGTTCGATCAACGGCCTGGTGTTCGTGCGCGGCCAGCCGCTCGACTACGACACCTGGGCTCAGATGGGCAACCGCGGCTGGAGCTGGCAAGAGGTCATGCCGATCTTCCGCCGCATGGAGACCTTCGAAGGCGGCGGCAGCGACACGCGCGGCGCGAGCGGTCCGCTGCGCGTCTCGGAAGTGCCGGACCAGAACCCGCTGTACGACGCCCTGTTCGCGGCCGCAGTTGCCGCCGGCTACAAGCGCAATGCGGACTACAACAGCCCCGACCAGGAGGGCATCGTCAAGACTCAGGCGACGATCAGCAGAGGTCGGCGCATGAGCACGGCGCATTGCTACCTGCAGCCGGCCATGGACAGGCCGAACCTGCGCGTCGTCACCGAGGCGCACGTCCAGCGATTGCTGCTTGAGGGCAAGAAGAGCGTCGGCGTCGTCTACGAGCATGGCGGCCGCGTCCTCGAGGCGCGCGCCGGCCGCGAGACGATTCTCTCGGCCGGCGCGGTCAAGACGCCGCAGATCCTGGAGCTTTCCGGCATCGGCCGGCCCGACGTGCTGCAGGCGCACGGCATTGCCGTGCAGCACGAGCTGCCGGCTGTCGGCGAGAACTTCAGGGACCACATCAACGCACGCATCCAGTGGCGCATCAACGCCCGCGGCGTCTCTTACAACGAGAGGGCACGCGGCCTGGGCCTGGTCGGACAGGTCTTCCAGTACCTGACCACCGGTGGCGGCTTCCTCAGCCTGCCGTCGGCGCCACTGCTGGCATTCCTCAGGACGCGTCCGGAACTCGAGACGCCTGACGTCCAGTTGCACCTCGTGCCCTATGCGGTGAAGGACCCCAAGCGCCGCAAACTGCACCCGTTCCCGAGCATGACGGTGGCCTGCTACCAGCTTCGTCCCGAAAGCCTCGGGTCGATCCACATCAGGTCGGCCGATCCCAATGTCGAGCCGGCGATCCGTTTCAACTTCCTGGCCGATCCCATCGATCAGCGCGCCATGGTCGACGGTTTCCGCATGATGCGCCGGATCGTCGAGGCGCCGCCGATGGATGCTTTCCGCGGCGAGGAGTATTCCCCGGGCAAGGGCGTCGAAAGCGACAGCGACATCCTGGGCTGGATCCGCAACAATTCGGAGACGGCCTATCATCCGATCGGCACCTGTCGCATGGGCCCCGGCCCCAACGCCGTGGTCGACGATCATCTGAAGGTGCACGGCCTGGCCGGCCTGCGGATCGCCGACGCATCGATCATGCCGACCATGCCGTCCGGCAATACCAATGGTCCCTGCATCATGGTCGGCGAAAAGGCCGCCGATCTGCTGGCCAGCGCCGGATGAGCGGCGATACTGGGCATCGGACACGGCCGAGGCCGATGCCGGCCGGGCGGCCAGGCAGCGACGACGGCCGCCGCCCCAGCCGATGGGCCGCTAGGCATCACTGGTCGGATTGGCCGCGATCCGTGGTTTTGGCGCCACCGTCCACGAGCGTTCTTCAGGATGAAATTGCTTCATTTCCAGTGCTTTGATCTGTTATTCTGATTTAGCTGTTCATATTGATATTGCAGTTGCGTGCTAGAATTATGCTCGCCGTTTGAACGATCGTGGCGGCGGGGTTAGTGGTGCGGTTGCTGGTCGGCGGTGCCGGTCACGAAGGCAGGTCATGCTCGGAACGTTCACCTTCTGCTGGAGGCTCTGCGGTTGTCTTCTCGCGGTGCCGCTGGCGTTCGGGTTGTCGGCCTGCAGCCAACCCGTACAGGAAGAGCCGCCGCTACCGATCGTCGAGGCCCCCAAGTCGCCGCCGCGTCCGGCGCCGCCCAAACCGGCGCCGACGGCCCAAGCGAGCCGGGCGGAGACCCGCTTCACAACGTCCGATACGACCAACGGCAATCTGCCGTCGACGGCGACGGTCAAGCCGCCCGAACCGCAGGAGATGACCGAACCGACACCGCAGCAGGTGCCGTCGCTGGCCGGATTGACCGAACAAGAAGTGACGCGTCGCTTCGGCCCGCCGACCTCGGTGCGCAAGACCCCGGCGGCGAGCATTTGGACCTACCGCGACGAGTCCTGCACACTGGAATTGTTCCTGTTCACCGACATGCGATCGGGGGGCCAGAAGGTTCTCACCTACCAGCTCAGCGGCAGCGGACGCGACATCCTCGGAGATCGCGGCTGCCTGGAACGGTTGGGAAGTCATGGTAAGGCAGGCTAGTCCGTCGAAGGATGCAGGTCCGCAACGTGTCGTCCTCGTCGACGACGACGACATGTTCCGCGAAGCGCTGCGAAACAACCTGAAGGATGCGGGTCTGGATGTGCTCGCCTTCGGCGACAGCCGGGTCGCGCTGGAGCACCTGCGGGTCGACAGGTCGGCGACGCTTGCCCTGCTTGACTGGAAGATGCCGGCGATGAGCGGCATCGAGCTACTGCGCAAGATGCGCGAGGCGCGCATCAACGTACCCGTCGTCTTCCTGACCGTGCTGGGCGAACCGTTCTACGAAGAGACCGCCCTGGCCGACGGCGCCGTCGACTTCATCGACAAGTCGCGCACCTTTACCATCATCCAGAAGCGCATCGAGATGATCCTGGCGCGCGCCCGCGAGGACGCCGACGCTGAAGCCGGCGCGAGCGAACCCGAGCCGTTCCGCATCGGCCACCTCGAGCTCAATCCGGTGTCGTGCCGCGCGGTGTGGAAGGGCCGGCAGGTCGATCTGACGGTGGCCGAGTTTGCCGTCGTCGAGCATCTGGCGCGCAACGCCGGCCAGGACGTTCGCTATCGCGATCTCTACAACGCCGTGCGCGGTCCCGGCTTTGCCGCCGGTTTCGGCGCCGAAGGCTATCGCGCCAACGTGCGTTCGTTCGTCAAACGCATCCGGCAGAAGTTCCGCGATCTGGACGATACGTTCGAATGCATCGAGAATTATCCGGGGTTCGGCTACCGATGGAGCGGCAATGGCGCTGCCATCTGACATGTTCCGCCGCTTCCTGTCGCCGGGCCGCTCGATCGCCGCCAGCCTCGCGATCCTGCTGATCGCGTGCAGCGCCGTGCCGCTGATCCTGTACGTGCAGTTCCGCAAGGCCGACGACGACAAGAAGACCATCGTGCTGCGGGCCGCGCAGCAGCAGGCGGCTCTGGTCATGAACGGCCTGCGTCCGCTGATCGACCAGTTCAACCCGCAAGCCGTTTCGCTGGTCGCAGACGCGATCAAGGCCATGGCCAACGACGGCCTGACCATCCGCCTGTTGCTGCATACCGACGAGCCGGAAGGCGAAGGCGTCTTCCTTGTCGCGGCCGCGCCGGGTGAAACCCAGGCGGCATTCGAGCCGGTCAAGGTCAAGCTGAACGAGCTGGGGCTGCTGTCACGCGCGCCGCAGACCTGCGACGGCAGCGCGCCCATCGAGGCGCGCATCGGCACCGAGGCCGGCACCAACGAACTGCTGTTCGCCATCGCCTCGATGCGCACCGCCGCGGGGTGCTGGTCGGTGCTGACGAGCTGGACAGCCGCCGCCTACCTTGAGACGTCGATCGGTCGGCCCTACTGGCAGTCGGGCGAAATGCGCATGGCGGCCCTCGTCTACGGTGGCCTGACTGCCCTGGTGGTGGGACTGTTCGCCAGCGTGTGGCTGCAATTGCGACGCTTCCAGCGCCTGGCCTACGACCTGCGCGCCGGACGCAGCGATTCCTCGTTCGAGTCGCTGAACCGGATGCCGGAGCTCTCGGGCGTGGCCCGCGAGTTCGACCGCCTGATCGGCGGGCTGCGCTCATCGGCCGAACTGATCCGCCACGTCGCCGAAGAAAACATCCACGCCCTGAAGACACCCGTGGCGACGATCGGCCAGCTTGTCGTACCGCTGCGCCAGGCGGTTCCCGACGGCGATGCGCGCAGCAAGGACGCGCTGGACGGCATCAACCGCTCGCTGGACAAGATCGACAGGATCCTGTCGGCGGGCCGTCGCATGGACTGGATGATCGCCGATCTGCTCGACCCGACCCGCCAGCGGGTCAACGTGTCGGACCTCGTCAACGAGTCGGTGGTCGACTACGAGGACGAGCTCGAGTTGGGCGACATCCGGCTGGAACGCGACGTTGCGCCCGGCATCCACGTGCGCGGCGCCGAGCGCCTCTTCGAGGCGATCATGGGCAATTTGATCGAGAACGCGATCAGTTTCTCGCCGGCCGGCAGCCTGATCCGCCTGGCCGTTCGACGCGATGGCAGCAAGGCGGAGATCGTCATCGAGGACAGCGGGCCGGGCGTGCCTGAGGCAGATCTGGAGCGCATCTTCGAACAGAACTTCAGTCGCCGCCCGGAAGCCCCGGCAAGCGGCCTCGCCAACCGCTCGACGCCACGAACGCACCATTTCGGCATGGGCTTGTGGTTTGTACGCCGCAACACCGAGGCAATGGGCGGCGCCGTGCGCGCCGAAAACGTGGCAAGCAACGGGCTGCGGGTCACCGTGAGCCTGCCGCTCGACAGGTAGCGGGGCGCGCACCGGCTCGGCTATCCACAACCGCCGATACGCTCACAGCTCTGTCACAGCATTGATACGCCCCCGCCACGGGCAGATGAGCCATATAGTGGGCGGAGGATGGTTCGCAGGATGCGAACGACACTTTGGCCCGAGAGGTTCCGCCGAGCGGTGATGTAGGACAGCCATCACCCGTCGCCGGATACAGAAGCAGCAATCGCGACGCAAATATCGCAAGCTTCTCCTCTCGGGCAAATTTTTCCCTCTCCAGACCGCAAATCTCCCGCTTTTCTTGCGTTGGCCACGGCCAAGACGGGCGTTGGCGTGCCGTCTTTGCATGGCCATTGCGCACCGGGCGTGCGATATGCCTGTCTCGCAGCGCGACAACACGGCCCGCGGGCAACCGGCGAGCTTGGCCGCAGGGAGGAGCCACGATGAAGCAGATGTTCGATCTGACCGGCAAGGTTGCCATCGTCACGGGCGGCAATGGCGGCATCGGGCTGGGCATGGCGCGTGGTCTGGCGTCGGCCGGCGCCCTGGTCGTCGTGGCCGGCCGAAACGCGACCAAATCGGCCGCCGCCGTCAAGGATCTGGCGACCGCGGGTGCCAAGGCAGACCACATCGAGGTCGACGTCTGCGACGAGGCATCGGTGCGCGCCCTGGTGGCCACGGCAGCCGACCGCCACGGCCGGCTCGACATCCTGGTCAACAACGCCGGCATCAATGTCCGCAAGCCACCGCACGAAATGACCCTGGCGGAATGGCGCCGCGTGATCGACACCAACCTCACCAGTGCCTTCTTGTGCTCGCATGCTGCCTATCCGCACATGAAAAAGGCCGGTGGCGGCAAGATCATCAACATCGGCTCCATGATGTCGATCTTCGGCGCGTCCTTCACGCCAGCCTACGCCGCAAGCAAGGGCGGCCTGGTGCAGTTCACCAAGGTCTGTGCCACGGCCTGGGCGCGCGACAATATCCAGGTCAATGCCGTGCTACCCGGTTGGATCGACACGGATTTGACCATTCGGGCGCGCCAGGAAGTTTCCGGACTACACGAGCGCGTGCTGGCGCGGACGCCGGCCGGACGCTGGGGTACGCCCGATGATCACGCGGGAATTGCAGTCTTCCTCGGCAGCCGGGCGTCGGATTTCGTGACCGGCACGGCCATCCCCGTCGACGGCGGGTTCTCCGTGCAGGGCTGAACTGACGCGCAGCCAGCGCGCAGCAGACGCGTCCGCCGCGCGGCGCACCCGGCCTGAACGCGATCAGCCGCCGCGCTTGGGGTAATATTGAGGATTGGCGCGGATCGATGCCGCTCTGACCTCGGGCGAGGCGGCGCGCAACTGGCCGAAATAGGCCAGATAGCGGTGCGCCGACGGCTCGTCCATATCGGCGCGCAACCAGCGTAGTGCCTGTTTGTCGTCGCCCTGCAGGCCATAGGCCAGCGCCAGATTGCCACGCGTCTGGACCGTGGCCCCGCTGCTGCCCGCCGCCGGCGCGAGGATCTCGATCGCTTCGGGATACCGCCCCGCCGAGATCAGCGACAGGCCGTAGTTGTTGCGCGCCGGTAGATAGCGTGGATCGGCCCGCAGGGCGGCCTCATAGCGCCCCTGCGCGTCGGCCGGACGGCCCAACAGGTCGAGGGCCACGCCGGCGCCGTTCTGGGCCCGCGGATCGCCTGGCTCCGCCTGCGCGGCCGCCTCGTACTGCGCCAGCGCCAGTTCCGGCTGGCTCATGGCAATCAAGGCCGCCCCCAGCCCGCGCCGCGCGTCGACGTTACCGGGGCTGACCTTCAGCGCATCCTGGAACGCCGCCGCCGCCTCGGGCGCATTGCCGCTGAACAGCATGGTCTGGCCAATGCCGATCATCGGCTCGGGCGCCTTCGGATTCATGTCGTGCGCCTGGCGGTAGATCGGCACCGCGGCCATGGGGTCGGTCCCCTGCCGCGCGCCGTCCGCGATCCGCATCAACGACTCGTAGGTCGTACCGCCCGACGTCGCGGATCGGTCACCCGTCGTGCAGGCGGCCACCAGAAGCACGGTAGCGCCGACAATCCATCGGCGCCCCTGCCGAGCGATGTCGAGCAACGTTGGAACTTGCACTAGGCCACACCCTGACACGGTCGCCCGCCAACCCGGGCACCGGGAGTGTGATACTAGATATAGGGGCGGGTCAACAACCTAAATGCGATTTGTTGTCGAATAACCCGCCGGTATCCCCAAGGCCGTCGCCCCTCCGGGGAGGGGTCGCACCGCCTGCGGCCGCGCCTGCTAGTCGCCCACGACGACCCGCGTGGTCGCCTCCATCTTCATGGATTTCACAGGCAGGAAGCCGCTGACGAAGCTCACCGTCCCGGAGCTCGTGGTCGCGTAGATGGTCTTGTAGGTCACCCCGGTGCCGGCGGCGCTCGTCACCGTGACCACGATCGTGCTGGGATCGACCCCCATCACGCGGTTGCGGACCTGGGTCTGGATCTGCGCGCTGGTGGCCGTCTTGTTGATGATGGCGTAGCGGCCGGCTTCCTCGACGGCGTGCTCCAGCGTGTTGCGGATCCAGAAGAACCGGCCGAACTCGACGCAGCCGATGATCGCCATCAGGACGACCGGGCCGACGATGGCGAACTCGATGAGCGACGTGCCGTCGCTGTTGCGGCGGAGCCGGCGCAAGAAGCGGATCATGACGCAGCCCTCCGCTCAGGACGTCGGCACGGTGACGGCGCCGGTCGCCTTCAGCGTCGAGGGACGCAGGCCGATCAGGTACGACACCAGCTTGATGGGATCGCGGGTGACCGACATGGTCATGATGCGGCGCGCCGAGGTCCCCGCGCCGCAGGTGCCCAGCGGACTGCAGGAAATCGACGTCCCGTCGGTGCACTCGCAGACGTAGGTCGGCGTCGCCACGACCGCGTTGGCGGCGACCGGCAGTGCGGCACTGATGGCGGTCTTGACCCCGGCCGTGTCGTTCGGGTTGAACAGCGCGTACTGGACGCCGGCCTGGATCGCCGCCTGCAGCTGCTGGCGGTTGTAGACATTGAGGCCGAATTCCAGCGTGCCGCACAGGGCAAGCGCCAAGACCGGCATCGCGATGCCGGCCTCAATAGCGGAGACGCCGCGACGGTCATTCGCGAAGCGGCGCCACAATGCGCATAAACCAATCATTTCAAATACTCCCCGTAAATACCAATGCTCTCGAAAATTGATGATCTCCCTGTCTCAGATCGCGCCCTTCATGTTCGCCTGCCGTCCGTCACTCCCCGAGCCGGATCGAGTCGGTCATCGCGCCGCCGAGCGCCGCCGCGGCGATGCTCTGGAACGCGGTCACGAGCTCGGCGGTCGAGGTCACCGAGTAAACCTTGGTCGAGTCGCTGGCGCAGTTCTGCCAGAGGCTGACCGCCGTGGCGTTGCTGCTGTCGACGCCGTAGCCCACGGTGTAGACGGTGACGCCGGCGTTTTTCATGTTGGTGCACAAGGTCTGCGTCTGGACCGCCGACGAGCCGTTGGTCGACTGGTAGTAGGTGTTCATGTCGAAGTCCGACAGCAGCACCACGGCCTTGTAGGTCTTGGATGCGTCGTAGGCGTTGGGCGTCGTCGTGCCCGTCAGGACGCTCGACCAGTTGGGCGACACCAGATACCACGCCCATGCCGTGCCGATGTGGCCGGCGGTAGTGCCCGTGGCGGTGAAATTGTCGATGGTCGACTTCAGCGTCACCTTGTCGGTCGACAGCGGCCGCATCGCCGACACCGTGGCGGGCACGTTGTAGTTGACGCTCTGAACCCAGGACGCATACGGCCCCAGCGCGCTCGTCTTCTTGAGCCGGAACTCCTTGAGCCACTTGCCGGTGCCCGGCGGCTCGTCAGTGAAGGCGTAGGTGCCCGACCGCTCCACGACGCTGGTCCAGTTGCTCTGCGGCGTCGCGCCGGTCACGGCCGTGTAGTACGTCGTGCCGACGTTGACCGCCGACGAGTACGGCACCAGGGCGACGCGCGACGTGAAGGGCGACTGCTGCGACTGCACCACGGTATCGATCAGCGATTTGGCGGCGCTCTTCATGGCGTCGAGCTTGGTGACTCCGTAAACCTCGGTGCTGCCGTTCATCGAGGTGCTGACGTCCAGCATCATCGCGACTTCGAGGTTCTTGCCCAAGGTCGTGCCGCTGTACGCCACCGACCGCGCGCTGACGTTCGAGGCAGAGCTCAGCAGGTATTTGCTGAAGAACAGCGGCAGCTGGCGGGTGACGGTGACTTCGACCGCATTGCTCTGGCCGGCGTAGGGGCCCGACGTCGGCGGCGAATGGAGCGTGAATGTGCTGCCCGCCTCGTCGACATAGCCGTTGCGCTTGGCGTCGTTGAGCGCAACCGCCTGCGCGGCCGACAGCGAACTGCCGGCCTTCATCGCGCGCAGTGCACCGAGGCTGGCGCCGTCGGCCATCTGCTGGGTCTTGCGCTTTTCCATGTACCAAATGCCAGTATCGATCGCCATTGCCAGCCCGCCGACGATGGCCGGGATGGCCAGCGCGACGAGCGTGAAGGTGGACCCGTTCTGCTCACCGCAGCGCAGACGTTGGATAGCGGAACGTAGCGTTGCGGTGCCGAACAGATGCATGACAGCCTCCCACCGAGGGGGCGAGGCCAGATCGACGGCGCGGCGGGTGACGCAGCGGCCGGCATGTCGACAGAGCGTATCGGACGGCGGGACCAAGCGGCCTAACCGCCCCCACTCCTGGGACATGACTCGACTAGGACGAGTTTCCGGACAGCTAACGCCAAGAATACCAACGACTATCGACGGCTACGCCAAGTTAATGCATGGTCTGAATTCGATCCCGAGCAGAGGATATTGCCCGGTACGCCGACTACTTACGCTTTTTGTTTAACGTTGCGGCGGCCATACAGGGAGCAGCTCGCCTCGACGCTTGTGAAAAAACTATCCGACCTGAACCATAAAGTCAAATCGAATCCATAATGCATTATTTCATATGGATAATTTAATTTTCCTATGACTGTGATGATCGCCCTCCTCAGATGCCTTTGATGTTGTCCATCACCTGGATGATGGCTGGTCCCATGATGACGATGAACAAGGTCGGCAGGATGAACACCATCAGCGGCACGGTCATCATTGCCGGCAGCCGGGCGCCCTTTTCCTCAGCCTTCATCATCCGCTCGTTGCGGTACTCAGCCGCCAGCACTTTCAGCGACTGGGCCAGCGGCGTGCCGTACTTCTCGGTCTGACGGAAGGTGTTGACCAGGCCGCGGATGCCGGGCACGTCGTTGCGCGCCGCCAGGTTCGAGAAGGCGACCTGCCGGTCGGGCAGGAACGTCAGCTCGATCGCCGTGAGCTGCAACTCGTAGGCGAGTTCGGCCGACAGGTTCTGCACCTCCTTCGATACGCGTGCCAACGCCGAGTCCAGTCCCAACCCGGCCTCGACGCAGATCGTCAGCAGGTCGAGCCCCTCGGGCAGCGCCCGCGTCAGCGCCTGCTTGCGCCGCTCGGCGGTGTTTCTGACGACGATATCCGGCGCCATCCAGCCGAGCAGCACCGCGGCGAACGCGGTGAGCGGCTTGAGCGACGCCGGCGGTGTCCAGATCTCGGTGACATAGACCACCAGCACCATCGCCAGACCGCAGACCATCGGCAGGCAGAGCTTCAGGAACATGAAGACGACCAGCGCGTCCTTGCCGCGGAAGCCGGCGGACACCAGCTGCTGCTGCGCCTTGGTCGAGGTGTCACCCTTCAGCGCGTTCAGCCGCGTCATCAGCTCGCGCAATGCGCCGGTCGTCGTCACCCGCCGCGAACGGCGATGACTGCCCATCAGCTCGTGCTTCAGCTTGGTGCGGCGGTCCTGCAGGGCGCGCAGCCGGTTGGCGTAGCTCTCCGCCGGCAGCAGGGCCCGCCATGCCGTCAGGGTGACGATCAATGCCGCGATTCCGGCGAGGGCCGAGACGATGTCTTCGCCGGTCAGGCCAAAGAAGAAGACATGATTCAGCATAGCCGCCTGTTTCCCGTCAAATATCGAAGCTCGCCATGCGCTTCATGACGAATATGCCCAACGCCAGCATGCCACCCGCAACCATCAGCATCATCACGCCGCGCGGGTCGGTGAAAAGCAGCGAGATGTACTCAGGATTCAGCACGTAGATCATCGACCCGACGATGAACGGCAGGCCGCCCATGATCATCGCGGTCGTCCGCGCTTCCGAACTGAACGCCTTGATCTTGAGCTTCATCTGCCGCCGGTCGCGCAGCAGCTTGCCGAGATTGGCCAGCGTTTCGCCGAGGTTGCCACCCGTCTCGCGCTGGATCGACATGCTGACGATCAGGAAGTTGAACTCCTGCGCGCGAATCGACTCGGCGGCATTCCAAAACGCGTCCTCGATGGCGCCGCCGAGCCTGACCTCGTTGGTCACCTGCAGGAACAGCGGACCGACCGGATCGCCCATCTCGCGACCGACGGTGGCGACGGCCTCCTGGATCGGAATGCCCGAACGCAGCGCGCGCACGATCAGGTCAATGGCGTCTGGAAAGATGGCGTTGAACCTGTTGATCCGCCGCTGCCCCAGGAAGCCGACCACGAAATGCGGAATGCCGGCGCCCAGGCCGACGCCCGCGAGAAGCGCGACCGGCAGGGTCATGCCGAAGATGAAGTAGAACACCACGAGGCACAGCACCGCGATGCCGGCGCATGCCAGGACGTAGTCGCCGACCGTGACCTTCAGGCCGGTGCGCCGCAGGCGGCCGCGCAGTTCATCGCGATTGGGCAGGAAACGCTTGAGGATCTGGTCGAGCACCGGATTGCGACTGTCGACGTCGACCTTTTTCAGCCGGGCGCGCGCCTGCTTGGCCTGGCGCGAGTCCATGCCGTGCATGCGCCGGTTCATGTCGTCCAGCCGCTCGCGTGTCCGGCGCTGCTCCTTGTCGGCGAACAGCACGAAGTACGTCACGCTGATCAGCCCCGCGACGAAGCCCAGCACCGCCAGCAGCACCACCGGATCGGTGGTACCGAAGAAATTCTCCAGCGGGCTCACCCCATCGCCTCCATCAGGGCCTTGTCGAGGCCGTAGTATGCCGCCTTCGGCATGAAATTCGGTCGCAGGCCGGAGCTCTTGAAGCTGCCGATCAGCTTGCCGTCGGGCCCCTCGCCCTTGAACTCGAAGGTGAACAGATCCTGGGTGGTGATCACCTCACCTTCCATGCCGGTGATCTCGGTGATGTGCGTCAACCGCCGCATGCCGTCGCGCATGCGCTGGATCTGCACGATCATGTGCAGCGATCCGGCGATCTGCGTGCGCATCGCCTTGTTGGGAATGTTGAGGTTGGCCATCGCCAGCATGTTCTCGAGCCGGGTCAGCGCCTCGCGCGGCCGGTTGGCGTGCAGCGTGCCCATCGAGCCGTCGTGGCCGGTGTTCATGGCCTGCAGCAGATCGACCGCTTCCGGACCGCGGACCTCGCCGAGGATGATGCGTTCGGGACGCATACGCAGCGCGTTCTTGACCAGATCGCGCATGGTGATTTCGCCGGTCCCTTCGAGGTTCGCCGGTCGGGTTTCCAGTCGCACGACGTGTGGCTGCTGCAGACGCAACTCGGCGGCGTCCTCGATCGTCACGACGCGTTCGTCATGGCCGATCATGCCGGACAGCGCGTTGAGCAACGTCGTCTTGCCCGAGCCGGTGCCGCCGGAAATCAGGACGTTGAGCCGGCAGCGCGAGGCAATGCGCAGCACGGTCGCCATCTGCGGCGACATGTTGCCCTGGCTCGCCATCTGGTCGAAGCCGATCGACTTCTTGCTGAATTTACGGATCGAGATGCTGGGGCCATCCAGCGCCAGCGGCGGAATGATGATGTTGACGCGGCTGCCGTCCATCAGACGGGCGTCTGCAATCGGGCTCGATTCGTCGACGCGCCGGCCGATCTTGCTGACGATGCGGTTGCAGATGTTGAGGACGTGCGCGTTGTCGTCGAAGGTAATGTCCGTCAGCTCGAGCTTGCCGCGCCGTTCGACGTAGGTCTGCTTGGGCCCGTTGACCAGGACGTCGGTCACGGTTTCGTCGCGCAGCAGCGGCTCGACCGGTCCCAGGCCGAGCATTTCGTCGAGCAGCATGGTCAGCAATTCGGTCTGCTCAGACCGGTTGAGCTGGATCTTGGACTCCACCAGGATCTCGCGCACCAGCTCGTCGAGCTGCCGCTCCAGATCCTCGCGCGGCAGTTCGGCCGCGGCGGCCGTATCCATGCGCTTCAGCAGCAACGACTGCACGGTCTTGCGCGCCTGGTCCAGTCGCGCCCGGACCGCCGCCTTGGCGGTCTGCTCGGACGACTTCGCCTCCGCCGGCGGTGCGACGGCCGACGGCACGGCGAACAGCGCTGGCGCGGGCTTGCGGGCCGGCTCGGGGCGCGGTGTCCGCTCGGCAACCGGAGCGGCGGCGCGCACCGGCGCACTGGCGACCACAGCCGCAGGCGTCGGCACAGAGGCCGGCGCCTGCTGGGCGGCAGAGTCCGGCGCTGCCGGCGGTGCCGACGACAGGGCGCGATTCACAAAGTTGCGCAGCTCCAGGACGCTCAGCACCACGCCGCCGGCGCGGAAATGTGCCTGGACCAGTTCGCCCGCCAGGCGCGCAATCTCGCCCGGCGATCGACCGGCGGCGCGCTCGGCGTCAAGACGCACCCCGAGCACGTCGTCAAGCGATGCCGCCAGCCGCTCGATCCGCACGGCCCGATCGTCGGTCGGCGCCTCGTCGGGCCGCGACCGTCGCGCCATGCGCTCGGCAAGCAGGCCACCCGGCCCATTATCGGCAAGCGGCGCCTGATCGGCGCCCTTTCGTCCACCGCGGCCAAACATGTTGAATCAGGCCCCCGCCTGGGCCGCCGCCGGCTTCGACTTGTTTTTCGGTTTCAGCAGCTTGGCCCAGAACGGCCCGCTCTTTGCCGGTGCGCCACCGGCGGCACCGACCATCGCGTTGACCAGAGGCTGCAGCGACTTGACCGCGACGCTGCGCGGCGCCGCCTCGTTCAGCGGCTTGCCGGCGTTGATCGCGGCCGCGGCGCTCTTGTCGTCGAAGGCGACCTGGCAGGCGACCTTCTGCTTCACGCTGCGTTCCAGGTCGGCGGCCTTGATCGGCGCCTTCTTCGGATCGGCCACGCCGCTGGCGACGACATGGACGCGGATCTGCGGCTGGACCTCGGTGGCCAGGTTCAGCAGCCGCATGGCGTCGCGCGCGCCCGCCAGCGTCAGGTCGCAGACCAGAACGAAATCCGTCGCCGTTTCGAAGGCCTGGCGCTGGATGACCGGATCACCGCGGGGCACGTCGAGCACGATCTGACGGAACCGCCGCTGATAGGCGGAGATGACCTTGGTCAGGGCACCGGTTTCCAGTCGCTCGACCGTGGCGGTCTGCGGCGATTCCTCAGCGCCCAGCGCACACAGCAGGTCGCTCTTGCGCTGCACCGACTGGTCGACGAACAGGTTGTCGACGCGATCCGGTGCCGCCAATGCCTCCTGCAGGGCGTCGGTCGGATCGAGATCGAGCGCCAGCATCACCGAGCCGTAGTGGACGTCCAGGTCGATCAGCAGGGTCTCGGTGCCGCGCGCCGTGCCCAGCATCGACGCCATCGCGATGGCGACGGTCGTGGCCCCGACCCCGCCGCGTGTGCCGGCGCAGGCGACGACCAGCGCCGCTGTCTCGTCGGCCGAGCCGCGCGGTGCCAGCCCGCCCCCCTGGGCCGCAGCTTGCAGCGCCGCCTGGGCGTTGCGCAGCTCGACCTCGCGCGACTTGGCCTCCAGCGCCTTCTCAAGCGCCTTGTGCAAGGTGCCATCGGCAAGCGGCCGCACCAGGTAGTCGGAAACGCCGGTCCCCATCAGATCCCTGAACAGGCCGACATCGTTGGCCTCGCCAATGGCGACGACGATGCAGTCCCGCGGCACCGCGCCCATCAGGGCCGCCACGTCCGCGACCGGCGATGCTGAGTCGGTGATCTCCAGGATGACGCCACCTAGACTGGCCGGCCACTCCGCCATCTCCATGGCCGCCGAGATGCCGCCGGGCACGACGTGCAGCGGTGCATGGCCCGCCAGCGCGATCGGAACTTCGGCTTCGATGCGGCTTCTCGTCGTCGCGTCGTCGACGAAAGCGACGAACGCGCCTGGCGGCAGGGACGGCAACACCGATGGTGTGTCGGTGTCGAATGTGGCTGGCAAGGCCATGGTTTCAAGTCTCCAAGAGATTAACTCGCAACGCGGTGATCAGTTGGTCGAGCCGCCACCGACTGTCGCGCCCGACGCACCGGCAGTCGGTTGCGACGAGCCCGACGATCCGGGGGCTTTGACCTTGTCGTTGTAGAGCCGGTCGACTGCCGAAGCGCCGAGGTGGCCGCTGGCCGGCCCCGGTGTGCGACCGATCTCGAGGTCGCGCGGATTGGCGACCATGTCGGCGATGTTGCGCGCGTTGGCGCAACCGAAATTGGAGTGCGGCAGATTGAGCGGATCGTAGGTGCCCGTCTTGGTCCAGTCGGGGCAGTTCAGCTTGGCGGGCACGTAGTGCTCGGCGGACACCACAACCGTATTCGAACCGACCAGGATCGTCTGCGACGACCGGACGGCGGCGACCGGCACGCCGAGCACCTGCAGCTGGTGGCGGACGCCGGCGGCGCGCTGCTGCTGCAGCGTCGGGCTGTCGGGCGCCGTGTACAACGTCACGGTCGAGCGCTCCGTCGGAATTTCGTGGACGAACGCCGCCAGACGCTGACGCTCGCTGCCCGACAGCTCGCCGCGGAACGGTTCGAACGACACACCGTGCAGCGCAGTGGCACGGTCGGCGCGCGGCAGCTTCGGCGCAAGCTGCGCCTCCGCCTCCGGGTTGTCGCAGGCCGCCAGCGGTGCTGCGAGCACCGCGGCGGTCAGCGCGAACATGCGAAACGAACGCATCTGATGTACTCCCTGCTACGCTACTCGAGCATGAACCCGCCGGCCCGCGTCGAAGAGCTGACACGAACGGTCGGACGGCTGGTCGTCTGCGCACGGTTGGTGCGGCCATAGAGGTAGCGGTCGGCGTCGGTCGGCGGCACGTAGCCGTCCGTCGGCGTCGCCAGCTGCTGGTTCGTCGCACGCACCAGGTAGGGCGTAACGATGATCACCAGTTCGCTCTGCTGACGGCGGAACGAGTCCGACTTGAACAGCGCGCCCAGGATCGGGACATCGCCGAGACCCGGCAGCTTGCTGATGTCCTGTGTCGAGCTGTTCTGGATCAGGCCGGCGATGGCGAAGCTCTGGCCACTGGCCAGCTCGACCGTCGTATCGGCCCGCCGCACGGTGAGCGCCGGGATCACGAAACCCTGGAACGTGACCTGGCCGTTGGTGCTGAGCTGGCTGACCTCCGGCTTGGCGCGCAGGCTGATGCGGCCGTTGCTGTGGATCGTCGGCGTGAACGCGAGGCTGACACCGAACTGCTTGAACTGAACGGTGGTATTGCCGTTGCCCGACGGCACGACGATCGGGAACTCGCCGCCGGCCAGGAAGCTCGCCGTCTCGCCCGACATTGCGGTCAGGTTGGGCTCGGCGAGAACGGTCAGCATGTTCTCGGTGGCCAGCAGGTCGATCAGGCTGAAGATGTCGGTGCTACCCTTGGTGTAGCGTCCGAAGATCGCGCCGCCGGTGGGCGAGCCGATGCGTGTCACCGGATTGGTGATGAGATCGGTCGGAGTCGCCAGACCGCCGACCAGGCGACCGGGCAGATTGAGGACCGTCTCCCAATTGAAGCCGAGACGCTTCAGCGATTCACGCTGGGCCTCGACGATGCGCACCCGCAGCAGGACCTGGTTGGCGCCGTCGAGGGCGACGTTGTTGATGACCTTGGCGGGATCGCCGGTCACGCCCACGGCCATGCGGCGCGCCTGCTCGATGGCGGCGGGGTTGTCGGACCGCCCCTGCAGGATAACGGAGCCGCCGACCGTGGTGGCCTGGATCTGCGAACCGCCGGGCATGCCCGCGACGGTGCTGATGACGCGGCCGGTGGGATGGCCGACGATCACGACCGTGTTGAGCAACACGCGATCCTGCTCGTCGACCGCGTACAGCACGGTTTCACCCGGCTTCTTGCCGAAGATGTAGATCGTGCCGCCGGACTTCACCTGGACGTCGGCGATTTCCGGATTGGCGATGAAGACGGTCGAGGCCGGCGTCTTCAGCTTGACGATGGTGCCCTTGCCGGCATCGACCGCCAGGGTCGGCTGCTCGGTCGG
>JAHCJT010000010.1 GCA_026126245.1 Alphaproteobacteria bacterium
CGGCATCATCGGCGAAGCGGGCATAGGCAGCGATCTCGTCCAGCATGCGCTGGTAGAGCTCGGGCCTCCGTCCCGCCATGCCGGCTTCCAGCTCGGCCTTGCGGCCCACCGTGCAATACATGAACAGGCTGAACTTCATCGCTTCCTCCAACCAATCCCGTCATTCCGCGCAAGGCCGGGAACTATGCGCGCCTGGAGTCTTTGCTCGCGGGAAGAGCCCGCGCCGCGCCCGGGGGCGACGCGCGATCGGCGCGACACAAGCTCATTCGGCCGCCTTGGGCACCGGCTGCAGGGTCTTGGCCCGTTTCTCCAGCCACCAGCCGATCTCGCTCGGCCACAGCGCGAAATCGGGATCGCAGCCCAGCGCTTGCGCGGCGTGCAAGGCCCAGAACGGGTCGTACAGTGCCTGGCGGCCGATGGCGACCAGATCGGCGTGGCCCTCCTGCAGGATCGCTTCGGCCTGCGGGCCGTCGAGGATCAGGCCCACGGCCATCGTGGTGACAGCGGCGCGGGACTTCACCGCCGAGGCGTAAGGCACCTGGAAGCCGGGATAGCGCGGGATCGGCGCCGCCGTCGCGGTACCGGTGAGGCCGCCGGACGAGCAGTCGACCACGTCGACCCCGCAGGCCTTCAATGCCTCGGCCAGCGCCACGGTGTCGTCGATATCCCAGCCGCCGGCGCCGTCCAGCGCCGAGACTCGGAAGAACAGCGGCTTGTGCGCCGGCCAGGCGGCGCGCACGGCACGTGCCACCTCCAGCGCAAAGCGCATGCGGCCGGCGCGGTCGCCGCCATAGGCGTCATTGCGCGTATTGCTGACCGGCGACAGGAAGCTGGCCAGCAGATAGCCGTGCGCGCCATGGATCTCGCAGACGTCGAAACCGGCTCGATCGGCGCGTCGCGCCGCCTGCGCCCAGGCGTCGACAAGGCCGGCGATCTCGGCCGCCGTCAGCGCGTGCGGCACCAGCCAGCCGGGCCCGACCGGCTCGGTCGTCGGGCCGATCACCTGCCAGGGCTTGCGGCCGCGCGCCAGGTCGGCGGCGGTCAGCGGGCCATTGCCTTCGGGGGCACTCTGCACCGCGCCCTTGCGACCGGAATGGGTGAGCTGGACGCCGGCCAGGGCGCGCTGGCCGTGAATGAACGTCGTCAGGCGCCGCAGGCCGTCGATCTGGGCATCGTCCCACAGGCCGAGATCCATCTCGGTGACCCGGCCGCCGGGAACCACGCCGGCGTTCTCGGTGAACACGATGCCGGCGCCGCCGTGGGCGAAGGCGCCCAGATGGACAAGGTGGAAGTCGTTCACCAGCCCGTCACGGGCGTGGTACTGCACCATCGGCGAAATGACGACGCGGTTGCGCGCCGTCATGCCGCGCAGCGGCAGCGGCGTGAACAGCAGGGGAAGCGGCGCGGCGCCATCGTGCATTGCGGGGCTCCAACGGGGTGACGGTCGCGACAGGGACCCGAGCCTAGCCGCGATCCGCCCGGACGTGTAGCGCCGGCGCGCATGGCGGCTTCCCAGCCGGGGGCTTTCCTTGCCATCATCCGGCCCGGAGGACCCAGGCATGGCGCTCTACATGAAGGCGGCGTCGAGCCGCGCCCGCGAGCTACCGATGACCAACGCGGAGTGGGATGCGCGCGTCCAGCTCGCCGCCGCCTATCGCGTGTTCGACCACCTCGGGTGGACCGAGATGATCTTCAATCACATCTCGCTGCGCGTGCCCGGCGAGGAGCGCATTTTCCTGATCAATCCGTTCGGCCAGCACTACAGCGAGGTCAAGGCGTCGACCCTGGTGGCGATCGACATCGAGGGCAATCCGGTGCGCGACACGCCGTGGCCGATCAATCGTGCCGGTTTCGTGCCGCACAGCACCATCCACCGCCACATCGAGGCGGCGCATTGCGTCATGCACACGCATACCACCAGCGGTCTTGCCGTGGCGTGCCACGCCGGCGGCCTGTCGCACGACAATTTCTATGGCGCCCAGCTTTACGGCCAGGTCGCCTACCACGAGTTCGAGGGCGTCACGGTCAACTCCGGCGAGGGCGCGCGCATGCTGGCCAGCATCGGCGAGCGGCGTGCCGTGATCCTGCGCAACCACGGACTGCTGGCGTGGGGCCCGACACTGCCCGAGGCCTTCATGACGCTGTGGATCCTGCAACGCGCCTGCGACGTGCAGGTCGCGGCGGCATCCATGGGACCGGTCCATCCGATCCGCGAGGACGTGTTCGTGCAGACCGTGCGCGAGAGCGGCCCTGGCGAGAAGCAGGTCTGCGACATGGTGTTCGCCTGGCTGGTGCGCGCCATCGAGGCCAAGGACCCGGGCTACAAGACGTGACACGACCTGCTCGCATGACTGCACGTCCGCCGACAGGCTCAGCAGGAGCGCGCTCGGTGTCGCCAGGCGGGACCCTCGAGCGATGAGCACGCCCGAGGTCTGCGTCGTCGGCGCCGGCGCGGTCGGCGGCCTGCTCGCCGTCCGGCTGGCGCAGGCCGGCGTCGCGGTCGGCGTGCTGGCGCGCGGCGCGCATCGTGCCCGCATTGCCGGCGAGGGGCTGGCGCTGATCGAAGGCGACGCGCGATCGGTCGCCCGCGTCGCGGTGTCCGACGACGCTACCGTCTTCGGCAAACCCGCCATCGTGATCATCGCGCTCAAGGCGCAAGGACTGGTCGCGGCCGCCACGTCACTGGCACCCCTGATCGGACCGGGCACCATCATCGTGCCGATGATGAACGGCGTGCCGTGGTGGTTTTTCAGCGGTTTTGGCAAGCGGCTGACTGGTGCCGTCCTGCACGCCGTCGATCCCGGCGGTGCGATCGCGCGCGTCCTGCCGCCGCCCCAGGTCGTGGGCGCGGTAGTGCACCTGTCGTCCTCGGTCGCGGCGCCGGGCGTCATCCGACGCGGCCGCGGCAATCTGCTGTTGCTGGGCGAGCCGTCGGGCGCGACCACAGAGCGCCTGGACCGCGTCGTCGGGCTGCTGGCCGGCGGCGGCTTCGAGGCGCGGCCGACGCCGGAAATCCAGCGCGAGGTGTGGCTCAAGCTGTGGGGCAACATGAACATCAACCCGATCAGCGCGCTCACCAGCTCGACCGCCGACGTCATCATGGACGACCCGCTGACGGCCGACCTGGTGCGGCGCATGATGGAAGAGGCCGCTTCGGTCGGCGAGGCAATGGGCATCGACATGGGCGTGACCATCGATCAGCGCTTCGCGGTGACGCGCGAGCTGGGCGCCTTCAAGACCTCGATGCTGCAGGATCTGGAGGCCGGACGCGGTCTGGAGATCGACGCCATTCTGGCAGCGCCGATCGAGATCGGCGATCGGCTCGGCATTGCCATGCCGTATTCCAAGGCCGTGCTCGGGTTGTTGCGCCAGCGTGCCGGCAACGCCGGTCTGTACGATGGTGCGGCAGCGGCAAGCGCGGCACGTGCCGCACCATAGACGCAGAGATGGCCCGCGAAGGGCTGCAGGGGGAGGAAAGATGAAGCGACGTACGTTCCTGGGAACCGCCGGTGCGGTCACGGCCGCATTGGCAACGCCCGTGCGTGCCCAGGCATGGCCCAGCCGGCCGATCACCATGTTCGTGCCGTTCCCCGCCGGCGGACCGGCCGACATGTTCGGCCGCATTCTGGCGCGCGGCATGACGGCGCAGCTCGGCCAGCAGGTCGTGGTCGAAAACAAGAGCGGCCTGGGTGGCGTCACCGGCGTCGACGCCATCGCCAAGGCGGCGCCCGACGGCTACGCCATCGGCATGAACAGCGCCGGCCCCTCGTCGATCGCACCGTTCGTGCTGCCCAAGATGCCGTTCGAGGACAAGGACCTCGCGCTGCTGACGCCGATCGCACTGGTTCAGGAGGTCATCGCCTGCTCGGCGTCGTTGCCGGTCAAGTCGATCGACGAGCTGATCGCGCACGCCCGGGCGAACCCGGGAAAGGTGAACTACGCCTCGTCCGGCACCGCCAGCATCACCCATCTGGCCGGCGAGCTGTTCAAGACGGCGGCCAAGCTCGACATCGTGCACGTGCCCTACCGAGGCGCGGCGCCGGCCGTGCAGGATCTGCTGGCCGGCCAGGTGCAGATGACGGTGCTCGACATCTCGGTGCTGTTGCCGCACATCCGTGCCGGCAAGCTGCGGGCGCTGGCGGTCACCAGCAAGACGCGCTCGGCACTGCTGCCCGACGTGCCGACCACCGCCGAGGCCGGGCTGCCGTCGGTCCTGTCCGACAACTGGTACGGGCTGGCGGCGCCGGCGGCGGTGCCCAAGGACATCCTCGCGCGCATCCACGCGGCTGCCGTCGCGGTGCTCAAGACCAAGGAGGCGGCCGAGCCGATGATGGCCCAGGGCGCCGTCATTCGTCCGATGTCGCCGGCCGACTATGTGGCGTTCGTGCGCCAGGAACGCGAGAAGTGGGCACCGGTGGTCAAGGCCGCCGGCGTCAAATCAGAGTGACGGCGACGCTGTCGCGGCCGGGCGTGAACGGTGGCGCAGCGGACGTCTGTGGAGGGCGGGAGTGATGCTGATGATGTGGGCTGAACGTTGCAGTCGCCGGGCGGCAGGTCGCTCATGACCGCGCTTGGTCTGATGGGCCTTGGCGTCATGGGCGCCAATCTGGCGCGCAATTTCGTGGATCATGGCGCCACGCTCGCGCTCTACGATCCCGCCGCGGGCGCGGCCGACCGGCTGGCGGCCGATCTCGGCCGCAGCGGTCGCGCCTGTGCCGATCCGGCGGCGCTGGTTGCCGCCCTGCCGGCGCCGCGCACGGTTTTCCTGATGGTGCCGGCCGGCGCGCCGACCGACGCGGCCATCGACTCGCTGCTGCCGCGAATGGCGGCGGGTGACGCGATCATCGACGGCGGCAATGCCTTCTACAAGGACACGGCGCGCCGTCAGGCACGCTGCGCCGGAGCGAATATCCATCTGCTGGGGTTCGGAGTCTCCGGCGGCGCGGAGGGCGCGCGGCATGGCCCAGCGATCATGGCCGGCGGCGACCGCGCGGTGCTGGACCGTCTGGCGCCGATCTTCAACGCCATTGCCGCCAAGGCGCCCGACGGCACGGCATGCTTCGCGCGCGTCGGCGACGGGGCGGCCGGCCATTTCGTGAAGACGGTGCACAACGGCATCGAATACGCCCACATGCAGCTGATCGCCGAGGCGTGGCAGCTGCTGCGCCGCCTGGTTGGCCTGTCGCAGGCCGAGGTGCGCGAGCTGTTCGCGCGTTGGGCCCGGGGATCGCTGTCGTCGTTCCTGATGGAGTGCGCCGTGCGCGCGCTCGACACGATGGACCCGGCCGACGGTACGCCGCTGATCGAGCGCATCGTCGATACCGCCGAGCAGAAGGGCACCGGCCTGTGGACGGCCAACGCGGCGCTGGAATACGGCGTCGCGGCGCCGACACTGGCCGAGGCGGTGCATGCCCGCTGCCTGTCGGCGCTGAAGGACACGCGCCTGGCGGCCGCGGCGGCGCTGGGTGCGCCATCGATCGCATTTTCCGGCGACCGGCAGGCGCTGATCGCGGCCCTGGAGAAGGCGTTGATGGCCGCCAACATCGCCGTGCTGGCACAGGGGTTCGCGCTGATCCGGGCCGTCAACGCCGAGCACGGCTGGGGCATCGACCCGGCGGTGGTGGCGCGCGTCTGGCGCGGCGGCTGCATCATCCGCTCGACCCTGCTGGAGCCGATCGCCGAGGCCTTCTCGGCGTCGCCCGATCTCGACAACCTGCTGCGCCACGCCGCGCTGTGGCGCCTCGTCGCGGCCGGCGACAGCGAGTGGCGCCAGGTGGCCGTCACCGCCGTCGCGCACGGCGTGCCGGCGCCGGCCTTCACGTCGGCGCTGGCCTATGTCGACGGCCTGCGGACCGGGCGGCTGTGGGCCGACATGATCGCGGCCCAGCGCGACATTTTCGGCCAGCATGGTTTCGCGCGCTTCGATGCGCCGGGCCGCCACCATGCCGACTGGGCGCCGCTGGACCTGGCGCCGCGTCAGGGCGGCCGCTGAGCATGCTGGTCGTGGTCGTGATGGGCGTGTCGGGCAGTGGCAAGAGCACGGTCGGATCGCGGCTCGCCGCGGTGCTGGGCGGCGACTATCAGGAGGGCGACGCGTTCCATCCGCCGGCCAACGTCGCCAAGATGAAATCTGGCCAGCCGCTAGACGACGCCGATCGGCAACCCTGGCTGGCGGCGATGGCGGCGGCGATCGGCGAATGGTCGACCAAGGACCGCCCTACCGTGCTCAGCTGCTCGGCGCTGAAGCGTCGCTATCGCGACATCCTGCGCGGCGGTGCGGCCGACCTGCGCTTCGTCCATCTGGCCGGCGACAAGGCGCTGATCGCCGCCCGCCTGGCCGACCGTACCGACCACTTCATGCCGGCGGCGTTGCTGGACAGCCAGTTCGCGGCCCTCGAGCCGCCGGGCCAGGACGAGGCGATCGTGGTCTCGATCGACCAGCCGCCCGAGGCAATCGTGGCCGAGGTCATCGCAAAGTTGACCGTCATACAGGGCACAACGCCGGACGTGGCGCGCCGCAGCCCGCCATCCCGAGCATAGCGTGGACCGGTCTGCGATCAGGCCTGCAAGCGTCGGGTCCGCAGGGAGTGCGCGACGCGTACGGACGGGCAGGCGGTCGTTCGGCGACTTGCCGAGTCTTATCGCCCCTTGAACTTTGGCGAGCGCTTTTCCTTGAAGGCGCGGGCGCCTTCCTGGCCGTCCTCGCTCAGCCGCACGCGCTCGAGATCGACCATGGCGTGGCCCATCAGCTCCGACGGCCCCTTGGGCAGCACGCTCTGGGTGATGAAGCGCTTGATGGTGCTGAGCACCAGTGGCGCGTAGGTCGCCAGCTCCTGGCCCCAGGCGACGGCTTCCTCGACCTGCTTGCCGACCGGCACCAGCTTGTTGACCAGGCCGACCTCGTAGGCGCGCTGGGCCTCCATCGGCTTGCACATCATGATGATTTCCATGGCGATCTTGTGCGGGATCCGCCCGGCGAGGCCGGAGATGATGCCACCGGTGAAGCCCAGCTTGGCCTCGGGATAGTAGAACTTCGTGCTCTCGCTCGAGATGCAGAGATCGGCCATCATGGTCATCACCATGGCGCCGCCGACCACCCAGCCCGAGGTCGCCGCGATGACCGGCTTCTCGGTCTGGATGCCGACGGTGGGGATGCAGCGCCACAGCTCGGGCAGGTCGGTGACATCGGCGCCGGCCGAGAAGTTGCGATCGCCGGCGCCGGTGATCACCGCGACGCGCTGGTCGTCGTCGGCGTCGAAGGCGGCGAACGCCGACTGCAGGTCCACCGCCACCTGGCGGCTGATCGCGTTGCCCTTCTCCGGGCGGTTGATCGTGAAGATCGAGACCGGACCCTGCTTCGCCACCGTCACGACGTCGGCCATGCTCCTGCGCTCCCTGACTGCTATTCGGCCTTGATATTGCCCTTGCGGATGATGTCGCCGAACGACTTTGTTTCGGCCGTGATCGTGGCGCGGAACGCCGCCGGATCGAGCCAGGTCGGACGCAGCCCGGCGTTGTCGAGCTTGGTCTGGACGTCGGGCGCGGCGATCGCCTCGGCCATCGCCTTGGCCATCCTGTCGATGATCGGTTGCGGCGTGCCGGCCGGCGCCACGATGCCGAACCAGCTCTCGCCGCCGTTCTTGCCGTAACCCTGCTCCTTCAGGGTCGGCAGGTCGGGCAGCTGGTGCCAGCGCACGTCGGCCAGCATGGCCAGTCCGCGCAAGGTACCGGCCTTGATGTGCGGCAGCACCACCGAATCGAACTGCACCTGGATCTGATTGGCGAGCAACCCCTGCGTCGCCGGCGCGCTGCCCTTGTAGGGCACATGCACCGTGTCGATGCCGGTCTCGAGCTTCAGCATCTCGCCGAACAGGTGCGTGATCGTCGCCTGGCCGGACGAACCGACATTGATCTTGCCCGGGTTGGCCTTGGCGTAGGCGACGAACTCCTTGACGTTCGTGGCCGGGATCGAGGGATGAACGGCCATCGCGATCCACGACGTGGCCATGCGGCCGACGGTGATGAAATCCTTCTCCGGATCGAACGGGATCGGCTGCAGGTGGCGCGTGATGCAGACCATCGCCGTGGTCACCATCAGGAACGTGTAGCCGTCCGGCGCCGACGTCTTGGCCGCCTCGGCACCGATCATGCCGCTGGCACCGCCCTTGTTGTCGATCACGATCGGCTGTTTGAGCAGCGTCGAGACGCGCTCCATCACGATGCGGGTGCTGGAGTCGCTGGGGCCGCCCGGCGGATAGGGCACGATCACGCGGATCGGCCGGGTCGGCCAGTCGGCCTGGGCAGACGCCAGGCTTGGCGCGAGCAGCACGACGGCTGCGGTCAACGCCGCGATCAATCTCCGTTTCATGGACGTCCTCCCGGCCCTTGCCGGCGGCGACTATGGCACCGGCGGGGAAGGCGGAAAAGGCGGCGCCGCAGGGTGACGCCGGCCCGGCGGCTGCGGCAGGATGCGCGCCCTGCGTCGTGGGAGGACCCCGGACATGCTCGACGATCCGCCGCTGCTGACGATCCGCCAGACATTTGCCCGCCCGGACCCTGCCAGGGTCGCGGCCCTGACCGGCGCGCAGACCGGCCATCTGGTCGACTGCATGGACGGCCGCGGCGCGCTCGACTGGCGGATCAAGCCGCTCGATCCGGCCAACGCGACGATCTGCGGCACCGCCATCACCGCCTTCGCCTATCCGGCCGACAATCTCGGCGTGTTCGGTGCCCTGCATCAGGCGCAGCCCGGCGACGTCATCGTGGTCGCCAATGACTCTTACACTGGCACGGCGCTGATCGGTGATCTCGTGTGCGGCATGATGAAGAACAAGGGCGTCGCCGGCTTCGTCACCGATGGGCTGGCGCGCGATCGTGCCGGCATCGTGGCGAGCGGCCTGCCGGTGTTCTGCGCCGGCATCTCGCCCAACTCGCCGGCGCGAAACGGGCCGGGCACGACGAACCTGCCTGTCCTGTGCGGCGGTGTCGCGGTGTCGCCGGGTGACGTCGTGGTCGCGGACGCCGACGGCGTGGTGATTGTGCCGCAGGCGATGCTCGATCTGGTGATCGAGCGGCTGCAGGCGGTGCGTGCGGCGGAGGCCGCCGCCGAAGCGGCTGTGAAGGCCGGTGCAACCATGACTGCGGCGGTGGAGCGACTGCTGAACTCGGATCGGGTGAAGCGGATCTGATCAGGCTTGTGCGCTCATGGCGCTCCTCTCCCGCTTGCGGGAGAGGAAGGGGCCCATCGCGCCAGCGATGGGAAGGTGAGGGGCGGAGGACGCCGTACCGTGCGTGAAGCCCTCACCCGGCACGCAGCGCGCGCCGACCTCTCCCGCAAGCGGGAGAGGTGAAAGTAAAGTCACAGCTTGCCGGCGCGGCGGTACTCCAGGTCGCGCAACTCGCGACGGCGGGTCTTGCCGGTTGGCGTCTTGGGCAGTTCGGCCACGAACTCGATGCGTCGCGGATATTTGTAGGGCGCGGTCATGCGCCTGGCGTGTTCCTGGATGTCGCGTGCCAGCGCGTCCGATGGCGCGACGCCCGGCTTCAGCACAATGAACGCCTTCACCACTTCGCCACGTTCGGCGTCCGGGCTGGCGACGGCGGCACATTCGGCGATGGCATCGTGTTCCATCAGGACGTTCTCGACCTCGGTCGGACCGATGCGGTAGCCGGCTGAACCGATGATGTCGTCGTCGCGCCCCTGGTAGTAGATGTAGCCGTCGCGATCGATGGTCACGAGATCGCCGGTCAGATGCCACTGCACACCATCGATGCGCACAAGGTCGGCTGCGGTGCGCACCGGATCGCGCCAGTAGCCCAGCATCTGCATAGGCTGTGGCTGGCGGATCGCCAGGACGCCGACCTCGTCGGGGCCCAGCAGCCGGCCACGGTCGGCCGAAACCACGGCGGCGTCGATGCCGGGATAGGGTTTGCCCATCGAGCCGGGGCGCGGCGGCAGCAGCGCATGGTTGGTGGCCAGCATCAGGCCTTCGGTCTGGCCATAGGCTTCCAGCAGCCGGCGGCCGGTCAGCGCCTCCCAGCGCGCGACGATCTCGGGATTGACGCTCTCGCCGGCGGATAGCGAAACGCGCAGCGACGACAGGTCGACGGCCGAAACGTCCTCCAGCACCAGCCGCCGTAGTTCGGTGTTGGGCGCGCAGAACACGCTGACGCGATAGCGCTGGATCAGCTCCAGGCGCCGACGGGCATCGAACGGGCCGTCGTGAAATAGTACGGCGGCGCCGCACGACCATGGGCCGATCAACACGCTGGTGCCGGCCTTGGCCCAGCCGGTGTCGGCGGTGCACCAGATGACGTCGCGCTCCGTCAGGTCAGGCCAGAACCACATGGCGTTGCGCCAGGCGAAGAGCGCGCGGGCCGCATGCAGCACGCCCTTGGGCTTGCCGGTCGAGCCAGAGGTGAAGAACAGCAGCGCCGGATCGTCGGCCCGCACGACCGCCGCCGGGCATTCGCTGCCGGCCGCGGCGATGGCCCGGTCGAAGTCGATCCAGCCCGCGCCGCCGCCGACCGCAATGCGGGCCTTGATGCCCGGCAAGCCGGCGAACTTGTCGATATTGGCGGTCGTGGTCACGGCCGCCACCGCGTCGGCCGTCTCGGCGCGGTAGGCGATGTCGGCCGCGGTCAGCATCTCGATCGAGGGAATCGGGACGGCGCCCAGACGCAGGCACGCCACCATGGCGATCTGCCAGGCCGGCAGGCGCGGCAGCATGACGACGACGCGATCGCCCTGCCGTACGCCGGCGTCGCGCAGCACGTTGGCAAACCGGCACGCCAGTTCGGCGATCTCGGCGAAGGAGAAGTCGCGGCGCGCGCCGGACGCGTCGGACCAGAACAGGGCCGGCCGCGCCGCATCGCGAGCCCAGCGATCGACGACATCGGTCGCGAAGTTGAACGTCGCGGGAATTTCCCAGCGGAAGGCGGCGCGTAGCGCGTCGAAAGTGTCGGCTTGCGGTCGGTGCATGGCGATGTCGCGATAAAGGACTCCCGGCGCACGGGCCTCCGTGGCTCCAGCTTGCCGCGGAATCGATCGGAAATCTCTAGCCGGCGGAAGGCCAGCCGAAGGACACTGCCTTATTCGTTGGCGCGGTCCAGGATGGCTTTGAGCGTGACCGAGCCGTTCAATCCGGGCGGCGGCGTATGCCCGGTCTCGGCGATTCGGCGGCGCTGGGCGTCCTCCCAGTGCCGGCCGTCGAAAAACCGGGTTGGCTTGAGGCTCGGTCCGTCGATCCCGTCGAGACAGCGGGCATTGACGGAGATGCGGTCCGGCTGGGAACGCGGAATGTAGAACGCATGCATGCCGCACTGTGTGCAGAAGGCGTGCTGCGCCACGCCGGTGCCGAAGGTGTACACCGTCAGTGCATGCTTGCCGCGCAGCAACTGGAAGACCTCCGGACTCGCGGGCAGATGGAGGATCCCCTTTTTGGTGCATATCGTGCAGCTGCATTGCGACATCAGGTCCAAGTCGACCTCGGCGCGGAAGCGCACGCGGCCGCAGTGGCAGCCGCCCTCACGCGTTTCGAGCATCGCCGGCCTCCCTTCTTCTCGAAGCGCTGCGATAGTCGGCCGCGGGCGAACAGTCTTCAAGTGTCCTCAAGGCGACGCCCGCGCAGGCCTGGCCGGATCGGCGTGATCAGCGCCCGATGCCGCGGCCGGACGCCCCCTTCACGCTCTTGCCGCCAGGCCGCGCGCCAGGCTCCAGCGATGCACCTCGGACGGGCCGTCGTAGATGCGAAAGGCGCGGACCTCGCGGAAGATGCGCTCGACCAGCGTATCGCCGGTGACGCCCAGGCCACCCAGCACCTGCACGCAACGGTCGGCGACGCGGAACAGTGCCTCGGATACCGCCACCTTGCTGATGCTCGATTCGATGCGCGCGTCGCGGCCCTGATCGAGCACCCAGGCGCAATGCCAGATCGCCAGCCGCGCCATGTGCAGGTCGATCAGGTTGTCGGCGAGCTGGAAGCCGACGCCCTCGTGCTCGATCAGTGTCTTGCCGAACGCCTTGCGCCGGTTGGCATAGTCGACGGCGATGTCGTGCGCCCGGCGCGCCGCACCCAGCCAGCGCATGCAGTGTGTCAGCCGCGCCGGCGCCAGCCGCACCTGGGCATAGCGGAAGCCGCGGCCGACCTCGCCCAGCACGTCGTCGCGGTGCACCCGCAGGTTTCTGAAGCGCACGACGCCATGACCGCCAGTCATGCTCTGCTCGATGGTGTCGATGGTGCGTTCGATGGCGATGCCGTCGGCCGGCAAAGTCGCTCATGAACATGGTGGCGCCGCGATCCTGGCCGTCGACCACGGTGCGGGCCATGATGATCATGACGCCGGCCCCGTTGGCACCGGTGATCAGCCATTTCTCGCCGTTGATGACGAAGTGCTCGCCGTCCTGCACCGCGGTGGTGGTCATCGCCGACGGGTCGGAGCCGGCGCCGGGCGGCGGCTCGGTCATGGCGAAGCAGGAGCGGATGTCGCCGGCGGCCAGCGGCTTCAGCCAGCGTTGCCGGTGTGCCTCGCTCGCCACCGCCTCCAGCATGTGCATGTTGCCTTCGTCGGGCGCCATGCAGTGCATCGCGATCGGGCCGAGCAGCGAATAGCCGGCTTCCTCGAACACGACGGCGCGTTCGCGGTGCGTCAGTCCCAGCCCGCCCCAGTGCGGGTCGCATTGCGGCGCCAGCAGGCCGGCGCGTTTGGCCAGCGCATTGAGCTCGCGGCGCAGGTCGTCGCCGGGCCTCATGCGGGCTCTGCCGCTTGTCGGCCTCGTAGGGGGATCGACATCACGCACGAAGGCGCGCGTGCGATCCCGCAGGTCCTGTTCGCGCGGGGTGAGACTGAAATCGATCATGCCGGACTCGCGATGGGAGGTGCCGCGGGTCTAGCGAGCGCCACGCCGCTTGGCAACCAGTGCTCAGGGCTTCGCCGCCTCGAACGGCCGCCAGAAACCCCATTGCCGACGATAGTCGTCGCGCAGACGGTCGATGAAGGCGTCGTGACTTTCCGGGCCGGACGGCGGCCAAGACGGATCCGGCAGCGTGGCGCAGTCGGCCAGGGCCTGGGCGGCCTTTTCGTACAGACGCGACAGGCCGCGCTGCAGGACGGCCAGTACGGCGAGGCGTACGGCGATAACGGATTCCTGCGGATGTCGCTCGCGCAGCGCCTCGGCGGCCTGGAACAGGGCTTCGGGCGGCGTGGCGCCAAATTCGTGCGCGCGCGCGCGCAGCAGCCGGGCGGCCATGTCGAGGTCGGGCCAGGCGGTCAGGAAGGCCAGCGCGTCGGAAGCCGAACGCGCGGCCAGCGCATACTCCATGGCGCGACGCTCGGCCTCGAAGTCCTCGAAGTCCGGCAGATGCGCCAGGTAGTCGCGCAGCATCGCCCGGTCGAGCTGTCGTTCGAAGCGCTGCCAGCGCAGCGCCTGCGCCGCCTCGCCGCGGCCCGCCGCGTCGAGCGCCGCCAGCCGCAGGTCGGTGGTGTCGATCAACCGGTTGTGGTAGCGCGCGTCGTCCAGCCAGGTCAGGGCCTCGTCGCTGCGCCCGGCGCGCAAGAGGCGCTCGACGATGGCGCGCACCTGGACCTGGCTGCGCGGCTGCCCTTGCTGCAGGGCGATGAAACCGTCGACGTCACCGCGCAGATCGGCGATTTCGCCCAGCCGGCGCCGCAGCAGCCTGGCGCGTCGCCACGTATCGTAGGCGCGCCCACCGGCGGCGCCCCAAGAGCCGCCGGCTTCTTGGGTCGGCAAGTCGGTCAGTCCGCTCTGCAGCTGCGCCTGCACGCGCAGCAATCCGGGCTCACCGAGCAACGGTGCGAATGGCGTGACCAGTTCGGTCGGTTTTTCACCATAGCTCTCGCAGCAGGCGGCGACGAAATCGGCCACCTCGTCAGCGCGTGGCGCGTCGCGTTGCCACAGGCCGGCGAGATCGGACACGACGGCAGTCTGCCAGGCCTCGGTCGCCTCGCCCACGGCCTCGATGCGCCCGACGATCGCCGGCGCCAGCTCGACCATGAGGCGCAGCAGGGAAATCGCCGCCGGCAGATCGCGGGGTGCGATCACCTCGACCGCGCTGCGGCGCAGATCGTCCAGCTCGCCGACACGCGCGCGGGCGGCGGCGGCATCGCCGGCCGGCCGCGCCTTGGCCAGCACCGGCAGCCGGCGCTCGATGTAGTGGCGCAAATCGTCCGGCCCGGCGGCCTCGGCCAGCGCGCGCGCCAGGGTTTCGCGCAGTGTCCGGTCGCGGCGCGCCTGCTCGACCAGCAGGGCCGCCAGCTTGGGTGTCCCCAGGCGTTCCAGACTGGCGGCGGTGACGTTGGTCCGGCTGCGCACCGGTGTTCTGGGCAAACCTAGCTCCCGGCCGTCGAATCCATGCCGGACGGCAGGCGGCAAAGCCGGCTATTGCAGCGACTCGGGCAGTTCCTGTCAAATCGGCCGCGTGAAGCCGATGGCTGGGCGGGCGGTATCAACCTTGCACGCAGCCATGGTCAGGCCTCGATGGACGGACGTCCATGGGTCGATTCCCGGTTTGGCCGGGTAGGAGGGACATGTCCGATCATATCGCCTTCGTCCTGAACGGCCGGCCGGTCACGGCGACGGGGGCGTCGCCGGCGATGACCCTGCTTGACTGGTTGCGCGGCTCGGCGCGTCTGACCGGCACGAAAGAGGGGTGCGCCGAGGGCGATTGCGGCGCGTGCACCGTGGTGCTGGAGGACGCGACGACGGAACGCGGCGGACCGTGTGCGCCGGTCAACGCCTGCCTGCTGATGCTGGGCCAGATCCATGGGCGTGCAGTGCGCACCGTCGAGGGATTGCGCGGCGCTGACGGCACGCCGCATCCGGTGCAGCGGGCGCTGGCCGAGGGCGACGGCACGCAGTGCGGCTACTGCACACCGGGCATCATCATGAGCATGTACGCCTTTGCCGTCGGCGGTGAACCGGCGCAACCGGAACTGATCCACGACGCGCTGGCCGGCAACCTCTGCCGCTGCACCGGCTACCGGCCGATCGTCGAGGCGATGGCGCGCGTGGCCCAGCTGCCGGAGGCGCGCATCGCGGCTGCGGCAACGGTGGCGGCCTCGATGCCCGAGGTGCCGGCCGGACCGGTTTTCCGAACTGCCGCGCCTGCCGGACAGCCCGACGGCGCGCGATTCGATGTGCCGGCGACCATGGACGCGCTGCTGGCACTGCGCCGCGATCATCCCGACGCCTGGTTGCTGGCGGGCGGCACCGATCTGGGGCTGCGCGTCAGCCACGACCGCGAGGTGCCGGCACATGTCGTGTATGTCGGGCGGGTGCCCGAGCTGCAGGTCATCGCGGCGACGCCCGGCCGGCTGCGGATCGGCGCCGCCGCGAGCTACGCCCGGCTGTTGCCGCAGCTCGACGGTGCGCTGATGCCGTTCGGCGCCATGGTGCGCCGACTGGGTTCGCGTCAGATCCGCGCCATGGGGACGATCGGCGGCAATCTCGGCACGGCCTCGCCGATCGGCGATACGCTGCCGGTGCTGCTGGCGCTCGGCGCGAGCGTCCACCTGCGCTCCGCCGCCAATGGGACGCGTGCCGTGGCGATCGACGACTACTTCGTCGGCTACCGCCGCACGGCGTTGCGGGCCGACGAGATCATCGAGGCCGTCGAGATCGAGGTGCCGGCGAGGGACGAGATCTTCCACGTCGACAAGGTTTCCAAACGCCGCGACCAGGATATCTCGGCCGTGCTCGGGGCTTATCGGCTACGCATCGACGGCGGCATTGTGCGCGCGGCGCGTCTGGCCTTCGGCGGCATGGCGGCCACGCCGGCGCGGGCACGGCAGGCGGAAGCGGCGCTGGTCGGGCGGCCCTGGAGCGACGCGACTGTTGCCGCCGCCGCGGCGGTGATGGAAGGCGATTTCCAGCCGGTCGACGACTGGCGCGGCAGTGCCCGGTATCGCCAAGTCGTCGCCGGCAACCTGTTGCGCCGATTGCACGTGCGCGTGACGCGGCCCGACGTTGCCCTCGAGATCGACCGGCTATGAGCGCGGCCGATCCCGATCGCGCGCCAGGCACCGCCAGGGGCGGTGTGCACAAGGCCGAACGCCACGACAGCGCGCTGAAGCACACCACGGGCGAAGCCGTCTACATCGACGACATGGCGGAACCGGCCGGGCTGGTGCATGCCGCCCTGGTGCTTTCGCCGGTTGCGCATGGCAGGCTCGCGGCGGTCGATCTGACGGCGGTGCGCGCGCTGCCCGGCGTGGTCGCGGCGGTGACGGCGGCCGACATCCCCGGCCGCAACGACATCGCGCCGATCCGCGACAACGAGAGGCTGTTGGCCGACGGCGTGGTCGAATATGCCGGCCAACCAGTGGCCGCCATTGCCGCCACGTCGTTGGACGTGGCGCGCGCCGCGGCGAAGAAGGTTGCGCTCGAGATCGAACCGCTGCTGCCGGTCCTCACGCTGGACGAGGCGCTGGACAGGCGGTCGCTGCTCTATCCGCCGTCGGTCGTGGCGCGCGGCGACGTCGATGCGGCGATGAAAGGCGCGCCGCGGCGGCTATCGGGCAGCTTCCGCGTCGGCGGTCAGGAGCACTTCTATCTCGAAGGCCAGATCGCATTGGTGGCGCCGGGCGAGGACGGCGATCTCATTGTCCATTCCTCGACCCAGCATCCGACCGAGGTGCAGCACATTGTGTCTCGCGTGCTGGGGCTGGAGTTCAACCAGGTCACGGTGATGGTCCGCCGCATGGGCGGCGCCTTCGGCGGCAAGGAGAGCAACGCCTCGTGGGTGGCGGCGGCGGCGGCGCTGCTGGCGTACCAGTCCGGCCGGCCGGTCAAGCTGCGTCTGCCGCGCGCCGACGACATGGTGGCGACCGGCAAGCGCCACGCCTTCCTCTATCGCTACGAGGTCGGCTTCGACGACGATGGCCGTGTGCTAGCGCTGGACGCGACGATGGCCGCCGACGGCGGCCATAGCGTCGATCTGACGCCGGGCGTGCTGGGCCGCGCCCTGACGCATGTCGACAACGTTTACTGGCTGCCGCACGTGCGCTGCACCGGACTGGCGTGCAAGACGAACACGGTGTCCAACACCGCCTTCCGAGGATTCGGCGGGCCGCAGGGCGTGGTGGTCATGGAGGACGCCGTCGGCAGAATCGCGCAGGCGCTGGGCAAGACTCCGGAGGCGGTGCGGGCCGTCAATTTCTACGGCGAGGGCACGAACGACGAGACGCCCTATGGCCAGAAGGTCGAGGACAACCAGATCCGGCGGTGCGTGGCGCAGGTGATGCGTGATGCCGAATGGGAGCGCCGTCGTGCCGAGGTCGATGCCTTCAACCGCGCAAGCCCTGTCCTCAAGCGCGGGCTCGGCCTGTTCCCGCTGAAGTTCGGCGTCTCGTTCAACATCCCGAGCATGAACCAGGCCGGCGCCCTGGTGCACGTCTACAGCGACGGTTCGATCCGGCTGAACCACGGCGGCACCGAGATGGGTCAGGGGCTGTTCGTCAAGGTGGCGCAGATCGTCGCCGAGGTGTTCCAGGTCGATCTCGACCGCATTCGCGTGACGCCGACATCCACGGGCGAGGTCCCCAACACGTCGCCGACGGCGGCGTCGACCGGTTCCGATCTCAATGGTTGGGCCGCCTTCGCCGCCGCCAACACCATCCGCCAGCGCATGGCGGCGTTCGCGGCCATCCATTTCGACGTGCCCGAGGAGGTCATCGACTTTCGCGACAACCGGGTGTGCGTGGCACGACCGGGCGACAACCGCGCCATGGCTTTCGGCGAGCTGGCGAAATTGTGCCACGCCGGCCGGGTATCGCTATCGTCGACCGGTTTCTACAAGACGCCCAAGATCCACTGGGATCCGGCGACGATGACCGGCCGGCCGTTCTTCTACTTCTCCTACGGTGCGGCGGTCGCCGAGGTGGCGATCGATACGCTGACCGGGGAGACGCGCGTGCTGCGCGCCGACCTGGTGCAGGATTGCGGCCGGTCGCTGAACCCGGCCGTCGATCTCGGCCAGATCGAAGGCGCCTTCGCGCAAGGCATGGGGTGGCTGACCTGCGAGGAACTTTGGTGGGACAAACAGGGCCGTCTGCGCACGGCCGGCCCCTCGACCTACAAGATCCCCGGCAGTCGCGACGTGCCGCCGATCTTCAACGTGCGCCTGCTTGACGATGCGCCGGCGCGTGAGGCTACGATTTTTCGGTCCAAGGCGATCGGCGAGCCGCCGCTGCTGCTGGCAACGGCGGTGTGGACGGCGCTGAAGGATGCCATCTCAAGCGTCGTCGACCACACCATGCCGGTGCACCTGGACGCGCCGGCCACGCCCGAACGCGTGCTGATGGCGGTGCGCCGGTTGCAGGAAATCGTCGCGGCTGGGTGAGCCATCACGGGTCGGTCCACCCGGCGCTTCGGTACGGACGACGTAGGTCTGCGGCGCGGCCGGGATCAGTCGGGCCGACGTCGCGCCGCTCGGCGGCTTTCGTCTGTCAGGGCGCGTTGCGCAGGCCGGCGGGCGGGCGGTCCTGCCTCAGTTTCGCGTAGTCGTAGTTGCCGATGCACGCTGCCGGTTTTCCCTTGGGCGCGGCATAGACTTCGATCCGCTCGCCTTCTTCCACGATCAGCATGACGCCGGGTCCGTACCAGACGCCGCGGTTCAGGGCTTCGTGGCCCGGTTCCACAAAGAAAGTCTTGCTCATCGCTGGGCCCATTCGCGTTGGGACAACAAACTACGCGGGCTTGCGCAATTGGGGATGACGCGCGACCTCAGCGCCCCCGCGCCGTTAATATAATACAATCAGAAATTGTAAAGCGATTTTCGCTGCAGGCGCCTGTTGCAGGCGTGCTGCATCAGAAAACTGACACCAGCATGATGGTGACCGGGTTCCTATCTGGCGAATTCCCGAACCAGGGCACGCCACAGTGCCACGGCTTCGGCGCCAGCGGGATCGCGCGGCTGCCGGCGCACCGCCGTGTGCACCATCACCAGCCTGGCGCGCGGATGGATGAAAATGGCCTGACCGCGCACGCCCAACAGTGCGAACTGCCGATCGGCCTCGGGAAAGATCCAGGTCTGGTAGCCATAGCCGAAGAAGCGCGTGGCAGTGCCGGGTTTGAGATGCGGCGCGGCGTCGTCAGAGACTGTTGCCGCACGCACCCAGTCCGGCGGCACGATCTGTCGTCCGTCGCGGATGCCGTCGGACGCCAGCAGCAGGCCGAGCCGCGCGTAGTCGCGCAGGATCGCGTTGAAACAGCAGAAGGTGGCTTCCTGGCCGGCGGCATCGATGTTCCAGGTCGCGTCGGCCTCGGCGCCCATCGGCTGCCGGTAGCCTGGTCGCAGAGATATCGCACAGCGGCATATGGGTGGCGCCGCGCAGCACCATGCCGAGAACCTGGGTTTCGGCCGAGGCGTAGTGGAACTTTTCGCCCGGCGGCCGGCTGCGACTGTTGAACTGGGTCACGGCCACCGGGCCGCCGGGTCCCGTGCGCAGCAGCGTGGCGCGCCACAATCGAGTGATGTCGTCCTTGCCGTCGTAGTCCTCGGTGAAGGCAACGCCCGAGGACATGGTGAGCAGGTGCCGGATTGGCGTCTCGCCATACGCGGTGCCACGGAATTCGGGCACATAGGTATCAGCCCGGTCGTCGAGCGACCGGATGGCCCCGTCGCGCAACGCGATACCCAGCAGCATGGCGGTAATCGTTTTCGCCATGGAAAACGACGTGAAGCGATGGTGTTCGGTCCGGTCGTACTGGTAGGTTTCGACCAGGATCCTGCCGTCCTTGACGATCAACAGCCCCGTCGTGGGATTGCCATCGAGATAGCGCTGCAGGTTCCGTCGTTCGTTGTTGAACGTGTACCAGACGTCCGGCGCGCGGTCGGCCCGCGTCAGCGGTCGTGGCCGGGGCGATGCCGGCACCGGCCGGGCCTCGAAGAGCGTGTCGAACTTGCTGAGGGCGCCGACCAGATACTGCTGCCGCCCCCACGTCGTCGTAGTCCCGATGGGATAGCCTTGCGACTTGCCGTAGCCGTCCTCGTCCGGTGCGGCCCGCGCCGGACCGCCCAGGATCGTGGCCAGCAAGGGCAACAGGACAATGCACCGGCGCACGACCGGGGCGAGGGTGCGGCTCGAGGCGGTAGTCAGGGTCGAAGGGCGGATCATCGCGGGCCCCAACCTAGCACAATGCCGGCTTCGCAAGATCAATCTGGCGCCGCCACGGGGCGCGTGCCGACGACCCGGCCGATCTCGCGCGCGGCGCGCTGCAGATCGTCGAGATAGTGGCCAACCGCCTCCTCAACGGTCAGCGCGCGGCGCAGGAAGCGCAGCGACAGGCAGGCCAGCACCGTTTCGCCGTCCATGACCGGCACGGCCATGCCCAGATATCGGCTGCGGCTGGGCGGCGTCAGCGCGTAGCCCTGGCGGCGAATGGCGCGCAGCGTGGCCAGCAGTCCGCGCGGATCGCGCGCCGGCGCGGTCTCGGCCCGGGCCGAGGTGGCCAGTGCCCGCAGAATCATCGACCGCTCAGCGTCGGGACAGAAGGCGAGATAGGCGTGGCCCAGGGCGCTGCTGAGGATCGGCCATGCGCGGTTGTAGGCTGCCGGCTCGGTCGACAACGGGCTGTCGGCGACGGTGCTGTGGCGGACCTGGATGGTGCTGCCTTCCAGCGTGCCGAGATAGAGCGGCCAGCGGTGGCGTTGGGTGAACTGATCCATCGGGCCGATCGCCGCATCGACCACCCGATCGCGCATGCGGACTCCGGCCGACAGCTGCACGACCCGGCCGGTCACCCGATAGCCGAGGCGGCGCGATATCTGCTCGACATACCCGGCGGCGCGCAGCGCATGCAGCAGGCGCACCAGAGTCGGCTTCGGCAGGCCGGTGTCGTCGTGCAGGACGCGCAGCGGCGTGCTCGGTCGCCGGTTCAACGCCTCCAGCACGGCGAGGGCGCGCGTCACCGGACCGATCGCGTCGGCCGAGGTTGCATCAGTGGCGGGAGGCTGCATCGTTGCGATCCATTGCATCGTTCCGTAATACGGAATCTGGCAAGAATGTCCTCCCTTGTCACGGCCGCCGGTGCGAGAGTTTCGCCAACAACGCGACGGGCGCGGAGGAAGACATGACCTACCAGACGATCGAGGTGCGCAAGCTCAACCCCGTGATCGGCGCGGAGATCGGTGGCGTCGACCTGTCGCGGCCACTGGGCAACCAGCAGTTCCAGGAAATTCACGACGCCCTGGCCGACAACCTCGTGATCTTCTTCCGCGACCAGACGATGACGCCCGAGCAGCACAAGGATTTCGGGCGCCGCTTCGGCAAGCTGCACATCCACCCAGCGTCGGGCCGAACGCTGGAGGGCCACCCCGAGATCCTGATCATCGCCGCTGACGAGAAATCCAAGCGGGTCGCGGGCGAGGAATGGCACTCCGACGTCTCGTTCGAGGCCGAACCGCCGATGGGCAGTATCCTCTATCTCACCGAGGTGCCGCCATCGGGCGGCGGCGACACGCTGTTCGCCAGCATGTACGCCGCCTACGAGGCGCTGTCGGACCGCATGAAGGCGCATCTCGACGGCCTGACGGCGATCCACGACAGCGCCCATGTGTTTGGCGGTGCCTACGGCGATCGGGCCGACAAGGTGCTGTCCAAGTCAGAGCATCCGGTGATCCGCACCCACCCGGTGACCGGCCGCAAGGCGCTGTTCGTCAACCGCGGCTTCACCACCCGCATCCTTGGCCTGCCGCGGCCGGAGAGCGCAGCACTGCTGGAGTATCTCTACCGGCATGTCGAGACGCCGGAGTTCCAGTGCCGCTTTCACTGGCGCGCCAACTCGGTCGCCTTCTGGGACAACCGCTGCGCCCAGCATCACGCGCTGTTCGACTATCACCCGCACCGCCGCTACGGGCATCGCGTGACGGTGTGCGGCGACCGGCCGTTCTACCGGGCGTAGGAGTCCTCCCCGGCCGAGCTGGGAAGGCCTGTCCTGAGCGAAGTCGAAGGATGTCCCGAAGGGGCGGCGGAGAGCCCACGTGGCTTCTCCAGCGAGCCGCCGCGTGCGCTCTCCCTCCGGCCTCTAGCCATCTCCCCCATGCTGCGCATGAGGGGAGGATGCTCACTTCACCGGTTCGAGGATGCTGACGTAGTTGGCGACCGCGGCGCCGCCCATGTTGAAGATGCCGGCGAGTTTCGCGGTCGGCAGCTGCATGGCGCCCGCCGAGCCGGAGAGTTGCAGGCAGCCCATGACGTGCATCGACACGCCGGTGGCGCCGACCGGATGGCCCTTGGCTTTCAGGCCGCCCGAGACGTTGACCGGCAGCTTGCCGTCGCGCTCGGTCCAGCCCTCGAGGATAGCGCGCTCGCCTTGGCCACGCGGCGCCAGTCCCATGGCCTCGTACTCGATCAGCTCGGCGGACGTGAAGCAGTCGTGCGTCTCGACGAAGCTGAGATCGAGCAGATCCAGACGTGCCGATTCCAGGGCGCGCTTCCACGCCAAGGTCGGGCCCTCGAACTGGATGATGTCGCGCTTGGACATCGGCAGGAAGTCATTGACGTGTTCGGCGGCGCGGAAGGCGATCGCCTGCTTCATGCCCAGCGCCGTGTCGGTGTCGGCCAGGATCACGGCGGCCGCGCCGTCGGTGACGGGCGAGCAGTCGGTGCGCTTCAGCGGGCCGGCGACGAACGGGTTCTTGTCGGACGGGTTGCGGCAGAAGGCGTAGTCGAACTCGCGCTGGAAGTGGGCGTAGGGATTCTTGACGCCGTTCCTGTGCGCCTTCACGGCGATGCGAGCCAGCGCGTCGGACTTGTCGCCGTAGCGCTGGAAATAGGCCGAGGTGATCTTGCCGAAGATGCCGGCGAAGCCGGCCTCGATGTTGGCCTCCTCGGCGACATACGATGCCTTGATCAGCACGTCGCCGGCCTGGGCACTGTTGAGCTCGGTCATCTTCTCGACGCCGACCACCAGCACGAAGCGCGCTTTCTTGGCTGCCAGGCTGTTAATGCCCATGTGGATGGCGGCGGAGCCGGTGGCGCAGGCGTTCTCGACCCGCGTCGAGGGCTTGAAGCGCAGGTCGGGATGCGCCTGCAGCGGCAGCGAGGAGTGGAACTCCTGCTTGACGAAGCCGCCGTTCATGTTGCCGACATAGATGACATCGACGTCGCGCGGCTCGATGCCGGCATGGGCGATGGCGTCGCTCGCCACCTTGACGATCAGCGATTCGCTGGTCTCGGCGTCGAGCTTGCCGAACTTGGAATGGGCCCAGCCCACGATGCAGGCGGTCATGGCGCGTCTCCTGCGCGGATGTCGTCGTGGCGCAATGTAGAGCCCCATCGCGGCGCCGTCGACCCCGCAGGCGACGTGGCCCGCACGACGCGAGTGCGGCGTCGCATGACGTCAGGCCGTCACGCCAGCAGATCGCGCTGCTCGGGATGGCGGGCGATCACGCGGGCGAAGAAACCGCAGCGCGGCACCACCTTGCGGCCCTGCGCGCGCAGGCGGTCCAGCGCGCCCAGCACCAGCGCCGTGCCGATGCCGCGCCCTTCCAGGGCTGGCGGCACTTCGGTGTAGGGCACCACCGCCACATTGCCGTCGAGGCGGTAGTCGACGAACGCCACGTGGCCGTCGACGGCCAGTTCGTAGCGGCGGCGCCCGGGAACGTCGATTACAGCCTGGCGCAAGGTCTGCGCATCCATCACGTCGTCCTTCTGTCCTGGTGGTCCACGCATCGCAGCCGACACCGGCCGTTCCGACCCACATTCGGCGCGGTCGGCGCGCCGGCATGCACCTGCCGCAGTGTCATCCGGTCTCGGCGGCCTGGCCAGCGGCAATGCCGGCTTCGATCGTGGCGCGATCGGTGATGCCGGCGGGATTGGATCGCGTCGGCATGAATTGGCGGAAATGGACCCAGTGCTGGCGGCTCACTGTCTCCAGCCGTTCCAGCTCGGCCAGCGGGTCGGCGTGGTCGTCGACGCGCAGATCGAGATCCGAATACTCCTCCGCGCCATGGATCAACAGGGCGGCGGACTGCTTGCCACGCTTGTCGCCACCGACGCTTTCGCCGGCCTTGAGTGCCGCGATGAGGCGGCGGGCAAAGGATAGGGCGGCGCCGGACTGGAACGCGGCGGCGGTCTGCTCGATGACCTGCGGCCCGGCCAGCATGTTGCCGGCCACCGAGAAGCCGTCACGGATCACGTGACCGCACCAGTCGATGCAGGCCGTGCCGGTGTGGGCGGCGAAGCGCCCGGCGGCGTCCATGACGTGCACCTGGCGGTGCGCCTGGCCGTCGTCGGCCGCCGTCAGCAGGCGCACCACGTCGGCCGCCGGCACGCCCTCGCGCAGCAGCTGCAATCCGCGCGGGCCGTAGAAGGGGTTGACCATGGCCTGCGTCGCCACCGCGCCGATGCCGGTGGCGATGTAGGGCACGCGCGCGCCAACCGCGAAGAAGCGGGTGGCGACGGCGATCCCGATGGCGCCGGAGGCCCTGTCCCGTGCAATGATTGACCAGGTCATCGCCAGTCCCGCTCAGCGCCCGGCCGCATAGCCTTGCATGCCGCGCGGATTGGCGGCGGCCCTGCGCCAGGGATCGTCGCGCGACGCGGCGGTCAGACGACCTTCCGACCAGTCCTCGCCAACTTCCACCTCGTGGCCGCGCCGGCGCAGCTCCTTGATGGTTTCGGCCGGCACACGGTTTTCGACCACCATCACGCCCGGCCGTGCCGTGCGCGGCCAGAACGAACTGGGGAAGTGTTCGCTGTGCCACGCCGGCGCATCGATCGCCTCCTGCAGGTTCATGCCGCAATGGACGTGGCGCAGGAAAAACTGGGTGATCCACTGGTCCTGCTGGTCGCCGCCGGGCGAACCCCAGGCGAGATACGGCTCGCCGTCGCGCAGCGCCAAGGTCGGGGTCAGGGTGGTGCGCGGCCGCTTGCCGGGCGCGAGCGTGCCGGGCTTGCCCTCGTCGAGCCAGAACATCTGCGCGCGCGTGCCCAGCGGGAAGCCGAGCTCGGGGATCACCGGCGAGCTCTGCAGCCAGCCGCCGCTGGGCGTCGCGGTCACCATGTTGCCGTCGCGGTCGATGATGTCGAAATGCACGGTGTCGCCGCGCACCTGGCCGAGCCGGCCGACCGTCGGCTCGCCGGCGCCGCTGGCGCCGACCGCGGCGCGCTGGGCGTCGGCGCGGCGCAGCTTGACGACGCCGCCGAAGCCGTCGATGCGGCCCGGGCGCAGTTCCAGCGACGCCTTGTCGGCGATCAGCTTGCGGCGCTCGGCGTTGTAGGCGTCCGACAGCAGCGTCGTCATCGGCACGTCGACGAAGTCGGGATCGCCGTAGAACGCCTCGCGGTCGGCATAGGCCAGCTTGGCGCATTCGATCTGCAGGTGGATGAAGTCGGCGCTGGTCGGGTCCATGCCGTCGAGATGATAGCCTTTCAGCAGCGCGAGTTGCTGCAGCATGGCCGGGCCCTGACCCCACGGCCCGGTCTTGCACACCGTGTAACGGCCGTAGCGATAGGTTTGCGGCGGCTCGACCGTGGCCTGCCACCTGGCCATGTCGGCACCGCTCAACACGCCCTTGTGCGGTCGGCCGCTGACATCCATCACGTCCTGGGTGCGGCAGAAGCGGTCGATCGCCTCGGCGACGAAGCCCTGCGACCACGCGCGCCGGGCGCGTTCGATCTGCGCCAGGCGGTCGCTGCCGGCGCCTTCGGCCTCGCGCACGATGCGGGCGTAGGTCGCCGCGAAGGCGGCGTTGCGGAACAGCGAGCCCGGTGCCGGGACGTCGCCGCCGGGCAGGAACACCGCGGCCGATGTCGGCCAGTGCGTCTCGAACTGCTGGCGCACCGTGGCGATCGTGGCGCATGCCCGCTCGACGATCGGATGGCCGTCGCGGGCATAGGCGATGGCCGGCGCCAGCACGTCGGCCGGGCGCAGGGTGCCGTAGTCGCGCAACAGCAACATCCAGGCGTCGAAGGTGCCGGGGATGCAGGCCGCCAGTAGCCCGGTGCCGGGCACCATGTCGAGACCCTGATTGCGGTAGTGGGCGATTGTAGCGCCGGCCGGGGTCGGACCCTGGCCGCAGATCACTTCGGGGCGGCCGCGGCGCACGTCGTACAGAATGATCGGTACGTCGCCGCCCGGCCCGCACAGGTGGGGCTCGACCACCTGCAGCGTGAAGGCGGTGGCGACGGCGGCGTCGAACGCGTTGCCGCCCCGTTCCAGGATCGACATGCCGACCGCGGTGGCGATCCAGTGGGTCGAGGCGACGACCCCGAAAGTACCGGTGATTTCCGGTCGGGTGGTGAAGCGACTGGGGTTGATGAACGACATGGTGAACCCGATCCGGTGCTGGATGGTGACAGTTCCGTGCCGCCCCCTCTGGCGACACGTGAGCGTGGCAATGAGTCAGACGTCAGAACGTTGACATCCGTCTGACCGTCGTCCTAGTTTGCACGTGCAGCAACCCAACATGAAGGCTCGGAAGCGAGCCCACCGCTGCCGCATGGGAGGATTGAATCATGAGATCACGGTTCCTCGGAACCGTGTTCGCGGCTGGATTGGCCGCGTTCACGGCACTCAGTCTTAGCCCGGCGCCGGCCGCGGCCCAGAAAGTCCTCAAGATGCAGGCGAGTTGGCCTGCGTCTCTGACGCTGTACGAGAATTTCACCATGTTCGCCAAGCGGGTGGAAGAGCTCACCGGCGGCGAGGTCAAGATCGAGGCGATGCCTGCCGGCCAGATCGTGCCGGCGTTCGAAGTGCTCGATGCGACCAACAAGCGCGTGATCGACGGCGCCCACACCTGGGCCGGCTACTGGCAGGGCAAGAACAGCGCCGCCATCCTGATGACCGGCGGCCCGGGCGGCCCCTGGGGCATGGACCAGCAGGACTTCCTAGGCTGGATCTGGTGGGGCGGCGGCGAGAAGCTGATCGACGAATTCTACCACGACCAGCTCAAGCTCAACGTCATCCATATCCCCATCCTGATCTCGAGCCCGCAGGCGCTGGGCTGGTTCAAGAAGCGGATCGAGAACCTTGCCGACTTCAAGGGCATGAAGTGCCGTCAGACCGGCGTCGCGGGCCAGATCTTCAACGAGATGGGCATGCGGACCGTCAACATGCCGGGCGGCGAAATCATGCCGGCCGCGGAGCGCGGCACGATCGACTGCGCCGAATGGGTCGGCGGCATCGAGGATCTGCGCTTCGGCTTCCAGACCGTGTGGAAGTACCACTACGCGCCGTCGCTGCACGAGTCGGTGTCGATCGGCAATCTTCTGATCAACGGCGACGCCTGGAAAGAGATCAGCAAGCGCAACCAGGAGATCATCAAGGCCGCCGCCACCGAGGTTCTGATCAAGTGGTGGGTGGGTTGGCAGAAGCAGAACGCCGATGCTCTCAAGGAATTCCGGGAAAAGCACAAGGTCAACGTTCTGCAGACGCCGAACGAGATCCACGTCGAATTCCTGAAGGCCTGGGACCGGATCGCGGCCAAGGAGGCCCAGGCCAACCCGTTCTTCAAGAAGGTGATGGACAGCCAGAAGGCCTGGGCATCGGTCGTCGTGCCGGCCAAGAAGTTCTACTTCCCGGCCTACAATCTGGCGGCCGACCACTACTGGCCCGAGAAATAGGTGCCAGAGCGACCGCGGGCCGCGCGACGAGCGCGGCCCGTTTCTTTGCGGCCGCGGGGGGAGCGGCATTCTGAACAACGTTCGCGCGGTTGGGGCTAAGGGGAGAGTTCCGATATGGACCAGCCGTCGCCGGCCTATCTGGCGGTGATCCGGGGAATCGACAAGTTCACCGAGTGGACGGGTTATCTTGTCGCGGTTCTCAGTATTCCGCTGATCGTGCCCAATGTCTGCGAAGTCGTGCTGCGCTACGGCTTCAACAGCCCGACCGATTGGGCGCAGGAAATCACCACGATGGCCTACGGGGCCATGTTCATGCTCGGCGCCGCCTTCGCGCTGCTGAAGGGCGCCCATGTGCGCACCGACATGCTGTGGGAAAAGTTTACCGACCGGACCAAGGGCCGGATCGACACGCTTGCCTACATCATCTTCTTTTTTCCGGCGATCGCCGTGCTGTTCTGGGTCACGCTGGAAGACGCGCGCTATTCCCTCAGCATCTGGGAGAAGTCGAACGTCTCGGCGTGGCAGCCGATCATCTGGCCGCTGCGCTGGTGCATTCCGATCACCTGCGCGCTGCTGCTGGTCCAGGGCGTGTCGGAGCTGATGAAGAGCGTCTATGCCTGGCGCACGGGCCGCGAACTGGTCCATCACGAGAAGATCGAAATATGAGCGGTCCGGAAATCATGGGCCTGGTGATGCTGGCCGCGATGGTCACCGTCATCTTCATCGGCTTTCCCATCTCCTTCACCCTGTTGGTCCTCGGCCTGGCGTTCGGCGTCGTCGGTCTGGGCACGTCGCAGACATTCAATCTGGCGTCGTTGCAGCTGTGGGGCCTGATGAAGGAGGAAGTGCTGCCGGCGGTGCCGCTCTTCATCTTCATGGGCTTCATGACCGAGCAGGCGGGATTGATGGAACGATTGTTCCGGGCGTTCCGCGGCCTGCTGGAGAGGATTCCCGGCGCGCTCTACATGGCGGTGATCCTGACGGCGACGGTGTTCGCGATGGCCACCGGCATCGTCGGCGCCGCCGTCACCGTGCTGGGCATCATGGCCGGGCCGATCATGATCAAGGCCGGCTATGACGCGCGCATGTCCTCAGGCGCGATCGCCGCCGGCGGCACGCTCGGCATCCTGGTGCCGCCCAGCGTCATGCTCGTGGTCATGGGGCCGACCATGGGCGTGCCGGTCAACCAGCTCTATGCCGCGTCGTTCGGGCCCGGCTTTCTGCTGGCCGGGATGTACATCGCCTACACGCTGTTCCGCAGTTTCAAGAACCCGCGGTTGGGTCCGCCGGTGCCGCAGGACGAGCGGATCGGCGACTGGCGCGTGAAGCTGCGCGAGGTCGTGATCGGCATGGTGCCGCTCAGCTGCCTGATCGGGTTCACGCTGGGAACGATCCTGGGCGGTCTGGCGACGCCGACCGAGGCCAGCGCCGCTGGCGCGTTCGGCGCCACGCTGCTTGCCGCGGCCTACGGCAAGCTGACCTGGCCGGCGCTCAAGACGGCCGCGATCGCGACCATGACCACGTCGAGCATGGTGCTGTTCCTGGCCGCCGCGTCCAACGTGTTCGGCGCGATCTTCACCAAGTTCGGCACCGCGACGGTGATCACGAACACGCTGCTGGGCCTGCCGTTTCCGCCCATGGTGGTGCTGATCATCATCATGGTGCTGATCTTCGTGCTCGGCTGGCCGTTCGAGTGGCCGGCGATCGTGCTGGTCTTCCTGCCGATCTTCCTGCCCGTGGTCGAGAAGCTTGATCTCGGCATCGGCACGCGCACCGAGCAGATGATCTGGTTCGGCGCGCTGGTGGCGGTCAACCTGCAGACCGCCTTCCTCAGTCCGCCGGTGGCCATGTCGGCGTACTATCTGAAGAACGTTGTGCCGCAATGGTCGCTGGCCACCATCTACCGTGGCATGGCCGACTTCATGGTGATCCAGTGCATCTGCCTGGCCGTCGTGCTGTTCCTGCCCGACGTCGCCATGTGGCTGCCGCGCGCCCTGAAGTGAGACCTGCCGAATGAGGCAATGCGACGCCGGGCCTTGTGCCCGGCGTCGTCGTTTTGGCGCGCCACCCGTTTTGCTACGCTGGCGTCGGAGGAGGAAACATGAAGATCTCCGCAGTCGAAACCGTCCGCTTGGGCGAATTCCCCAACCTGCTGTGGGTACGCCTGCGCAGCGACGAGGGCGTGCATGGCCTGGGCGAGACCTTCATGGGTGCCGCCGCCGTCGAGGCCTACATCCACGAATACGCCGGCCCGCGCCTGATCGGCCAGGACCCCCTGCGCAACGAATGGCTGGCCCGGCACCTGACGGGCTATCTCGGGTGGCGCGGCGCCGGCGCCGAAACGCGCGGCAATTCGGCGATCGACCTCGCCCTGTGGGATCTCAAGGGCAAGGCGTGGGGTCAGCCGGTCTACCGGCTGCTCGGCGGGCCGTTCCGCGAGCGCGTGCGCGTGTACAACACCTGCGCCGGCTATCGCTACATCCGCGACACCAAGCTGCAGCAGGTCGACAACTGGGGCCTCGATCGCGGACTGGGCGACGCGGAAGGGCCCTACGAGGACCTCGACGGCTTCCTGCATCGGGCCGACGAACTGGCGCAGTCGTTGCTCGAGCAGGGCATCACGGCGATGAAGATCTGGCCATTCGATCCGCCGGCCGAGGCCAACGACGGCTGGCACATCTCGGCCGCGGAGATGCGCACGGCGCTCGAGCCGTTCGAGAAGATCCGCCGCGCCGTGGGCGACCGCATGGACATCATGGTCGAGTTCCATTCGCTGTGGCGCTTCCCGGCAGCCGAAACCATCGCGCGGGCCCTGGCGCCGTATCGCACCTACTGGCACGAGGATCCGGTGCGGATGGATGCGCTGGCCGACCTGAAGCGTTACGCGGCGGCCAGCCCGGCGCCGGTCTGCGCATCGGAGACGCTCAATGGCGCGTTCGCCTTTCGCGAGCTGATGGAGTCGGGCGCCGTGGGCGTCGTCATGCTCGACCTGAGCTGGTGCGGCGGCCTCACCGAGGCGCGCAAGATCGCCGGCATGGCCGAGGCCTGGAAGCTGCCGATCGCGCCGCATGATTGCACCGGCCCCGTGGTGTGGACCGCATCGACGCATCTGGCGCTGGCGGCGCCCAACACCCTGATCCAGGAATCCGTGCGTGCCTTCTACAGCGGCTGGTACCGCGAGCTGGTCACGGCCCTGCCGGTCGTCAAGCACGGCGAGATATCCCTGGGCGAGGCGCCGGGCTTCGGCCTCGACCTGTTGCCCGGCATCGAGGGGCGCGCCGACGCGGTGGTGCGTGTGACCGGCGCCTGATCGGTGTCCGGCATCGGTGCCCTGCCGCCGGCCGGGCGTCGGCGCCGCGCGCCAGACTTCTCGCATCCGTGACGCAACTCGGCCATAATTCAGCCGCGTCAAACGGGTTACTCTTCAGTTTGGCGGTCTTCCACAGGACGTTCCATGGCCGATCCGGTCAACATGAACAGCGGCAGCCAGGGCGGCAACGACAACAGGAAGGGCAATGCCGGCCTGAAGGCGGTGGGATTCGTCGCCGGCGGCATCCTCTTGCTGCTGATCGGTCTGGGGCTGGGCTGGTACTTCTTCTACCGGGTGCAGGTGAACGTCACGGTGCAGGCGCCACCCGCGCCGCCGCCGCCGCCCGCGTCCAAGCCCGATCCGGCCGCGGTGCGGGCGCTTGAGGAGGCGCTGGAAAAGCAGAAGCAGAGCAACAAGGCGCTGGAGGACCAGATCGCCAAGTTGCGCGATGCGCTGCAGGGCAACGTTTGCACCATCACCGACCCGCGCGGGCTAGGCATCACGCCGCCGGCGCCCGGCGGGACCCCGTCCGGTCCGCAGTCGCCGGCGACGCCTGGCGTCGCGCCCGGGACCAAAGGCACTGCCGTCGAACCCAAGCCCGGGACACCGCCGACCGGAACCGCCGCGGATCTCGTGCCGGTGCTGGAAAACGCCACCGTCCTGATCCTGGCGCCGACGCAGCAGGGCGGTCTGAGCGCCGGTTCCGGCTTTTTCGTGACCGCCAATACGGTCGTCACCAACAACCACGTCGTGCGCGGCGCGGTCGACGGCCACGTCTTCCTGACCAGCCGCAAACTCGGCACCGTCATGGACGGCGCGGTAGTGGCTGGCGTCGGCGGCGGCACGCCGACGCCGGGCAGCGCCGACTTTGCTGTCGTGCGGGTTTCCGAGGCAGTGCCGGCGCATATCCGGCCGCTCGGCCTGTCGGTCGAGCCCGGCGCGCTGAAGGACGTCGTCGCGGCCGGCTACCCCGACGCCGTGCTGCGCAACGACCGGAACTGGATCGACCTGCTGAAGGGCGATCCCAGCAAGGCGCCGGAACTGATCGTCACCAAGGGCAGCATCAGCGCCATCCAGAACCGCGAGACCGGTCTGCCGTCCATGCCGCATACGGCGAATATCTCGGGCGGCAACTCGGGCGGGCCGCTGATCGACATGTGCGGTCGCGTGGTCGGCATCAACACGTTCGTGTCACGCGCCGAAGCCGGCGCCGGCGGGCTCTTCGCCCTGGGCGCCACGGGCATTTCCAAGTTCCTGCGCGACAACAACGTGGCGTTCGACTGGACCGAGGCACCTTGCGCCAAGTAGGGCCTGTGCGGCACGAGCGGGCGCCTGGAGATCAGGACCGGGCGCCGGCCGCCTGGTCGATGGCGCGTTCCAGCAGCTGCTTGCGCTGATTGAGCTCTTGCAGCCGGCGACGCTTTTCGGCGTCCGCCAGCGTCGGGTCGTTGTTGACCTGGTTGCCCGAGGCCTGCAGGGCGTCCAGCTCCCGCGCGAGGCGGCGCAACTCGGCGATGTTCTGCCCGCGGGTCGCTTCGGCGGCCGCGAGCTTGCCGCGCAGGCGGGCAATTTCGCTATTGAGTGCCGCGTTCTGGCGTTGCAGGGCGGCTTTTTCGCCGGCGACCTGCTGGCGTTCGGCGCCGGTCCGGGCGGCGTCGGCCTGAAGCTGCTGGTTGCGCTGCTGCTCGGCCGCCAGTGTGTCGCGCCGCGCCTGGGTCTGGCGGTCATAGGTGCCGCTGCTGAGCCCGCTGACGCCGCCGAAGAAGCCGCCGCGGCTGGGGTCGTCATTGGTGCAGGCGGCCGCGCCGAGGACGAGCGCGACAACGAGGATCGGCTTGCGCATGCCTGGTCTCCGTCTGGGCTCAGCCGGTCTTGGTGATCGCGATGGCGCCGTTCAGCTCGGCGAGCTGCGCCTCGAGCGCGGCGATCTGGCGGTTCAGCCGAGCGATCTCGGCGTCCATCGCCGCCGTGTTGGCGCCCGGGTTGTCGGATTTGGCCGCGTTGCGCGCCTGCACGTAGTCGTTCTGCCGTTCGCGCAGGCGGCCGATCGTCTGCTGGATGTGGGCCGCATCTTGCTGGGCGGTCGACACGCGGCGGTCGAGATCGGCCTTGGTCGCCTGGCGGGCGTTGTATTCGCCGCGCAGCCGCGCTAGTTCCGCCTTGTCCTGGGCGACAACGGTGCGCGTATTGGCGATGTAGGCTTCGAGCTTGGCGTTATCGTTGCGCACATCGGCCGTCATCGCGTCCAGCCGCTGGTTCTCGTTGACGTATTGCTCCTTCTTCTTGGCCACGTAGTAGCCGGCGGCGCCGCCGACCAGCGCGCCGGTGCCGGCGCCGATCAGTGCGCCTGCCGCCCGGTTGTGCCGGCCGGCGGCCAGCGCGCCGATCAGGCCGCCGACCAGGGCGCCGGCAACCGCGCCCTCGCCGATGGTGCGGTTGAAATCCTCGTTGGCGCGCAGCCGGCGCTGCTCGGGCGTCAGATACTGGTCGTCGGCGTAGGTGCCACCGGAGGTGACGCAGCCGCCCAGCGTGGCGGCGCAGATCATGGCGGCGATCGTCGATCGCACGGCGCGGGGGCGAAAGACGGCATACATCACGAGTCTCCCTCAGGGCAGCGCGATTATGTCCTTGAACCAGGCATCCGGCTGCACACCGGACGATTTCCGGTAGGCCGATGCGTGAGCGGCGACCAGCTTGGCAAGCGGTTCCAGGTGGGTCGCGCCGCTCTTCTCGAATTCCAGCTTCAGAGTGCCCAACTGCTGCTCGACTGTCGAGTCGTTGAAGTCCTGCGCGATCTGCACCACGGTGTCGGCGTAGTAGCGAACGTTGGCCTGCAACGTGGCGTTGAGCACCTTCAGCCGCGCGTCCAGGGCCGTGACGTTCATGCCGGCTTCCTTCTGCGTGTCGCGGCTCTTCTGCACCTGGTCCAGGAAGCGACGGTCGCTGCGCAGCTTGTCGCCGAGGAAGGCCGCCAGTCGCACCAGGCTGCGCGCGGCGCGGCCGCGCAGATTGGCTTCCTCGTCGATGCGCTTGGCATACTCGCGCTGCAGCGCCGCCAGACGCGAGCGGATGTCGGCGTCGGTCGTCGCCTTGATGATGGTCTGCAGCTCGGCCAGCGGATCGCTTTGCGCCACATCGCCCGACCGCAGCGCCTCGGCCTTGGGCAACGCCGCCCACGCCTTCTTGACCGCCTCGTAGCGCGCCGGTGAGGGAATCACGGGCGCGACCAGGGCGAGGCGAAAGCCGACGGTCGGCACGCGGCGCGGACCGTTGGCGTCGAACGGCAGCAGCTCGTTGCGGTACGCCGACCGGACATCGGCCTCCGATGTCTGGTAGTTGCCGCCCTTGATCACGAAGCCGCCGGCCTGGCCGTGCAGGCGCGCCAGCTTGTTGAGGCGAAAGGGGTCGAGCACGATCTCGTCGACGTTGCCCAGCATGTCGTGCAGGCCGAGCGGGTTGGGCTTCAGGGCGCCGACAAGCTGCAGCTCGCCGTTCGACGATTTCTGGCTGCGGTACCAGACGTATTTCTCCATGCCGTCCGCCATCGGGAAGGTCTTCTCCTCGAATTCCGACGGCGATACCGCGATGCCGCCGCGGGCGGCGTATTCCCATTCCGCCTCGGTCGGCAGACGCAGGAAGCCCGGCAGGGCGTCCTCGCGCGGCAGCTTCTCGCGGGCGTTCTTCAGCAGCCATTCGGTGTAGAGCTGCGCCGCCTGCACGGCGTCGAACCACGTCATGCCGGTGGCCGGCCGCAGGCCGCCGCGGGTCGGCGCGACGCAGGTACCGGCCAGCGCCTTCATCTGCAGTTCGGTGGTTTCGTACTTGGCCAGATAGTAGGAGCGGCGGCCCTTGTCCCTGGCGTCGCTGAAGGCGCCGTCGATGTAGTCGTAGCGACTGCCTTCGGCGAAAGCGAAGCGCTCATCGGTACCGCCGACTACGATCTTGCGGTCGGCCAGCGCCGCCTCGTGCGGCACATCGATGCGGCGGAACACCATCGCGCCGCCACACGGCATGGGCAGCACCAGATCGCCCGACGCGGGTTGCGGATTGTAGAACCGCTCCGCCCAGGGCTGCGGCCTGGACTGGCCGTACACCGGCCCGGCCAGGGTCAGGACGGCAGCAAGCAGCGCCGCGGCGGCGCGCCAACGCGCCGACTCGCGCCGTGGCACGAAGTTCGTCCGGAATGAGTCCTGACCCATGTCGACAACTCGCAGGGTGGGGGAGAAATGTGGACGATTCCGGGGCTCGATCATGGCGATTCGGGGATGGATACGAACTTCACGGCAACTTCATCCCGCGTGCCGCCATCACGCTGCGCAAGCGGTCGGGATAGTCGGTGATCAGCCCGTCGACGCCCCACTCCATCAGACGGGCCATGTCGGCGCGCGCGTTGACGGTCCACGGCAGGACCTTCAGGCCCAGCGCC
>JAHCJT010000100.1 GCA_026126245.1 Alphaproteobacteria bacterium
GCAGTGGCGCGAACGGCAAGGTCGCGAGCCCCCAGTACCAGGCAAACCACCAGAACGGCGGGTGGATCAGGTCGGTGCCGTGGTCGAAGACGTTGCCCCATTTCGACGATGTCAGGGTCACGCGCGCCAGCTTGCCATCGACCGTATCGAGAAAGCACATGAACCAGGCAAACAGCAGACCGGGCACAAACCAGCCGAACCAGAACAAAAAGGTCGCCACCACCACGCACAGGAAACTGACCAGGGTGACGGTATTGGGCGAAATGCCGCGCGCGGCGCACCAGCGCGTGGCGATCAGCGCCGGCGATGGCCAGACATATTTGGTGACGATGTCGGTCAGGCCCTTGTAGGAGGCCATGAACATGCGCCGCTCGATCGCCGCCACGCTCATGTCCTGCGTCGAGAGCACATAGGGCGGCACGTTGTTGCGCAGGTTCTTGCGGTAGGAGACGCCCAGCGAATCGGGCGCCACGATGCGCAAGCCCAGCGCCGCCACAGCCGACGGGTCGACGGCATCGGCCGACAGCAGGCGGCGCGCCGCATCGATGCTGCCGGCGTCGACGTTGGCCGCGACCGGCCGGTCCGATCCCGGGGCCAGCAGCACGATGTCCGGTCGTTCCGCCAGGGGCCGCGCCAGGGCATCGTCGAACACGTGATCGACGCGCAGCAGCACCACGCGACCGCCCTGCGGCTGGCTGTCGCCATCGGCGCGGATGTCGCTGACGCCGGCGCGGGCGAACATGCGCCGCAACCGCTCGCGCGCGGCCTGCGAGAACGGCCGGGCCTCGGACCGCCCGACAAGGCACACGGTCGGCGGTACGGAAGGAGCGTCGGTGCGGCTGTCGGTCACAATGCGGGCGGGGGCTGGATCGGCCGACATCGATGCGGCCGTTGCCGCAGGTTTAGGCAAGAACGACCGCCGTCGCAAGGCGGGGCCGGCGTCCGCGGCCATACGGAAGGCTCGCGCCGGCCGGCCGGCCGTGGCAGGATGCCTGCATGCGCGATGAAACGACGATCCGGCCGGTCGGGGCCGGTTCCGAGCCCTTCCGGGGCGCGGCGGTCGCCAGCGATCCGCCGGCGGCCTTGCCGCAGGTCAGCCTGCTGACCGTGCAGTTTCTCGGCTGGGTGGCGGCGAAACCGCGCACCCGCGCCGACGTCATGGATGCCTGGCGCAGCACCTGTCCCCGCCAGTCGGTGTGGGAAGATTCGGTGATTGACGGACTGGTCGCCTTCGACGGCGGCGGCGCCGTCGTCCTGACGCCGCTGGGCAAGGCCGTGCTGCGGGCCGGCGCGCCGTCGAGCGCGATCGGCGGCTGACACGCCGGCCACGGGCCGGTGGGTGACATGTTCACATTCGCGCATCTGTCGGATCCTCACCTGCCGCTGCCCCCGGTGCGCTGGTCCGAGTTGCTGTCCAAGCGCGCCACCGGCTGGCTGTCATGGCGACGACGGCGCCGGTTCATCCATCGGCCCGAGGCGCTGGCCGCGACCTTGGCCGATCTGCGCGCAGCTGCCCCCGAGCACATCGTCGTCACCGGCGATATCGCCAATATCTCCACCGCCGCCGAGTTCCGCCAGGCCGCGACCTGGCTGAGTGACCTCGGCGCACCAACCGACGTCACCGTCATTCCCGGCAATCACGATGCCTATGTGCGCTGTCCGGCCGGGCGGGATTTCGGCCAGTGGGGCGCCTACATGGCGGGTGACACGGCGCCGGAATCGACGCCGCCGGCCTTCCCGTTCGTGCGCCGCCGCGGACCGGTTGCCTTCGTCGGCCTGACCACGGCGGTGCCCATGCCGGTGTTCATCGCGGCAGGTACCCTCGGCGCCCGCCAGATTGCGCGCTTCGAGGACATCATGCGTGGACTGGCGGACGAAGGCCTCTGCCGGGTGGTGCTGATCCATCATCCGCCGCAGATCGGCGGCGCCTCTCGCCGCAAGGGGCTGACCGACGCTGCCGCCTTCCGTGCTGCTGTCGCCCGGGTCGGGGCCGATCTGATCCTGCACGGGCACAATCATCGCGCCGTCCTGGCGCACATCGAGACGCCGCATGGCGGGGTGCCGGTACTGGGCGCGGCATCCGCCTCCGCGGCGCCCGGCACACGCTATGGCGCGGGCGGCTACAATCTGGTTCGCGTCAGCGCGGAGGCCGACAATTGGGCGATCGACGTCGAGGTCCGGGTGATCGAGGACGACCTCGCCAGTTGTCGGGTCGATCAGCGCTTTCGTCTTGTGGCACCGCGACCGCGGGTCGCGCCGGCCCAGGCGGCGTGATCGTTCGCGACATTGTAATTTCCCGGCACATCGCCTACCACGCCGGTCTGGCTGCGGCATGCGCCGGGCCCGTCCGGGCGCGCCGCCGCCGGGATGGCCCGGAGCCGACAGAATGGCAACACCCAACGCAACCATGACGAAGTTCGGTTACCCCGCGAGCGCGATCGCGCAGACACCGTCGTGGAGCGTGCAGGTCCGGCCGGCGCAGGCGACGCTGGGCGCCCTGGTGCTGGTCTGCAAGGAGCCGGTGACGGCCTACTCGGCCATCAGCGCCCCGGCGCACGCCGACATGAAGCCGCTGGTCGAGCGCATCGAGCGTTGCCTCAAGAAAGCCTTCGACTACGACAAGATCAACTGGCTGATGCTGATGATGGTCGACCCCGACGTGCACTTCCACGTGCTGCCGCGTTACGCTGCGCCGCGCAGCTTCGGCGGCCTGACGTTCACCGATCCCGGCTGGCCGGCGGCGCCCAATATCGGCTTCAACCCGCCGCTCGGCGCCACCACCCTGGCCGATCTCACCGCGCATCTGAAGCGCGTGTGGGACGAGGTCGCCTGAAGGGCATCGCCATGTCACTTGCGCGGCCCCTCCCGAGGGCGCCCTGGTTCAGGATCTCCCGCATCGACCGCTACATCCTGGAGCGGGCGCTGGTGCCGCTGTCGGCGTCGATCGGCATCGCGCTGGTCGCGCTGCTGCTGGAACGCATGGTGCGGCTGATGGAGCTGCTGGTCAGCCAGGGTGGCCCCATCCTGCTGGTGCTGAAGCTGCTCGCCAACCTGGTGCCGCACTATCTCGGGGTCGCGTTGCCGCTGGCGCTGTTTCTCGGCATCACCCTCAGCGCCACGCGGCTGAGCGTCGACAGCGAGCTCGACGCACTGCAGTCGGCCGGCGTCGGACTGACCCGGCTGCTGCAACCGATGCTGTGGCTGACGGCGGCGGTGACGGCCGTGATGGTGCTCCTGGTTGGCTGGTTGCAGCCGCTGACCCGCTACGAGTTCCGCGCGCTGATGTGGGCGGCGACCAACTCGGCCTGGGACCTCGCCGTCGAGAAGGGTGCGTTCTTCAACGGGATCGGCGCCTACACGGTGCTGATCGAAGACATGGGCGACAACGGCCGCACGTTCAAAGGCGTGTTCGTGCAGCAGCGCAAGTCCGACGGTACCGCAGTCCTGATGACGGCCGAGACCGGCGAGGCCGCCCGGCTGCCCAACAGCGGCCAGATCGTCCTCAAGCTTTACAACGGCCGCCGTGTCGAATCGCAGCGCGAGTCCGACAAGCTGACCGTGCTGTCGTTCGAGCGGTTCGACCTGCCGATGGAAGTGGCGTCGGCCGACCCGTTCCGCGACCGTAGCGGCGAGCGCGAACTGACATTCCCGGAGCTGATCTGCCAGATCAGGTTGCAGTCGACCAGCGGCAAGGCGGCATCACCGCCGCCCTGGCCCTGCGCGCCGGACGCTCGGCCGCTGGAGTTCAAGGGCAATCGGCTGCAGTCGGAGACGCACGCGCGGCTGGTGCGTCTGGCCTCGCTGTTGTTCCTGCCCTTCATGTCGCTGCCGCTGGGCCTCTCGTCACGCCGCAGCCAGAAGGCGATCGGACTGGTGACCGGCGTCGTGCTGCTGGCGCTGTTCAACTACGTCGTGCAGTTCGGCGAGAAGGGGGCCGACTACGGCAAGATCTCGCCGTGGGTGGGGCTTTGGTTGCCGCTGGCCGCCATGTTCGCGCTCAGTCTGTTCCTCTTCTGGCTGGTGAAAGAGCGGCCGCGCGATAATCCGGTCGAGACCATGTTCGAGGCGATCGAGCGCGGCCGGTCGAACATCGTGGCGGCCATCCGTCGCATCTTCGCGCGGGCCTAGGGAGCGGCGATGAGCGTCACCGGCCGCTATCTCTCGCGCCTGTTTCTCAAGCGCCTGGCGCTGATCGTGTTCGGCTTCGCGCTGATGGCGCTGCTGTTCGACGTGCTCAACAACGCCGACACTATCGAGAAGCGCTACGGTGAGGGCTTTCTCGTCGTGCCGCGCTACATGCTGTTCCGGCTGCCCGAGATGGTCGGTCTGATCACGCCGTTTGCGACGCTGCTGGCGGCGCTGCTGACGTTGCTGGGGCTGGCGCAGCAGAACGAGGTGCTGGCTTTCAAGGCCGCCGGCATGTCGTTCTATCGCATGCTGCTGCTGCTGATGCCGGCGGCGGCCCTGGTCGCGATTGGCCATATCGCCATTGCCGATCAGCTCACGCCATGGGCCAAGAAGCGACTGGCGCGGTATGAGCTGGAAAAACCGACCGACGACGAGACCAATCCGCGCGATCAGGCCAAGGGCGTGTGGCTGCGCGACCCCGCGTACATCGTCAACGTCGCCAACGTGAAGCGGGAAGGTCGCTATCTGACCGGCGTGACGCTGATGCGCCGCGACAAGGCGTCCAATATCGTCGAGCGCATCGTCGCCGGCTCGGCCCGCTACCAGCGCGGCCAGTGGAAGCTCGAAAACGTCGTGACGCAGTTCATCGACCCGCTGGGGCCCCACGCAGAGAAGAAGAGCGAATGGGTCTGGCAGACACCGCTGCGTCCGGCTGACTTCTTCAATCTCGCCGCCACGGCCTCGCAGTTCTCGGCCCGCGAGCTGCTGGTCCTGCGCACCGGCACGACGGTCGGCACCCGACCGGGCTACACCTACGACACCTGGCTGCAGCGGCGGCTGGCGCTGCCTGGGGTGATCCTGGTCATGCTGCTGCTGGCCGCACCGGTGGCGCAGGCGCGGGTGCGCATGTCGAGCCTCGGGGCGCGGCTGGCGTTCGGCGTGTCGCTGGGCTTCCTGTTCTTCATCACCGATGGCGTGTCGCAGGCGCTGGGCGAGTCGGGGGCGGTGCTGCCGCTGGTCGCCGCCTGGGCGTCGCCGATCCTCTTCGCCAGCGTGGCGGGCAGCGTGCTGCTGCGCATCGAGGGCCTCTAGCGGCGGTCGCGGGACGCCATCATGCATCTGTGGATCGATGCCGCCGCCGGCGTACCGGAAATGACCGTGTTCGGCATGTCGCCGGTCGAGCGGCACGTGCGGGCGGCACTGAAGGCCGGCCTGCCGGCGGCGCACATCGTCGTCGACCTCGGCGCGTCGGCCGCGACGCCGGCGCTGCCGGCCGATCTCGCGGCGGCGGGCCTGCGCGTCGAGCGCCGGACCGGCGGCGCCGGCGAGCGGCTTGCGGCCATCACTACCGGACTTGCCGACACCATACTGGCGGTATCGGGCGACAGCGTCGTCGATCCCCGCCTGTTCACGCACCTTGCCCGTCTGCGGGAGACGCTGATCGTCGCCGGCGATACTACGGTGCCCCGCGCCCTGGCGCGGACCTGGTCCGCCGTGTTCGGCGACTGGCCGCAGACCGGCAGTGCCGCGGACTGCGCCGTATTGCTGGCACCGGGCGTCGCGCTGCCGGCGGCCGACGACGTGCACGCGCTGGCCGCTGCCCTGGTGGCGAACGGCGGCGTGCGCACGCTGGCGGCCGACGGCTTCGACGCCCACGTGGCGCTGCAGCGCCGCGACGTGCCGTTCTGGGTCCGCCGGATCACGGATGCCAGGTCGCGCGCGGCGGTCGAGCGCTTCCTGTTCGATGCCAGCTACAAGGGATCGACCGACATATTCACCCGCTACGTCTATCCCTTCCTGGTCTGGCCGCTGACCCGGCTGGCAGCGCGCTGGCGGGTGCATCCCAACACCATCACCTGGATCAGCATCGTCGCCACCTTTGCGGCCGTGCCGTGTTTCGCGCTGGGCTGGTGGGCGTGGGGTTTCGTGCTGGCCTACCTCATGAGCGTGCTCGATTCGGTCGACGGCAAGGTAGCGCGCCTGACCTTTACCGCGTCGCCGCTCGGCAATGTCCTCGACCACGGCCTGGACATCGTGCACCCGCCCTTCTGGTATGCGTCCTGGGCGATCGGCGTGGTCGGGCTGTCGCCGGATCTGTGGCGGGACGGCAGGCTGGCCGACGATCCCCTGCTGACCGCCGCCGTCACGCTGTTGGGGCTGTACGTCGCCGACCGGCTGGTGCTGGCGGTCTACAAGTGGCGCTACAAGGGCCGCGGCCTGCATGCGCATGCCCCGATCGATGCGGCGGTGCGCGCCGTCATTGCGCGGCGCAACATCTTCCTGCCGCTATTCCTGCTCGGCGTGCTGTTCGGCCTGGGCCGCCCGACCTTCTGGCTGATCGTCGCCTGGCAGGCGGCCACCGTTGCCTGGCATGCCGGTCGCACGATCTGGATCCTGTCACGCGGCGAAGCGCCGCGACGTGCGACCTGATCTTGTGCCGTCGGACGGCGCCCCGTGCGTCCCGGAATTCGGCTGCGATCACCAACAATGACAGTCCGTTACAGGCTTTTCCGGGCCGGCGCGCTTGAGGCAACAGGCGTCGCCGCCTAGATTGACACTTTCGCGACACCCCTCCGGCGCCGAGCCAGCGTGGCGCGCGCCGCCGCGAACGGAGCAACGAGTGATCCGCATCGGCTTCTGGGCCGGCACCAAATACAATCTGGCGCGCATGACCATGCGCGACCTCGTGCGCGCCTACCTGACGCACTACGCTGTTGCCGCCTATTTCATGCTCACTGCGCTGTGTCTGGCGCTGGTCGTCATCTGGATGCCGGACTGGACGGCGCCCAGCGTCGTGCGCGTTGCGGCCGCCGGCGTCGCCGCCATGCTGGTCTATCCGCTGGTCTGGTACAGCCTGCACCGCTGGGTGCTGCACAGCCAGCTCGGCTACCGCTCGCCGCTGATCGCAAGGCTGTGGAAGCGCACGCATTTCGACCACCACCAGGATCCGCACAATCTCGGCGTCCTGTTCGGGGCGCTGTACACCACGCTGCCGACCATCGCGATCGTGACCATGCCGCTGGGCTGGCTGATCGCCGGCCGGGCGGGTGCGGCGGCCTGCGTCGCCGGCGCGCTGCTGACGACCTGCTTCTACGAGTTCTGCCACAGCGCCCAGCATCTCAACTATCGGCCCCGGCGGCAGTGGATGCAGGAAATCAAGCGCCTGCACCTGCTGCACCATTTCCACAACGAGAACGGCAACCACGGCATCACCAACTTCGTCGTCGACCGGGTGCTGGGGACCTACTACGACAAGGCGCGCGACATGCCCAAGAGCGCCACGGTGTTCAACCTCGGCTACGACGAGGCGATGGCCACGAAGTATCCGTGGGTGGCGGCCATGTCCGCCGACGGCATCCGGGTTGGCGCCGACGGGCGGCGCTGGAAGCCGCATACGCCGCATGCCGGGGCCGAGGCGATCGGCGCCGATCTCGGCTACGACGCCACCGCCAACCAGAGCCGCTCGTCGCACGACAAGGCGGCCTGAGGCGCGGCGGGCGGCGCACCGGCCAGGGCAGGCGCCATGACCATCGATACAGGGGCGATTCGCGTGGCGCCCGTCGAGACGGCGCGCGACATGCAGGCGTTCATCGACCTGCCCAAGCGCCTCTATCGCGGCCATGCCGGCTACGTGCCGCATCTCGACATGGAGCGGCGCGACACCTTCAGTCCGAAAAAGAACCCGTATTTCGAACACGCCGAGGTGCGGTTCTGGCTGGCGCGACGCGAGGGGCGCGTGGTCGGCCGCATTTCGGCGCAGGTCGATCGGGCCCACCTCGAGCGCTACGACGATTCGACCGGCCTGTTCGGCTGCCTCGACGCCGAGGACGATGCCGCGGTCTATGCCGCGCTGTTTGCCGCTGCCGAAGCCTGGCTGCGCGAGAAGGGCCTCAGCCGGGCGCGCGGACCGCTCAGCCTGTCGATCAACGAGGAGGTCGGCCTGCAGATCGACGGTTTCGACAGCCGCTCGATGCTGCTGGTGCCCTACCATCCGCCTTACGCCCAAGCCCGCGTCGAAGCGCAGGGCTACGCCAAGATCAAGGACGTCGTATCCTACGACTACGACGTGCAGAACGCGGCTCCGACGCTGGGTCGCAAGCTGATCGAGCGCGGCGGTCTGGCCGGTCGCGTCAAGGTCCGCACCGTCGACATGAAGCGCTTCGATGCCGAAGTGCGCACGTTGGTCGACATCTTCAACGACGCCTGGTCGGACAACTGGGGCTTCGTGCCGTTCACCCAGGCCGAGATCGCGGTCGCCGCCAAGACGCTCAAGCCGGTAGTCGTGCGCGACCTGGCGATTTTCGTCGATGTTGACGGCGAGACCGTGGCCTTCATCCTGGCGCTGGCCAACCTCAACGAGGCCCTGCGCGATCTGGAGGGCAAGATGCTGCCGTTCGGCTGGGCCAAGCTGGCCTGGCGCCTGCTGGTCGACAAGCCGCGCACGGCGCGCGTACCGTTGATGGGCGTGCGCAAGAAATTCCGCAACCATCCGCTGCTCGGCGCCGGGCTGGCCATGATGGCGATCGACGCGCTGCGCGAGAACGGCAAGCGCATCGGCATGAACCACGCCGAACTCGGCTGGATCCTTGAGGACAACAAGCCGACCAACAACATCATCCGTTCGGTCGGCGGCAGGATCTATAAGGTCCACCGCATTTACCAGAAGGACCTGGCGTGACGCCGGATGCGGCGGGTCGCGGCGCATGACCGCCCGCCGCTTCACCGCGCTGGTGCTGGCGGGCAGCCGCGGCGTCGCCGATCCGGTGGCGCAGGCCGCCGGCGTCGCCCACAAGGCGCTGGCGGTGATCGCCGGCCGGCCGATGCTGCTGCGGGTGCTCGACGCCCTGCGCGCCAGCCCGTCGGTCGGCCGCGTCGTGCTGGCGGTGCAGGATCGCACCGTCATCGAGGCGCTGCCGGACGTGGCGGACGCCGTTGCGGCTGGTGAGATTGGTATCGCGCCGACGCGAGCCTCGCCGGCCCTGACCATCGAGGCGGCGATCCGCGACCTGCCCGATGCCTTTCCGCTGCTGGTCACCACCAGCGACCTGGCGCTGTTGACGGCCGACATCGTCGAGAGTTTCACGCGCGGCGTGCCGGCCGATGCCGATCTGGCAGTGTGCATGACCACGCGGACCGCGATCGAGCGCAAGTATCCGGGCTCGACGCGGACCTATTTCCGGCTTGGCGGCGAGGGCTACAAGGCGTGCAATCTCTTCGCCTTTGCGCGGCCCCAGGCGGCCAGGGCGGTGGCGTTCTGGGTGCAGATGGAGCGCCATCGCAAGACACCGTGGCGGATCGCGCTACGCATCGGGCCGTGGCCGCTGCTGCGCTATGCGCTGGGCCGGCTCGACCTTGACGGCGCGTTCCGCGAGCTGTCGCGCCTGACCGGCGTACGCGGCGTGCCGGTGGTCCTGTCGCAGCCAGAGGCGGCGATCGACGTCGACAAGCTGTCGGATCTGGCGCAGGTCGAGCGCATCCTGGCCGCCGGCGCGTGACACCAATGCCCGTCGGGCCGGGCTGGGTTGTGCGCCGCGCTGCTTGCCCGCGGCGCGGCGGACCGGGAGACTGACTGTCGCCGGCGGGACACGGCGCAGGCGGCGACAGATCGCAACCAGGGAGGGGATGGTGGTCGAACTGCTCAATTCGGCGCGCGAGCGGCTGAAGAAGAACGAGGTGGCGCTGGGCATCGGGCTGCGCCAGGCGCGCACCGTCGACATCGCGCCGGCGATGAAGACCTGCGGTTTCGACTGGCTGTTCATCGACCTGGAGCACAACTCGATGACGGTCGACATGGCGGTGCAGATCGCGGTCGCCGCCAACGGCTACGGCATTGCGCCGATCGTGCGCGTGCCCTACGGCCAGTTCGACATGGCGACCCGCGTGCTTGACGGCGGCGCCATGGGCATCGTCATCCCGCACGTCGACACGCCCGAGGAGGCCAAGGTCGTCGCCGACCGCCTGCGTTATCCGCCGGTCGGCCACCGCTCCGTGGCCGGCGCCATGCCGCAGGTTGCCTTCCAAGCGGTACCGCCGGCCGAGGCAACCAAGGCGGTCAATGACGCATTGCTGGTGGTGGTGATGCTCGAAACGCCCAAGGCGATCGCCAACGCCGAGGCCATCGCCGCCGTGCCCGGTATCGACGTGCTGCTGATCGGCACCAACGATCTGACCACCGAGATGGGCATGCCCGGCAAGCTCGATGCGCCGGAAGTGGCCAACGCCTACGCCGCCGTGGTCGCCGCCTGCGGCAAGCACGGCAAGTGGGCGGGCATGGGCGGCGTCTACGTGCCGCCGCTGATGGAAAAATACATCGGCATGGGCGCGCGCATGATCCTGGCGGGCAACGATTTCAGTTTCCTGATGGAAATGGCGCGCACGCGCGTGGCGTTCCTGCGCGGCCTCAAATAGGCGGCGGGCTCAGGCGCTGACCGTCGCGGCCGCCGTGAGCGCGGCCTGCAGGCCGGCGGGATCGTATTCGACCTGCGACAGGTCGAGCCAGCCGATGACGGTGCGGATCGGCGAGTTGCCGGAGATCGTGGTGTAGCACCGGAAATTGCCCGTCAGAAACACGGTCCGCGTCTTCAGCTTGGCATCGGTGCCGTGGTCCTGGCCGGCCTCGGCGGTATCCCATTCCAGGCCGTTGGCGACCTTGCGCGACCGCAGGAAGACAAACACGTGCTCCGATCCGCCGGGCCCGCCCGGTTCACGGATGAACACGCTGTCGCCAGCCTGCGGACCGCCGATGCCCATGCTGCCACCCAGCTCGAGCATGTTCACCGTCGGATTCTGTCGCGACGGTGGCGCGTAGGGTTGGACAATCTGCTTGAAGGGCGGCCTGCCCGTATTCCAGATCTTCGAGATGTTCTGGCCGACCTTCCATTCGGTCCTGCGGGCCTTGTCCGTCCAGTTGAGAATCGCAGGATCGCCGACCCCCAGCTTCCACATCAGCCAGTGGCACAGGAAGCCGCAGGTCGTACCTGGATTGTCCGGCGTCTTGCGCCAACCCGTCGTCTCGACGATTTCCTTGTACTTGGCGTCGCCGCGCTGGAACGGAACGTTCTGGCTGATGAGGCGCAGTGCATAGGCGCGCAGGGCGACCATCTGTTCGGCGCTGGGAGTCATCGCTACCTTTCCGGGCCGGCGGCAGGTCGCCGGTTTTCGGTCGACATTCTTCCAGCGTCGGGCGCGGGCTGACAACGCGAACGGATCGGGAAAGCGAGCCAGGGCGATGCACATCGATTTTTCAATTGTACCGCTGGTCGAGCGGCCCGATCTGGTCACGACGGTGGCACGCTGGGGCTTCGGCGAGTGGGGACACCTGGCGCCGGGCACGACGCTGGACGACCGCATCGCGCGGGTGCGCGCCTCGATGCGGGTCGACGGCGTGCCGATGATCGTCGTGGCGCTCGATGGCGATGGCACGCCAGTCGGCACTGCCAGCCTGATCGACGATGATCTCAAGGGCGATGCGCGCAACCCCTGGCTGGCCAGCGTCTACGTGCCGCCGCGGGCGCGTCGCGGCGGAGTCGGCGCACGCCTGGTAAGGGCAGTCGAGCGTCTGGCCGCAGGCTTCGGCTATGAGCGCATCTACCTGTTCACCGCTTCGGTGCCGGCGCTCTATGCCCGGCTGGGCTGGCAGACGCTGGAAGAACGTAGCTATCGCGGCGAGCACGTCACGGTCATGTCGCGGGATCTGACGTCACGCTGACCGCAGCGCCTAGCCTTCACCCCACGCCGCGACCATGGCCCGGGCGCGGTCGAGATCGGGCGGGAAGTCGACCTCGCCCCAGCGCAGGCCATGGATCAGGCAGGTGCGCACCACGCCGGTCCGCGCCAGCCGGTCGATCGCCTGCAGATACCAGACCTTGGCGCCGTCGGCCGTTCGCATCATCGCCTCGACCGTGTCGACGAACAGCTTCGGTCCCTTGCCGCGGAACAGCAGCATGCCGATGGATTCGCCGTTGACGGCTTCCAGCGGCAGCTTCTTGCCGACTGCTTTCAGCGTGCCGTCCTCCTCGACGATCTTCATGTCGTCTTCGTCGTAGGCCGGCTTGCGGTCGATGGTGATGGTGATCGGCGCCGCAGGGCAGGCCAGCACCTTGCGGGCGATGGCGGCCTCGAACAGCGTGTCGCCGTTGACGATCAGGAAGTCGCTGGCCATCTCCTGCCGCGCCATCCAGCAAGACCCGAGATTGTCGGCCACCTTGTAGAACGGATTGAAGATCGGCCGCACGCGGAAGCCCGGCGCGTCGTGGCGGGCGAGATGCTGTTCCATCATGTCGGCCTGGAAGCCGATCACCACGGCGACCTCGTCGATGCCGCAGACCTTCAGCGTGTCGAGTTGCCAGTCGATCAGGGTCTTGGGGCCGACCGCCAGCAGGCATTTCGGGCGGTCCGCCGTCAGCGGCGCGAGCCGCGAACCCTGGCCGGCACTGAGCAGGATGGCTTTCATCAACGCGTCCTTTCCGGGCGCAGGCTATAGCACGCGCCAACCCGGCCGCGACGCGGCTTTTTGAAGGCGACGGATGGCGGATGCCGGACAGGGCCGCCATGCGCCCCCCTGCCATGACAGCGCCACGGCCCGGCTGTAGCATCGCGCCAATCACACGAAAGCCGCTGTTCCCCCAGACTCCCCGGCATGTCCGTTCCCTCGCCCACGACCGCTTCCGACATCGCCTCGGCCGAGCCGACCACGATCTGGGGACCGTTGGCCATTCCGGCCTTCAAGCGACTCTGGGTGGCGAACATCGTCTCCAACATCGGCGGCTGGATGCAGACGGCGGGCGCCGGCTGGATCATGACCGAGATCGCGCCGCCCGGTGACAAGGCGCTGTTCGTCGCGGCCATGGCGGTGGCCACGACCTGCCCGGTGTTCCTGTTCGGGTTTCCGGCCGGCGTGCTGGCCGATCGCTTCGACCGGCGGCGCTACATCCTGGCCTGCCAGATCTGGATGATGCTGGCGGCCCTGTCGCTGGCGGTACTGGCGTTCACCGGCCGGCTGAACCACTGGAACCTGCTGGGCCTGATGTTTTGCGTCGGCATCGGCAACGCCATGAACGGGCCGGCCTGGCACGCCGTCGTGCCGGAGATCGTCGGCCGGCGCCACCTGCCGCAGGCCATCGCGCTCAACAGCGCCGCCTTCAACCTGGCGCGCACCGTCGGGCCGGTCATCGGTCAGGTGTTGCAGGCGCTGGCCGGCATCTTCGTGCTGTTCGCGACCAACGCGATGACCTTTCTGGCGCTGATCGGCGCTATCGCCAGCTGGCGTCGGCCGGCCGAGGCGCGGGCCCAGCAGCGGCGCGAGACCTTGTGGGCCGGCTTCCTCACCGGCGTGACGTTCATCCGCGATACGCCGGCGCTGTGGCGCGTCTGGGGCCGCGCCGCCTGCTTCTTCGTGCCGGCCATCGCCTACGCCACGTTGCTGCCGCTGACTGGCCGCCGGCTGGGGCTGAGCGATGCCGAGTATGGCTTCCTGTTTTCCAGCTTCGGCGTCGGTGCCGTCTGCGGCACCGTGATGCTGCCGCGCATCAATGCCTGGCTGGGCGCGGATCGCGCCAACATCACCGCCATGCTGACGGCCGCTGCCGCAACCGCGTTGGGCGCGGCAGTGGCGCATGTCGGCGCCGTCGGCGTCGGGCTGGCGGTGCTGGGCGGCTGCTGGATGGTGGTGATCGCCAACAACAACGTCGCGACGCAGACCCTGTTGCCCTCCTGGGTGCGGGCGCGCGGCATGGCGGTACACCAGATGGTGTTCTTCGGCAGTCTCACCATCGGCCAGACGGCGTGGGGTGTCGTAGCCGATCGCATCGGGGTGCCGCTGGCGATGGCCTGCGCCGCGGTGCTGTTGCTGCCCATGACCTTCCTCGCGGCATCGATCCCGCTGCCGGTGCCGGCGGCCAGAACGGCGAGCGGCGACTGACACGACCGCACCGTTGTGCCGGCCAGTCACGCAATCGAAGGCCGCGTAGTGTTGCCCGACCGACACGCTATCCGGAAAAAATTGCGCCGAATCGGATCGCTGGCGTGGTTTGCACTTGCGAAAGCCACAATTAGGCGTATTTACCGTAGCCAGACGCCCACGCACGTGCCTATGGCCCATAGTGGTTATGCAACGACGGAAAGCGTCCTTCTTGGAAATGCCGGCATAGACCGGCGCCGAAAGGGACCTTTGTCATGCATACTCTCCGTGCGGGGCGAGTGCCCCGTGTTCTCGTTTTACCGCCGTGCGACGCCCGGCCGGTGTCGTATGGCTGCCTGATCGGCCGCAAGAATCCGCTGTCCAGTATCTGGATCTCCTGCTGATCGCTTCACTAGCGCAGCGGGAGAGGTCGTCTGCCGGGTCGCCGCACGTCGCGGTCCGGCATCACGAAACTTCCAGCAGACACGGATTTCTTCGAAATGACCGAGCGCATCCGACGTTTTCTCCGCGAAAAGCAGCCCGAGACGCCTTGCCTCGTCGTTGATCTCGACGTCGTCGAGGACAACTACAAGCGCATGCGTGAACTGCTGCCGCAGGCCCGGATCTTCTACGCCATGAAGGCGAACCCGGCGGCGGAAGTGCTGCTGCGGCTGGGCAAGCTCGGCTCGAGCTTCGACACCGCCAGCCGTGGCGAGATCGAGCAGGTCATCGGCAGCGGCGTCGACGCGGCACGCATCTCCTTCGGCAATACGATCAAGAAGGAGCGCGACATCGCCTGGGCCTACCAGCAGGGCGTGCGCCTGTACGCCTTCGACAGCGAAGCCGAGATGGCCAAGCTGGCGCGCTCGGCGCCGGGTTCGCGCGTGTTCTGCCGCGTGCTGGTCGACTGCGGCGGCGCCGAATGGCCGCTGTCGCGCAAGTTCGGCTGCGCGCCGGACATGGCGCGCGAACTGCTGCGCAAGGCGGCCGAAGCTGGCCTCGACCCCTATGGCGTCTCCTTCCATGTCGGCTCGCAGCAGACCGATCTGGAGCAGTGGGACCGGGCGCTGGCGCAGGTGTCGCAGATGTTCTTCGCCCTGGCGGAGACCGGCATCGACCTGAAGATGGTCAACCTCGGCGGCGGTTTCCCGGCGCGCTACCGGGCTGACGTGCAGCCGATCGACGCCTACTGCGAGGCGGTGCAGCGTGCCTTGGTGCGCCATTTCGGCAACCGGATGCCGGAAGTCATCATCGAGCCTGGCCGCTCGATGGTCGGCGATGCCGGCGTCATCCAGAGCGAGGTGGTGCTGATCTCGCGCAAGGCGGCGAACGACCGCAAGCGCTGGGTCTATCTCGACATCGGCAAGTTCGGCGGCCTGCCCGAGACGATCGACGAGGCGATCCGCTATCCGCTGATAACGCCGCGCGACGGCGATGCGGTAGCGCCTTGCGT
>JAHCJT010000101.1 GCA_026126245.1 Alphaproteobacteria bacterium
CGCGACGGCTGGACGCCGACCTACAGCGAAAAGGACCCGTTCCACGAGACTTTCGTGATGCTGGGTTTCCTGGCGGCCGTGACGAAGAAGGTCCAATTGACGTCGGGCGTGCTGATCCTGCCGCAGCGCCAGACCGGCGTCGTCGCCAAGCAGGCCGCCGAAGTCGACATTTTGTCGGACGGCCGCCTGCGGCTGGGAATCGGCGTCGGCTGGAACTTCGTCGAATACCAGGCGCTCAACATGGAGTGGAAGACCCGCGGCGCCCACCAGGCCGAACAGGTCGAGGTCATGCGCCGTCTGTGGACCGAGGAACTCGTCACCTACAGCGGCCGCTTCCACAACCTGCAGCAGGTCAACATCACGCCACCGCCGATCCAGCGGCCGATCCCAATCTGGTTCGGCGGCTCGTCGGACGCGGTGGTCAAGCGCGCCGCGCGCATCGGCGACGGCTGGATGCCGATCATGACGCCGGCCGACGCCGAGCCCAAGCTGGCGGCGCTGCGCGCGCACCTGAAGGACTTTGGGCGCGACCCCGCCAAATTCGGCATCGAGGGCTGGCTGCGCATGAACGAGCCCGACCCGGCACAGTGGCGCGCGGCGGCGGCAGGCTGGCAGCGGCTCGGCGCCCACTCGGTGATGCTCTATCCAATGTACAGGATGCCGAAGGTCGAGGACCAGATCGCCACCCTGAAGCGCTTCAAGGAAGTGGCGCTGGGATAGCGTCCGCCGGCCCAGCCCGGCCGCGCAAGGCAGCCGCCTGTTGCGTCAGGCCGCGCTTTGCCGCTGGTGCCCCACACGCTGCGCCAGGCTCGCCGCCATGAATCCATCGAGGTCGCCGTCGAGCACCTTCTGCGGATCGGTGCGCTCGACGCCGGTGCGCAGGTCCTTCACCATCTGGTAGGGCTGCAGCACGTAGGAGCGGATCTGGTGGCCCCAGCCGATGTCAGTCTTGGCCGCCTCCAGCGCCAGACGCTCGGCCTCGCGCTTCTGCAGTTCGACCTCGTAGAGCCGCGCCTTGAGCATCTGCATCGCCTTGGCGCGGTTCTGGTGCTGCGAGCGCTCCTGCTGGCAGGCGACCGCGATGCCGCTGGGGATGTGGGTGATGCGCACCGCCGAGTCGGTCTTGTTGACGTGCTGGCCGCCGGCGCCCGACGCGCGATAGGTGTCGACGCGCAGATCCTTGTCGATGATCTCGATCTCGATGTCGTCGTCGACTTCGGGATAGACCCAGACCGAGGCGAAGCTGGTGTGGCGCCGGGCATTGGAGTCGAACGGCGAGATGCGCACCAGCCGATGCACGCCGCTTTCGGTCTTCAGCCAGCCATAGGCGTTGGGACCGTCGATCTTCATGGCGCACGACTTGATGCCGGCGCCCTCGCCGGCGCTCTCCTCAAGATAGGTCACCTTGTAGCCGTGCTGCTCGGCCCAACGCATGTACATGCGGGCCAGCATCTCGGCCCAGTCCTGCGCCTCGGTGCCGCCCTGGCCGGCATTGATCTCGATGTAGCAGTTGTTGGCGTCGGCTTCCCCCGACAGCAGCGACTCCAACCGCATGTGGTCGGCCTCGTCGCGCAGGGCGCGGATCGCTGCTTCCGCCTCGGCCACCAGCGCGGCATCGCCCTCCGCCTCGGCCAGATCGATCATCTCGACATTGCCGGCGGTGTCGCCCTCCAGGCGACGGACGGCACCGACCGCCTTGTCGAGACGATCGCGCTCGCGCATCAGGCTTTGCGCCTGCTTGGCGTCGTTCCAGAATTCGGGGTTTTCGGCGCGCGCGTTCAGCTCGGCCAGACGGTCCACCGCCCGGTCGAAGTCAAAGATGCCTCCTCAGCAGTTCGACCGACTGCTTGATCTCGTCGACCAGGGCGGCAATTTCGGCGCGCATGGCTCTGCCCTTCCTTGCGGGAGGGCGTCTTTAGTAGGTCTCGCCGGTGCCCGTCAAGGTCGGGCGTGTCGAGCGCGTCGGCGGCGGGATGGTGCCGGGCGGCACGCTCGAATCGCCGGCGTAGCGCGGCGTATCGGCGGCCGACTGCGGCATCGGGTTGGGATTGACGAGGTCCTCGGCCTGCGGCCGCATGCCGCCGCCGGGCACGAAGGGCGTATCGCCGTCGACGACGTAGAAATTGCCCTCGGGCGACGGCTCGGTGCCGGGCTTGAAGGCTTCCCAGATCGCCGACGGGTCGCCGGGCGCCGGCGTGCCGTCGTCGGGATTGACGCGCATCAGGCGCAGGCCGGGCGGGATGCGGAACGGGGTCGGCGCCTTGTCCTTGAAGACCTCGCGCGCCACGCGCTCGAAGATCGGCACGGCGACCGAGCCGCCGGTTTCGCGCCCCAGGCTCTTGGGATCGTCGTAGCCGACGAACACGCCGATCACCAGCTCGGGCGTGGCGCCGATGAACCACACGTCGCGCGAATCGTTGGTGGTGCCGGTCTTGCCGGCGATCGGCCGGCCCAACCGGGCCAGCCGCCCCGCCGTGCCGCGCACCGTGACGCCCTGCATGATGTGTATGATCTGATAGGTCGAGGCCTGGTCGAAGAACGGCTTGCGCTGGTCAACGACGTTCGGCATCTGGCCCGGCCCGACGCCGGCGCCGCCACAGCCGATGCAGGTCCGCGGGTCGTGGCGGAAAATCGTGTGGCCGTCGCGGTCCTGGACGCGGTCGATCAGGCTGGGCGTGATCGGCAATGCGCCATTGGCCAGCATGGCGTAGGCCATGGTCATGCGCAGCAAGGTAGTCTCGCCGGCACCCAGCGCCATCGGCAGATACGGCTTGAGGTCGTCGACCACGCCGAACTGGCGCGCGACCGCCGCCACCTTTTCCATGCCGATCGCGCGTGCCAGGCGCACGGTCATCAGGTTGCGCGACAGCTCGACGCCACGGCGGAACGTCATCGGGCCGCCGCTCGCCGCGCCGCCGTAGTTCTGCGGCCGCCAGACCGGCTGTCCGGGGCCAGGGCTGATCTCCAGCGGCGCATCGAGCAGCAGGGTCGCCGGCGTCATGCCGGCCTGCAGGCCGGCGAGATAGACGAACGGTTTGAACGACGAACCGGGCTGACGCTGCGCCTGGGTGGTGCGGTTGTACTGGCTGCGTTGATAACTCCAGCCGCCGGTCATCGCCAGAATGCGGCCGGTCTGCACGTCCATCACCAGCACGGCGCCATCGACGTCGGGGATCTGGCGCAGGCCATAGGTCCCCGCCGCCTTGGGCCGCGGCTCGACCGCGACGATATCGCCGGCGGCCAGCGGCCGCTGCTTGCCCGTCCAGGTCATTTCGGCGAACGGGATCAGTCCCTCGCCGTCCAGCATCCCGATCCTGGCGCCGGCATTGCTGTAGCCCAGCACAACGGCCGGCCGCCACGTCTTCAGCCCAGTGAACGGCTGCTTCTCGAGATGGCGCGCCAGGTCGTGCTGCCAGTCGTCGATCGTCGCCAGTCGCTCCTTGACGCCGCGCCAGCCATGCCGGCGGTCGTAGTCGACCAGCCCTTCGCGCAGCGCCTCGTCGGCGATACGCTGGATCTCGAAGTCGACCGACGTGCGCACTGTCAGGCCGCCCTCGTAGACGCCTTTCTCCCCGTAGGCCGCCAGCAGATTGCGGCGCACTTCCTCGGTGAAGAACTCGGCCTGCGCGAACTCCGGCTCGGCCCGTTTGCGCGGGGTCAGCCGCTCGGCCTTGGCGGCGCGCATTTCCGCGTCCGTGATGTAGCCGTCCTCGTGCATGCGGCCGAGCACATAGTCCCGCCGGTCGCGCGCCGCGTTGGGGTGGCGGGTCAGGCTGTAGCGGTTGGGCGACTTGGGCAGCGCCGCCAGGTAGGCCATTTCCGAGAGGCTGAGCTCGTCGAGCGACTTGTTGAAGTAGTTCAGCGCCGCCGCCGCCACGCCGTAGTTGCCGCTGCCGAGATAGATTTCATTGAGATAGAGCTCGAGGATGCGATCCTTGCTGAAGGCGCCCTCGATGCGAAAGGCCAGGATCGCCTCGCGAATCTTGCGCCGGATCGAGGCCTCGTTGCCGACCAGGAAGTTCTTGGCGACCTGCTGGGTGATGCTCGACGCGCCCTCCAGACGGCGCCCGTGGGCGGCATGCTGGATATTGGCGATCATGGCGCGGCCGACGCCGATCGGATCGACGCCGGGATGCCAGAAGAAGCGCTGGTCCTCGGCCGCGACAAAGGCGTTGATCAGCCGCCGAGGCATTTCGGCCACCGGTACGAACGCCCGCTTTTCCTTGGCGTATTCGGCAAGCAGCCGACCATCGCCGGTATAGAGCCGCGTGGTCATTGCCGGCTGGTAGTCCACCAGCTGCTTGTGGTCCGGCAGGCCGGGCGCGAAATAATAGTAGACGCCACCCATCCCGGCGACGGCGAGCACCAAGCCTGCGAATCCGACTCGCAGCAGCCATCTCAACATTGCCAGCACTACGGATCTCGCCGCACGTCTTATCCCCGTCAGCATTCTAGACCGTCCGCCGGCCGTCTGGCATCCCGGCCGTACATATAGAGGGACGGGCAAGATGTCGCGCGACTATGCCTTTTTCGGGGCCGCCGGCGTTGCCGGTGAGGCCGGGCGAGACGGCGGTGGGCTGGCGGGCGTCGCCGGCCGGCTGGCAAAGAACCTGTCGGCGGCCTCCACCAGGGCACTCGCCAGGCGTTGCTGGTGGCTGCGCTGCAACAGCAGGCGCTCGTCGTAACGATTGGACAGATAGCCCATTTCAAGCAGCACGGCTGGCGTATCGGGCGCCGTCAGGACGGCAAAACCGGCATAGCGGTGGCTGCGGGCCAGCAGCCCAACTCCCTTTTTGCCCAACGATTCAAGCAGCATGCCGGCAAAGGTTCGAGACTGGTTGATGGTCTCGCGCTGCGAGAGATCAATCAGGATGCTGGTAACCTCCGGCGCCTTGCCGCGAAAATCGACGCCGGACACGATATCGGCCTTGTTCTCCTTGGCCGCGAGCGCGGCCGCCTCGCGGTCCGAGGCCGCTTCCGACAGGGTATAGACGCTGGCACCTCGGGTCATGTGGTCGGGATGGGCGTCGGCGTGCACCGAGACGAACAGTTCGGCCTTGGCCGATCGCGCCCGGGCCACCCGGTCGCGCAGCGCCACGTAGCTGTCGCCGCCGCGGGTCAGGACAGCCTTGTAACGGCCGGTGGCCGTCAGCTGGCGGGCCATCTCGCGCGCCGCGCTGATCGCCACGAACTTTTCGTAGTGGCCAGACAGACCGATGGTGCCCGGGTCGGGGCCGCCATGGCCGGGGTCGATCACCACAATGCGCGGTTTCGGCCGCGCCGGGGCAGCTTTGCGCACCGGCGCCGCACGTCGCGTCGGCCGTCGGGGTTTGCCGACCGGATTGGCCGCCTCGCCCGCCGCCGACAGGCCAAGCGCCCCGATCAGGGCGGTCGTCATGAGCCAGGCGGCGCGCCTGCGAAAAAGACCGGTCGGGTTGGACATGTCTGTACTGAGCAATCGCTCAAGCGAGGGCTGAACCCGTTACTGTCATACAAATAGGAAAATATTTCATGCAATTAAAGGGGAATCTTAAGGTTACGCCGAGAGACAGAGGGAGGTGCCCTAACTTGAGGTTGTCGCAGCCTGCAACCCGGCGTATGGTCCGAACCGCGAACAGTCGTCGTCGTTCGGCAACGCCGCCTTGGAGGCGGTGGCGCCGACGGTGTCCGGTTCCAGCCCTGCAACTTTCTGCCTTTCGGTACCATGCCGAGGGGCGGCAGGTGCGGTCGATGCGACCGCCCGGGGCAGTCCGGGTCGGGCATTTTGGTGACGGCGGCTTGAAGAAACCCCGAGGTCGGCGCGGATGTGACGCCACGGGGTGCCGACTACGTCTCTGTCCTGGCGCCATCGGCGCCGTTCGACGGAAGAACGCCGGCGCTGCCGACCTCGCGACAGAGCGACGAACGTCGCGCCTGCCGGTTCGCACAGGCGTTCCCGCGGACGTCGCGGAGTCTATTGGCAATGGCCAAGCGTATGCTGGTCGACGCCACGCACCCGGAGGAAACCCGGGTCGTTGTGGTCGACGGAACACGTCTTGAAGAGTTCGACTTCGAGACGGCAAGCAAGAAACAGCTCAAGGGCAACATCTACCTCGCCAAGGTGGTTCGCATCGAACCATCGCTGCAGGCGGCGTTCGTCGAATACGGCGGCAACCGCCATGGCTTTCTGGCGTTCTCGGAAATCCATCCCGACTACTACCAGATCCCCATCGCCGATCGGGAAAAGCTGCTGGCCGAGCAGGCGCAGCGCGCGCAGCGCGAAGCCGATGAGCCGTCCAACGGCGAGCGCCAGGACCGCATCGACCGCAGCGATATCGAGGACGTCCGCGAGGAGCGCGCCCAGCTGGTCGCCGAGCGGCTCGAGACCGCTGCCGTCGACGTGGCCGCCGGCGAAGCGCCGGTCGTTCCGCCCGCGGGCGAGGATGTCGCCGCGGAACCGGTAACGCCTGCCTCGTCATCGGGAGCTGACCTCGCTCAATCCGAGCCGGAGGCGTCGCCCGCGGACGTCGCGAGTGCGCCGGCGCGGCAGGACCCGATCGAGGCGCGCGCCCCGACGGATAGCCTTGTCGGTCCGACGGCCGACGAGGCAGCACCGGCGGAATCGGCCGACCGCAACGGCGATGCCCGCCCGGTCGAGGCGGCTTTCCCCGCCGCGAGCGAGCCGGCGGCGGCGCCTGCTGAAGGCCCGGTCGATGGCGAGGCCGAACCTGCAGCGGCCGCGCTGCCGGCCGGCGAGCCACCGGAGGCCGCTGCCAGCGTCGACCTGTCCGAGGCGCCCCAACCCGAAGTGCCGGTCGAGACGCTGGGCGGCGACGACTACGAGCGCCGGCCGCGCCGCGGCCCGCCGCCGCGGCAGTACAAGATTCAAGAAGTCATCAAGCGGCGGCAGATCCTGCTGGTGCAGGTCGTCAAGGAGGAGCGCGGCAACAAGGGCGCGGCGCTGACGACGTACCTGTCGCTGGCCGGTCGCTATGCCGTGCTGATGCCCAACGCCGGACGCGGCGGCGGCATCTCGCGCAAGATCACCAATGCCGGCGATCGCAAGCGCATGAAGGAGATGCTGGCCGAGCTGGACGTGCCGACAGGCATGGGCGTCATCCTGCGCACCGCCGGGCTGGAGCGGTCGAAACCGGAAATCCGCCGCGACTACGACTACCTGATGCGCCTCTGGGACAACATCCGGGAGCTGACGTTCAAGTCGAAGGCGCCGGCGCTGATCTACGAGGAAGGCGACATCATCAAGCGGTCGATCCGCGATCTCTACAACAGCGACATCGAAGAGGTGCTGGTCGAGGGCGAGCAGGGTTTCGAGCACGCCCAGGACTTCATGCGCCAGCTGATCCCCTCGCATGTGCCGCGCGTGAAGCTGTATCGCGATGGCATCCCCCTCTTCCACCGCTACCAGATCGAAGCCCAGCTCGACGCCATGCACTCGCCGGTGGTGCAGCTGCGCAGCGGCGCCTACGTGGTCATCAATCCGACCGAGGCGCTGGTCGCGATCGACGTCAACTCCGGCCGCGCCACCAAGGAACGCAACATCGAGGAAACGGCGCTGCGGACCAATCTCGAGGCGGCCGAGGAGATCGCCCGCCAGGTGCGCCTGCGCGATCTCGCCGGGCTGGTGGTCATCGACTTCATCGACATGGAGGAGACGAAGCACCAGAACCAGGTCGAGCGCCGCCTGAAGGAGGCGATGCGGTCAGACCGGGCGCGCATCCAGATCGGCCGCATCAGCCCCTTCGGGCTGCTCGAGCTGTCGCGCCAGCGCCTGCGTCCCAGCCTGCTCGAGAACGTCACGGAAGTCTGCCCGCACTGCGAGGGCACCGGCCGCGTTCGTTCCGTCGAATCGACCGCCCTGCACGTCCTGCGTGGCATCGAGGAAGAGGGCGCCCGCCGTCGCGCCGGCGAGATCGTGGTCAAGGTGCCGGTCGCGGTGGCGCTGTACCTGCTGAACCACAAGCGCATCAACATCGCCGATGCCGAGCAGCGCTACGGCTTCCATGTGATCATTGCCGGCGACGACGATCTGATCCCGCCGCATTTCGACATCGAGCGTACGCGGCCGCGGTCGGCCGTCGAATCGGCCGCCCGCCAGACGGCATCGGCGCAGTACGAAGAGTTCGATGACGCGGTCGAGGCCGAGGAAGCCCTGACCGCGGTCGTGACTGACGGCGCGATCAACGACGACGGCGGCGAAGACGGACGCCGCCGCCGCCGCCGCCGCCGCCGTCGGCGTCGCGACGAGGGCGAGGCGGAAGCCGGGCCGAACGGCGCGCCGGAGGACACAGGTCCGGCAGAAGCCGGCGAAACCGACGCCGGCGTGATCGAGGCAACTGACGAAATCGCCGGCGCCGATCAGGAAGAGAGCGAGGGCGAACCTCTGGCGGCAGACGACCAGGACGCGCACCGCCGCCGTCGACGTGGTCGCCGCGGCGGTCGAGGCCGACGGCGGGACCAGGAAGGCCCCGGCGAGGAAGCCGCCGGCGAGCCTGCGGAGATCGACGGTGCCGAAGGCCCGGCCGCAGCTGCGCCGACGCCGGAACCGGCGCCGACACCCCTCCTCGCACCGGACCTGCCCATCGTCCGGCCCGAGTCCGAGCCCGTCGCCGTGATCACGGCGCACGTCGCGCGCGACGAGCCGCCGGTGGCCGCCGCGCCGCCATTGCAACCCGACGCGGCCTCAGTCGCGCCGCCCGAACCCCCGGCGCCGGCCATTCCCGCGATCGCTGTCGAGGCGCCGCCGGAGAAGCCCCGACGCGGCTGGTGGTCGCGACTCACGAGCTGAAGCAGGGCCGATCGATCGAGGCGGTTGTGCCTGTGCACGACCGCCCGAGCGCGTCGGCGCATTGCCTCGGGCCACGCCGAGTCAGGCGGCGCGCAATTGCACCGCGCCGAGGTGGTGGCCGATCATCCCGATGAAGTTATCAAGCTTGCTGCGGGTCTCCCACGCGTCCTTGCCGCCGGCATGGTTCTGCGGATTGACCCAGACGACCTTGTTGTCCCAGCTGTCGAAGCCGCGCGCGATGATGGCGTGCGACGTGTCCTTGTCGACATATCGGCCGATCCACAGCGGCGCCTTGGCGAGCAGCTCGAGAAAGGCCTTCTGACCCGTCGTTCTGCCGAAGGCCCGGTCGAACGCGCCGCCGTCCAGCTTGTACTGGAGCGGAATCATGGGCGCGAAGCCCATGGCGAACGCCGCCCTGGCCCAGTCCTTGCCGTCAAGGCCGTTGGCCTTGGCATCCTCGAAGTCCAGGGCAACCAACTTCAGCTTGGCCTTGATCGAGTCGTCGTCGTAGGGCTTGCCGAATTTCTTGAGCAGAATCTTGTAAGAGGCCAGCCAGCATGTGGTCGGCGACGGCTGCGCCATGCCGACGAGATCCAGCTTGTGGTCGATGTCATCCATAGCTCTCTCCCAAGATCGCGAGACGGCGAGCGCCGTGCGTCGATGGCGAGAACCTAGGGACACCTTGTTTCGGAACGACTGCGCAATCGAGCCGTTTGGTTTCGTCTGTTGCTCCGGGGCGAGACGTTTCAGGTCGCGAGCCTGCTCGCCGTCAGCGATGGCCACAGCGCGTCCGGGCCGGCCTCAGCGAGGGCACGACCGAGCTTTGCGCCCCAGTACGATTCGCTGCCGTAGTCACGGCGCCAGATCCACAGGCGGCGCGTGTAGTGGTGCAGGATGTGCTCGTAGGTGAAGCCCATGGCGCCCATCGACTGATGCGCCATGGCGCAGATCTTGTGCGCCGCCTCACCGGCCTGCGTCTTGGCCGCCATGATGGCGAACGAACCGTCGCCCTCTTCCGCGTCGCGTGCCGCGGTGCGCGCGGCGGCGGCGACCGCCGCGACGTATGTAGCCAGTTCCGCCAGCAGATGCTGGATCGCCTGGAAGGTGCTGATCGACCGGCCGAACTGAACGCGCTCCTTGGAATACTGAGTGGTGATCGCCAGCACACGATCGGCGGCGCCGCTCATCTGGTTGGTCCGGGCCAGCGCCGCCAGTTCCAGGACGCGATCCGGCGAGATCGACAGCGGCGCCGTCGCGCTGGCGGTCGCGCCGTCGAAGCGCAGGTCGTCGTAGGGTTCGCCCGACTGGCCCTGCTTGGCCTCGATCTTCACGGCCGCGCGCGGCACCACGGCAATCGCCGTGCCCGCTTCGCCGGGTGCGACGGCCACGATGTTGTCAGCCACCGACGCGAACGCGACGCGCGACGCTGCGCCCGTCACCTTGCCGCCGCCGATCCGCAACGGCGCGCCGGCGTCGCCGATCACCAGTGCCAGCGGCCCGGGTGGCGGTGTCAGGCCGGCCTGCGCGGCGATCATCGCGCCGATGCCGGTCTCGGCCAGCGGCAGCGGCACGGCGTGCCGTCCTGCCTCGCGCAGTACCGCCATCAGATCGCCGATCGTGCCGCCGGCGCCGCCGGCCTCTTCCGGCACCGCGGCCCACGGCAGACCGGCTTCCTCGACCTGCCGCCACAGGGCGGCCGGCCACGTACCCTTCTCGAAGCCGTTGATGACTTCGCGCGTCGCTTCGGCCGCGAACAGTCGCGCCGCCGTCTCAACGAACATCTGCCGCGTGTCGCTTTCCATGTCCTTTTCCGTCGTCATCCGGTCGCCCTCAGCGCAACCCGAGACCGCGGGCGATGATGCCGCGCAGGATCTGGGTGGTGCCGCCCTGGATCGAGTACGCCGGGGCCTCCAGCGTCGCCATCTGGCACATGTCGAGAAAATCGGCGATGTCGTCGGCGTCGGCCGCATCGGACTCGGCCAGCACGCGCGCCACCTCGGGCAGATCCTGCTGGAAGTGGGTGCCGAGATCCTTCGTCGCGGCGCCCTCCGCCAGTGGCGACTTGCCGGCTTCCAGCATGCCCGCCACCGACAGCGACATCTGCCGCAGGCTCCACAGCCGGGCCGCCAGCTTGCCCACCGTCTCCTGGGCACGCCGTCCCGGCTGCCGGCCGACCAGTTTCACCAGCTCCTTGAGCACGTGCACATTGGTCAGGAAACGCTCAGGTCCGCTGCGCTCGTAGGCCAGCTCGGAGGTAACCTGCATCCAGCCGTCGCCTTCGTTGCCCAGCAGCATCGAGTCCGGCACGAAGCAGTCGCGGAAGACGACCTCGTTCCAGTCGTGCTTGCCGTTGAGGTTGATGATCGGCCGCGTGGTGATGCCGGGTGACGCCATGTCGATCACCAGCTGGCTGAGCCCGCGGTGCCGGTCCTCGCGGCTGCCGGACGTCCGCAGCAGCGCGATCACGTAGTGCGAGCGATGCGCACCGCTGGTCCAGATCTTGGTGCCATTGACCAGCCAGCCGCCGTCGACCTTGTCGGCGCGGGTCCGCACCGAGGCAAGGTCGGAGCCCGAGTCGGGCTCGCTCATGCCGATGGCGAAGTAGCACTCGCCCTTGACGATGCGGGGCAGGATCGACTGCCGCATCTCATCGGTGCCGTAGCGCAGGATGTTGGGCCCGCTCTGTCGATCGGCCACCCAGTGCGAACCGGCCGGTGCGCCGTTGGCCAGCAGTTCCTCGGTGATCACGTAGCGGTGCAGGAAGCTCTTTTCCGCGCCGCCGTATTTTTTCGGCCAGGTGATGCCGATCCATCCCCGGGCGCCGAGCTGGCGGCTGAACTCCGGCGAGCGGCTGTTCCAGCTCTTGAACCGCGCGCCGCCGCTCAGCGTCGGCAGCACCTCCTTCAGGAAGGCGCGCACCTCGACGCGCAGCGCCTCGGCGTCGGGCGGCAGCCGGAAGGGTGGAAATTCGAGCGCCGGCATAGACATCTTGGGCTTCCTCTGACAGGGCGCGCAGGGCTGCCCGCTCCAATCTCGCGTTGGAAAGCCGGCCGCCGTCGATTAATCCTAGACAGCGCACTGCCAATGTAAACGCCGAACCCGCCGCCCAAGGACCCGCGCATGAGCGACAAACTGCTGTACGAAAAGGCCGACAACATCGTCACCCTGACGCTGAACGATCCCGAGGTGCGGAATGCCATCTCGGACGAGGCCATGATCACCGGCCTTGTCGACGCACTCGGCCGGATCAACGCCGATGACGACGTGCGCTGCGTGATCCTGACCGGCGCCGGCACCGCCTTCAGCTCGGGCGGCAACGTCAAGAAGATGCAACGCCACGACGGCATGTTCGCCGGCGGCGTGTACAACGTGCGGGTCGGCTACCTGCGCGGCATCCAGCGCATTCCGCTGGCGATGTACGAGCTGGAGGTCCCGATCATCGCGGCCGTCAACGGGCATGCCATCGGCGCCGGCTGCGACCTGGCCTGCATGTGCGACATCCGCATCGCAGGCCGGCGGGCGCGTTTCGCCGAGAGTTTCGTGAAGCTCGGCATCATCCCGGGCGACGGTGGCGCGTGGTTCCTGCCGCGCATCGTCGGCGCATCCAACGCCCGCCTCATGGCCTTCACCGGCGAGCAGTTCGACGCCGAGCAGGCCTTGCAGATGGGCCTGGTTTCCAAGGTCGTCGACGACGACAAGCTGATGGATGAGGCCCGGGCACTGGCGGGCCGCATTGCCGCCAACCCGGCCTTCGGCCTGCGCATGGCCAAGCGCTTGCTGCGCGAGGGCGAGCGCAGCGAGCTGCAGACCCTGCTCGACATGTCGGCCTCGATGCAGGCCATCGCCCACCAGAGCGAAGACCACAAGGAGGCGGTCAACGCCTTCGTCGAGAAACGCAAGCCGGTGTTCAAGAACCGCTGAGCACCACGACCTGCAACGGGAGCGGCAGCGACATGCGAGGACGTGCCCCGCGCTTCATGTCGATGATGGCCGGCCTCGACGATGAGGACCGTGAGGGCGTCGTCGAGGCGAACCGCGCCTTCTACCGCGCCTTCGTGCGGCGCGACGCGGCGGCAATGGAAGAACTGTGGGCCAGCAACTGCCCGGTCGCCTGCCTGCATCCCGGCCAACCGCCGCTGTTCGACCGGGCCGCGATCCTGGCGAGCTGGCGGGCAATTCTGCGCAACGCCGCCTCGCCGCGAGAGGTGCGGATCGTCGAGGATTGCATCGTGGCGCGGGGCCGGATGGGCATGGTGATCTGCCGCGAGGTGCTGCCCAATGCACATCTGGTGGCGACCAACATCTACGTGCGCGAAGGCGACGCCTGGAAGATCGCGCACCACCAATCGGCCGTAGCGCCGCCACCCAAGGATCGGCCTATTCAGCCCGCGATCCCGAAGCGCGACCGTCGCAATTTGCATTGAGCGTTTTGTGGACCGTGTTGGTCCTCCGCCGGTTGACCGGCGGCGGCCTCGGTTCACGCCATGCGCGGCGCGACAAAAGTGCACCTCATAGGCGTATCAGCGCATTTTATTGGGAGTGTACCGCGCCACGGCCTACCCTTGGCGACACTGGGATCGGCACTTCCGGATCCCTGTCAATCGCATATGCCTGCCAGGGACCGAGGGAGGCAAAAACCATGTTTGAAGACGCATTCAAGCTAAAGATTGTGCCGGAAGGCCTGGAGAAGGACGCGGCCAAGACCTACGTGCCGGGCGTCCGCAGCGCTCTCTACAAGATCTACCTGTCGGCGTCCGGCAAGGCGCTGCTGTCGTCGATCCGATATCACGGGTACGTCGTCACCATTATCCCCTATCTCGATAGCGACATCTGCGGCGCCGACGTCGTCCCGGACTATGATCAGAACTCCGGCATCGTGATGCCCACGGTGCGCTATTCGCCGGACAAATTCCGCGTCGGCGGAACGTGTACCCATCTGCCGGGACGCGGCTGGGGCGAGTCGATCTTCTTCCACGAGCTGGTGCACGCGCTGCGAGACATCTCGCAAAGCAAGCGGCGCGACTACAAGGGTGTCGTGATGTCCGGCGGCCTGTACCGCTACGATAATTTCGAAGAATTCATCGCCGTGCTGTGCGAGGACATCTACGTGTCGGAGCGCGGCAATCCCCACGCCCTGCTGGGCGACCATCGCGGCATCAAGCCGCTGGCGCCGGAACTGACGGGATCGTTCAAGTTCTTCGCCAGCAGCGCCATGACGTTCCGTTACGTCGACCGCTTCTGCAAAGAGAACCCCGGCTTCACCAAAGCGTTGTCCCAGGTGCGCGCCCGATTCAACCCGCTTGCTGCCTACTATCAGGACAGGGCCAAGGCGCTCAGCTACTCGAGCCAGACCTCGGCCTACGAGCGGGACGCAGCCGGCTTCGAAGGGCATTTCTTCGAGCGGCCACGGTCGCCCACGCTGCCGCCCTGAGCCGCGCCGACGCCTATCGCGCCTTGCCCGCCAGCGGGCCTGCCTTGCGGAGATAGCGCGCCAGTTGGGCGTAGCTCAGGTCGACCTCATACGGGCCGGCAGCATAGGGGCCGACCTCGTAGGGATCGAACGTCAGCGTTACCTTGTCCTTCGCGAAGATCCACCGGCGCGTCTCGATCACCGCCTTGCGCAGCGCGGCCGGTTCCAGCGCCTCGTCGTTGCCGGGTCGCTCCTCGAACTGTTTCTTCAGGTCGGCGCGCACCAGCGCGGTGATCGCATCCGGCCAGCCCGACGACGGCTCGAACAAATCCTCGAGGCTGAGCAGGCGACCGCGCACGACATCGACCTGCCAGGCCGTGCGGCCGTGGTTCGGGTGTGCGCCGCCACTGTAGATCGACCAGTACGCCGCCACCGTGACCAGACCACGGGTGGCCACGAGAACGTCGTGCCCGCCTTCCAGATACCAACCGATATCCGGCCCGCCGCCGGTCGCATCGGTCGGCGGACGGGCGTAGGCCGCGTTCTTGTCGACCCAGTCACGGATCGCGGCGTTCGGCTGCGCGAAATCGACGCCGGGCAACTCAAAGACCGCATAGCTGACGGCGATGTCGTAGGCGACGCCGCCCCGCCGGCCACGCTCGATGAGGCGACGCTCGCCGACGAACGGGTAGTCCTCGCCGCCCGGCAGGCCCACCAGATGTTCGGCACGGGCCGCAGTCAGCTCGCGCAGGCAGGTCATGACGTCACGCGCTTTCTCGCGCGCGGGCGCACACGCGCGCTGCCGGTCGGAAAGCCAGGCGGTTTGGTCGCGCTGCAAATGACTGCGCGCCGCCGGAAGCGTCAGCGACGCCAACAGGCGTGCGTAGGCGTCGGCCATCTTGCGATCGGCCGCCGCAGCCTCCGCATCGCCGCAGATCGCCTTCTCGACCGCCGTCGTTGCCTTAGCGCAATCGAACCCGGGTCCGGTCTGGGCCGCCGCACCGAAGGCCATGGCAAGGAACGCGGCGCCTGCCAGACCCACGCGCCAGCTCATGATTCTCACCTTTTCCACGCTTCCAGCCGGCGCACCGCCTCCTCCATGTCGGCGGTCGATCCCGCGAAGGAGAAACGCAAGGTGCGGTGGCCACGTTGCGGGTCGAAGTCGACGCCCGGCGTCGCCGCCACGCCGGCCTCGCGCAGCATGCGTTGGCAGAACTCGACGCTGTCGTTGGTCAGGTGTGCCACATCGGCATAGAG
>JAHCJT010000102.1 GCA_026126245.1 Alphaproteobacteria bacterium
GCCGCGACCTGGACTTGGTGATGGGCCGGGCGCTCTGCGCCTGGATCGGCTGGGACCTCGCCTTCGACTGACGCACCGGAATGCGACAGCAGGTCGGCCGCCGCGCGGTTGGCTCAGCCGTGCGAGAACATCGGCTTGCCGGCCACCGGCATGTCGGCCCGCAAGATGACGCCGCCCTCGATCTTGCGGCTGCGACGCGAGACGACGGCGAACAGCGAACGACCGTCGGCACCGCCATAGGCGACGTTGGTGCAGAAGATGTCGTCGCCGGCATCGAGCACGTGGGTCGGGCGGCCCAGCGAATCGAATCGCCAGACGGACGTGCTGGGATGCGCCACCGCGAGACCCCCCTCGGCGTCGAGCGCCATGCCGTCCGGGCCGGCGTGACCGCCACTCATCTGGATGAACAATCCCACCTTGCTCACCACGCCGCCGGCCATCAGCGGCAGCCGCCACACGGCATTGCCGCGCGTGACGCCGACATACAGCACCGTCTCGTGCAGGTTCATCACCAGCCCGTTCGGACTGGGCACGGTGTCGATCAGCCGTTCGAGCCGAGCGTCGACACTGTAGCGATAGACGCGGCCCGTCGGATCGTGCAGGCCGGTCTGGCCCTGGTCGGTGAAATAGAGATCGCCACTAGCCGCGAAGAACAGGTCGTTGACGCCCTTGAAGCTCTCCGAGTTGACCGTCTCGATCAGTGGTGTGACCTTGCCGCTGGCCGGATCGAGCTGCACGATGCCACGCTTGTAGTCGGTGATGAAGATGCGCCCGTCGCGGTGGATCTTCAGGCCGTTGGGCCAGCCGTCGTATTCCGTCACCAGCGTCCAGTCGCCGGCCGGCGAGATGCGGAACACCCGGCCGAACGGAATATCGGTGACGTAGAGATTGCCCGCCCGGTCGAAGCTCGGCCCCTCCAGGAAACTGTCGAGCTCGGCGCCGGCGGCATTGGCGTCGCCCCACGCCGTACGCCGCGGCCGGCGGAAACTATCCGGCAGGCGCGTGAAGAGTGTGGCGGCTACAGGTTTCGGCGGCGCATACATGCAGGCTCTCCCACCAACGCCGACCCGCGCGTGCCGGCCGGCGACTGTCGCATGCACACGGGACTGCGCCAAGCGCACGCCCGGCCCGGCGACGTCGGCGCTGCGCTCAACTCTGCCGCGCGCCAGACATGTGCCCGGGTTCTTGACCGGCCACACCAGATGCGATGCGCTGGCGGCTTGCGGCGCTGCATGTCCGGCGCGGCCACGTTTGAAAGATCCGCCGGGGAGGGGCAACGGCCATGAAATTCGCGCTTCATTTTGGCAACAACACGTTTCCGGCTCCGGAAGATGCCAAGCGTGTGGCACAGCTGGCCGAAGCCGCCGGCTTCGATTCGATCTTCACCGTCGAGCATGTCGTGTGGCCGACCAACTACAGCTCGGTCTATCCCTACGGACCCACTGGCCGGCTGCCCGGCAATCCGTCGACGCGCATGCCCGATCCGCTGATCTGGATGGCCTATGTCGCGGCGGTGACGACCCGTTTGCGCCTGATGACCGCGGTCGTGATCCTGCCGCAGCGCAACCCGCTGGTGCTGGCCAAGGAGGTGGCGACCCTCGACTACATGAGCGGCGGGCGCATCGAACTCGGTATCGGCGTGGGCTGGCTCAAGGAGGAATTCGCCGCGCTCGGCGTGCCCTTCGAGCGGCGCGGCAAGCGTACCGATGAATACGTCGCGGCCATGCGCGCGCTGTGGGCCGGCGACGATGCCAGCTTCGCCGGCGAGTTCGTCAACTTCAGCGGCGTCAGCTGCAATCCCAAGCCGCTGCGCGGCAGCGTGCCGATCGTCGTCGGCGGCCATTCCGAAGCGGCCGCCAAGCGCGCCGGCCGACTGGGCGACGGCTTCTTTCCGTCGATCGGCGCGCAGGTCGATGTCATGCCGCTGCTCGACGTGGTCCGCCGTACCGCCGAGGCGGCGGGCCGCGACCCGAAGGCCGTGGAGCTGATCACCGGTTGCCCCGGCGCCCTGCCGGACTCCGGCATCGATCCGCGCGCCGCCGTCGAGGAGCGGATCAAGCGCGGTGTCGGGCGAGTGGCGCTGCCGTTGCGGGCCTTCATGCCGAACCTCGAGGAGGGCCTGCAGCGCTTCGGCGAAACAGTGATCCGCCCCTTCGCGAACGCATAGAGCGCGTATCACCATGCCGGGAGCACGGCGATCGATGCCGGCGCCCGGCAGCGCCTCATTGCAGAATTGCATTGCCGAGGGTATCGGCCGGCGCGATTGAAGTGTCAGGCTAGAAGATGTCGGGCCGCACGACACCGGACAACGGCCCGGCGCTTCGTCATCGCCTTGCGCTGGAGCGTCGCATTTCCGTTCTGACCATCGCGCTCGTCGCCATGTTCTCGCAGCAGACGTTCGCGACACTGGGACGCTCCGTCGTGCCGCTGATCGCGGCCGCGATCATCGCCGATCTGGACATCAGTCCCGCGCTGGTCGGTGTCTATCTCAGCATAGGTTCCACTGCCGGCTTCATCTCGACCCTGGGATGCGGCGGTTTCATCCTGCGCTATGGCGCGCTCAGGATGACGCAGGCCGGGATGTTGCTGCTGGGTGGCGGCCTCGCCACCTGTGGCAGTGGCCTTGTCGCGGCATTCGTGCCGGGTGCGCTAATGGGCGGTCTCGGCCAGGCGGTGTCGACGCCATCGAGCTCGCACCTGCTGGGACGCTACTCGCCGCCGCATCTGGCGCCGCTGGTATTCTCCATCAAGCAGACCGGCGTTCCTGCCGGGTTGATGCTCGCCGGCGTGCTGGCCCCGACACTGGTGGACGCAATCGGCTGGCAGCTGACGCTGATATGCTTTGGCGCAGCGTGCGCCAGCACGGCGCTCGCGCTGCAACCGTTGCGCAGCCGTTTCGACGCCGATCGAAACCCGGCCCAGCGATTGTCGCCCGCCGACATCCGTCAAAACGTGGTTTCCGTGCTGCGCACGCCGGCGTTGCGGTTGCTGTGTTTCACGATGTTCAGTTTCGTGGGGCTGCAGGCTCTGTTCACCGGCTTCTTTGCCCTCTATCTCGTCCAGGGACTCGGTCGCGACCTCGCCGGCGCCGGCCTCGTGTTCTCGATCGCCATCGCGGTCGCCGTGCCGGCACGCATCGGCTGGGGGTGGGTCGCCTCGCGGCTGGTGCCACCGGGCATCCTGTTGTCGGCGCTGGGCATCTCCATGGCGGCCGCGACGGCCCTGACGGTGGCCCTCGAGGCGGACCACCCGACATGGGCGATTGTCTTGGCGGCAGCGGCATTGAGCGCCACCGGCGTGAGCTGGCACGGCGTGTTGCTGGCCGAGGTGGCGCGGCTGTCGCCGGCCGGACGGATCGGCAGCACCACCGGTGCCGTCCTGGCCTTTGGCGACGCCGGGTCGCTGGTGCTGCCGCTGCTGTTCAGCGCCACGCTGGCCCTGACCGGCAGCTACCGGGCCGGCTTTCTGATCGGCGCGCTGCCGGCCCTGCTTGTCGGCCTCTACGGCCTGGGTCCGCGCCGCCACAGCCTTGGCGTCGCCGCGGCCGTGCCGTCAGCCTCACCCGGCCAGGCCAGCGCCACCTCCCGGACCGCCGACTGACAGGCTCGCGTCCGGGGTCGACGAGCCCAATCCAGGGATGACTTGGCCACGGCGCCTTCCTATGATGCCTTGCCACAGACTCTGTTTTGGCTGGGCGGGGGCAGGCGTGATAGGGGGAGATCGGATCGACCATGGGGCCCGCGGAATCGGGCTTTCACGACGATCCCCGACACTGCTGGCGCCGCTTCAGGCGGGTGCGCCATTGTGACCCGTCTGCGTCTGGCGGCGCTCCTGCTGGCCACCCTGGCACCGTTGGCGCTGGCGCCGGCCTGGGGACAAACCATCGACAGCAAGCCGGATCGGACCGACCCGGACCGGTCGCGCCGGCAGCCGATCGTGCCGCCGCGGGAAAAGCCTAGCCGCGACCAGCCCGTCCTGCTGCAGGCCAAAGAGATCATCTACGATCACGACGCCGATGTCGTGACCGCCACCGGCAACGTCGAGATCTCGCAGAACGATCGTATCCTGCTGGCCGACCGGGTCGTCTACGACCGCAAGCGCGACGTCATGACCGCCATGGGCAACGTGCGCGTCGTCGAGCCCACCGGTGAGGTCGTGTTCGCGGAGCAGATGCAAATCACAGGCGACCTCAAGGAGGGCGCCGCCCGCGACATCCGCCTGCGCCTGGCCAACGATGCCCGGCTGGCGGCCAACTCGGGGCAATTCACGGAAGGCAAGCGCACCGAGGTCCGCAAGGCCGTCTACTCGCCCTGCGACGCCTGCGAGAAGGATCCGTTGCGCGCGCCGCTGTGGCAGCTGAAGGCGGCGCGAATCGTCCACGACAAGGAACAGAAGGACATCTACTTCTACGACGCCACCCTGGAATTCTTCGGCATCCCGGTGGCATGGACTCCGTATTTCTCGCATCCAGATCCCAGCGTGAAACGCCGTTCGGGCATTCTCGCGCCGGTGTTCGAGAGCTCGAAAGACCTGGGCTACGGCATTACCCTGCCCTACTACGCCGTGATCGACGACAGCGCCGACATGACGCTCTACCCGCGCTTTCTGTCGCGCCGCGGGTTGCACATGTCGGCGGAGGTGCGCAAGCGCTACGACCAGGGCGAGTTCCAGTTCAGGACGTCGGCGACGCGCGACTGGTTTCACGATCGCGATGGACCAGACCTGCGCGGCCACTTTTTCGGGACGGCACGTTTCAACCTCGACGAGGATTGGCGGACGGGGCTGCAGATCCAGCGCGCCAGCGACAAGACCTATCTGCGCTTCTACGACATCGACAACAGCACGTTCCTGACCAGTAAGGCCTGGGTCGAAACCTTCAACCGGCGCAGCTACGGCTCGATCTTCGCCTACGGCTTCCAGGAGATGCGGTCGACGGTGTCGCAGCGCCAGACCCCCTATGTCGTGCCCCTGGCCAGCTACAGTTACATCGGCGAGCAGACGTCGTTCGGTGGCCATTTCCTGGTCGATACCGGTCTGCGTTACCTGTTTCGCGACGACGGCGCCGAAAGCGCCCGCCTCATGATGCGGGTCGGCTACGACTACACCCACATCACGCGCGACGGGCACATCTTCAATGTCCTCGCGACGGTGCGCGGCGATGTCTACGACATCAAGGACGCGATCGATCCGGAGAATGCCGCCAACCGTTTCAACGGCACCCGGGCACGCATCTTCCCGCAGATCTCGGCGGACTGGCGCTATCCCCTGATCCGCAAGACCGGCGAGCGGTCGTACCTCACCCTCGAGCCGCGCCTCGGCTTTGTCGCGGCCCCGAGAATCGGTCGCCAGTGGCGCATTCCCAACGAGGACGCCATCGACCAGGTGTTCGACGAGACCAACCTCTTCACGCCCAACCGCTCGACCGGCGACGACCGTCTCGAAGGCGGCCAGCGACTGAACTACGGCCTGAAACTCGGCCTGAACAGTGCCAATGGCGGCTCAAGCTGGCTGTTCGTCGGACAGAGCTTCCGCCTGCAGCGCGATCTCGCGTTTCCCAGCGGCAGCGGCCTGCGGTCCGGCCTGTCGGACCCGATCGCCGCGCTGTCGATCAATCCGGGACGCTACTGGGACGTGCTCAGCCGGCTGCGCGTCGACAAGGACCACTTCACCCGTGTCCGCCAGGTCGACGCGCTCGCCAGTGCCGGCCCGCGCGCCTTCCGCGCTTTCCTCGGCTACATCCTGGTGCGCGACAATCTCGAGACGAGCACCTCGCTGGGCAATCGGTCCGAGGGCCGCCTCGGCTTCGTCGCCCGGCCGCACGAGAACTGGATGTTCTCGGCCTGGGGCTCGCGCGACCTCGATCGCGGCGCGACGCGCGAAATCCAGACCCGCCTGGAATACGAGGACGAGTGTTTCCTGGCCGGCATCCGGGTTTCGCGGCGGTATTTCACCGACAAGGAGATCAAGCCGGATAACCGCATCACGTTCCGGCTCGTGCTCAAGCAGACGACAGACACGACCTACTAGGTCGAGGACCGCCGACCGCCGTCGCGGTGCGGTCGGGAGGAAGCGATGGAACGGCGCAGACTCGGACGGACGGAGCTCAATACGTCGGTGTTCGGCTATGGCGCCGGCGCGGTCGGTGGCCTGATGGTGCGGGGCGACCCGGCGGACCAGGAACGCGCCATCGCCCGCGCGGTCGAACTGGGCATCAACTACATCGACACGGCGGCGTCCTACGGTGACGGCGCGTCCGAACGCAATCTCGGGCGCGTGCTGGCGGCGCTGCGGCCCGACGTGGTGATCGGCACCAAGGTGCGGCTGCGTGCGGTCGGACCGGCCGGCATCGCCGCGGCAGTGGCCACGTCCCTCGAGGACAGCCTTCGCCGCCTGGCCCGCGACCATGTCGATCTTTTCCAGCTCCACAACCCGATCACGGCCGCCGGCGGCGACGGCACGCTGAGCCCAGACATCGTCCTCAACGAGGTCCGTGACGCCTTCGAGCGCCTGCGCCAGCAGGGCAAGACGCGGTTCATCGGCATTACCGCCGTGGGCGAGACGGCGGCATTGCACAAGGTGATCGATTCGCGCGCCTTCGAGACCGCACAGGTCGTCTACAACATGCTCAACCCGACGGCCGGCAGCGCGCCGCCCGACGGCATGCCGGGCCAGGACTACGGCCGACTGCTGGACCATACGCGGCAGGCCGACATGGGCGTGATCGGCATCCGGGCGCTCGCTGCCGGCGCGCTCAGCGGCAGCGAGGCGCGACATCCCATCGCCATGCCGAGTGTCGAGCCGATCGGTTCGGCGCCAACCTACGCTGCCGACGTGCAGCGCGCACGGCGCTTCGAAGCGCTGCTGCGCGAGGGCCACGCCGGCAGCCTGATCGAGGCGGCGCTGCGCTTCGTGATCGCGCATCCGGCGGTCACCACCATGCTGGTGGGCACGTCGACCCTGGACGAACTCGAGGTCGCGGCCCGCGCCGTCGCCAAAGGTCCGCTGTCCGCCGAGGCGCTGGCGCGCGTCGCGGCCATCGCCGCGGCGACCTGAAGGCGCGGCCTAGCCCCAGACCTCGCGTGCCGTATCGACGATCAGGCGCAGCTTCGCGATCTGCTCGTCGAGGGTCAGCGCATTGCCGTCGACCGTCGAGGAGAAGCCGCATTGCGGGCTGAGGCAGATTTGCTCCAGCGGCACGTACTTTGACGCCTCCTCGATACGCCGCTTGAGGTCGTCCTTCTTCTCCAGCGCGCCTTTCTTGGTGGTCACCAGTCCCAGCACCACCATCTTGCCCTTGGGCACAAAGCGCAGCGGCGCAAATCCGCCCGAACGCGCGTCGTCGTACTCCAGGAAGAATCCGTCGACGGCGAGTTGGCCGAACAACGCCTCGGCAACATGGTCATAGCCGCCCGATGCGACCCAGGACGAGCGGAAATTGCCGCGACACATGTGGGTGCACACCGTCACGCCGGCCGGCTTGTCGGCAAGCGCCGCGTTGATCAGGCGGATGTAGGTGAGATGCTGTTGCTCGCCGTCGCCGCCCAGTTCGGTGATATGCGCACGCTGTGCCGGATCGTTGAGGTACGCCAGGCTGGTATCGTCGAGCTGCAGGTAGGTGCAGCCGAGCTTGGCCAGCGCCGCCAGCTCCGCGGCGTAGACCTTGCCGAGGTCGCTCCAGAAGGCCTCCATTTCCGGGTAGATCGCCGCGTCGATGGCGGCGCGGCCACCCCGATAGTGCATCATGCTGGGCGATGGGATGGTCAGCTTGGGCGTCGCCTTGGCAACGGATTTCAGAAACGCGAAGTCGTCGCCGAAGATGCATTTCTCCAGCTTCAACCTGGCGGTAACCCGCAACGCCGCCGGCGTGAACTCGATGACGCCCTGCTCGTTGCGGAACTGGACCTTGAGGTTGTCCTGCGTCTTGGTGACGCCGCCGACCTGGTAGAGATAGTCCATGTGCCACGAGGCGCGACGGAATTCGCCGTCGGTTACCGCCTGCAGGCCGATGTCTTCCTGCATCTTCACCGCGTCGCGGATCGCCTTGTCCTCGACGGCACGCAATTCCTCGGCGGTAATGCTGCCGGTCATGCGCGCATCGCGCGCCCGCAGGAGTTCCGGGGGCCGCAGCAAGCTGCCAACGTGATCGGCCCTGAAGGGTGGTTTGCTGGTGGCGGCCATCGTGCGTCTCCTTTCGGCGTTTCTTGGGGCGGCGGACACTAGCATGGTTTGCCGGCCGGCAATGACAGCCGCCGCCGGCAAGATGCCACGCCGGCTCCTGCCGCCGCTTGCATCGCGCCAATGCGGACCGGTCGGCGATTGTGCTGCAACCTTCCCGTGCCGATACTGTCGGCACTCAGCTCATGACCTCCCTCATCGACTGGGTTCCTCTCTCGCTTGACCCGGCGCCCCGCGCCGGGTCTTTTTCTTGCGCACGCCACCTGGACCGCGGCGGCGCGCGAAGCGCCATCCGGGCATTCGCTAACCGTTCATTCCGGACGCGACTCCGGTTGTCCGAACACAACCATTTGGCGATAGTGTGCCTGCTCAGATTGCGACCCTTCACTACCCGCTGAGCATTCCCATCCCCTGACCCGGTGTCCCTCACCGGGTCATTTTTTTGGACATTCGACCGCCGGAGCGCGCGGCACCCACCGGGGCGCGAATAGTCCGGTTCGGATTCAATGTCGATTGAGGCGGCATTGGCGCACCATTAGATAAAAAGCCAGCCGCAGGTCCGGGGGAATGAATGCGCAACAACGCAGTAGTCGTGGCCGCCGACGAAGCCTTCAAGACGCGTGACGTGCTCCAGTGGCTGGAAGCCGACGACGTCCGGGCCTACGGCTCATCCGATCATACGGCATTGGACATGGTGCGCGAATTGCGGCCACGGGTCGTGGTTTGCAGCGATGGCCCCGACGGCATTGCCTTTTGTCATGCCGTGCGCGAATTGCCCGAGCCGCCAATGATCGTGGTCCTGTCTGAAGATCCGACCGTCAACGACGACGTCTATTTCGACGGCCTGACGGTAATCGCCCTGGTGCGGGCGCCGGTACGCATGGCCGCACTCAGCCGGTTCATCAGCACCGCGTTGCAGGTCACGGCCCGCCTCGACAACAAGGATCGACCGGCCGATGCAACGCCCCAGCCGGAAGGCCTGCTGTTCCACATTGGTCACCAGCCGCGCGTGCTGCACTGACGCAATCCGCAGGCGAGTGCGCGGCGCGTGCGACGCGCCGGCGAGTATCAGCGTCCAGACGGCAAGATCAGATGCCGCATCTTCAATCGTCGGAATCCGGCCGAATGTGCCCGCGACCGGCCGGACCAATATCCGGTCTGGCGGCGCCGGCATGGACCGGCCAGCCGCGCCAAGTCTGATACGGAAGGTCCGAGGCGGATCGGTTGTCGGTTGAGAGCGCAGGCGTTTCGCCACTATTCAACATCAATGAGATTGTCGGGAGTTCCTGCATGACCACGAACGCCGTAGTGGTCGCCGACGACAGCAGTACGGCCTGCGGTGAGGTTGTCGAATGGCTGCGGGCCTACGACATCGTCGCCCACCCCGCGTCGGACGAATCGGTGATGCAGCTGATCGACCAGGTCCAGCCGCGGCTCGTGATCTGCCGTCCGGGTTCGACCGGCATCGCGTTGTTTCATGCCCTCCAGGAAATTGCCGATCCGCCGATGGTCGTGCTGCTCTCCGAGTCGCCCTCGGCGAAGGACGAGGTCTACTGCAACGGCCGCATGTTGGTGGCGGTGATCCGCACGCCCGTACAGATGGCGTCGCTGGCGCAATTCGTCAGATCGGTGCTCGGCATCGCCTCGCGCCTCGACGTCGCCGCCTTGGCGGCCCTGATCGGCTCCGCGGCCGACGTGCCACCCGCACCGGCGCAACACCCGCCCCTGCCGCTGAAGGTCGTGCACTAGGTTAGGCGGCGCCCGGCGGCGAAACAGCGTCTGGCGGCCGGCAATTGGCGCTTGGTGCGCCCGGATTCCGGCCTGTTTGGTCTAATTTGGACCGAATCCCACATGCTGGGGTGAGAAGAAGCACCTGACCCATATCTTGGGTTTGTCGGGGGTTGTGGCGCTCTGCTGGCCAGCCGCCTCGGCGCAAATTGCAGGCCCCATGAGCGATCTATTCATTCCGGATCAAAAGTCCGTAGCCGGTGCGCCTGCGGCGTGCTGACCTGCCGCCATTACTCGATGTGCAAATCAATAATCCTCCATTGATTCTCAGGTGAACCATGTCCGTGCATCCTGCGATTCACTCTGCTGTCGACGCTCCCGTTGCTCTGATTGTCGATGACGAAGTCTCCTGCAGCCGGGAGCTGGCCAACGTCCTGACCCGCAACAAGATCCCGAGTTGCGGCGTCTCCAGCGTCGCCGAGGCCCGCGAGGCACTTGCCAAATGGAAATCGATTCGCGTCCTGATCAGCGACATCCGTATGCCCGGCATGTCGGGTCTGGATTTCGCGGCCGACCTATCGACGACTTATGTCTCCGACCACACGCTGCACCTACTGTTCATGACCGGTGAGGCGACGGTTGACTCGGCTGTGACGGCGTTGCGCCTAGGCGCGTCCGATTTCCTGACCAAGCCGCTCAAGCCGCGCGACATCGTCCAGCGGGTTGAAAAGCTGCTGGCCAAGACCGGCGAACGCACACCGGCCGTCGCGCCGCCCCAGACCGCCATCCCGAACGAGGCGTCCACGCAGGTACGTTGGCTGTTGCAGGAGCGCCGCTACCGCATGGCGCGCGAGCGGGTGATGGGCGCCGGCTTTGGCGACGAACCCGGCTGGAACATGCTGATGGAGCTGATGCATGCACGCCTTGCCGCGCAGCAGGTGCCGGTGTCGGCCTTGTGCGCCGCGTCCGGCGTGCCGCAGACCAGCGCGCTGCGTCGCCTGTCGGATCTCATGTCGGACGGCCTCGTCGTCAAGGAGCGCGACCCCAAGGACGCGCGGCGCATCTGGGTGTCCCTGACCGATCGCGCCATCGAGCTGATCGAGAAGATCGCCACGCAGGTCAGCGTCGTTCACTGACACGGCGTTGCGACGCTGCGGCTGCGCGCCGGGCGCAGCCGTCGCCGCCCAACGGCGGGCGTGCTCACCGCGGCGGCGCCAAACCCGCCAGGGCCTCGCGCACCGCCGCCGCCAGCTCGGTCAGCTTGTAGGGCTTGTACAGAATCCGCGGACCGGGGTCCTTGGGCCGACACCCGGCAAAACCGGTTGTCAGCAGGATCGCTATTTCCGGGAATTCCTGGCGCACGACTCGCGCCAGCTCGAAGCCGTCCATGGTGCCGGGCATCCTGATGTCGCTGAACAGCAGGTCGATGCGATGCTGGCCGGATTGCAGCACGGCCAACGCCTCGTCGGCGTCGGCAGCCGGCGTCGTGCGAAAGCCGAGGCGCACAAGGCTGCGGGCCACACTACCGCGCACCAGATCGTCGTCGTCGACCACGAGAACGAACGGACTCGTCTCGAGGCGCGGCCCACCGACCGCTCCGGCCGAAGCCGCGCCACCGTATGGTGACCGTTCCGCAAGCCCCGACATGACCAGTCCATTCACCCCTGCGCCGGATCGAAGCACGATTCGTTTTCCCCGGTTCGTGCCACGACAAAGCTCCCGGCGGGCCGCAACGCGGATCCCGTCGGGACAAGACAGTCTTATCACTGATGCCGGGCGGATGTCGGCCGGCTTAAGGGCGTTCGGTTCAGGCCGGACATTGTTGCACCCGTCACCGCCACGTCCGGTTCAGCGCAATATGTCCATATCGAGACCGGCCGGAATGTCGACGGTCGGCAATGACAACCGGATGCTGATGCTGCCGTTGGCACCCTTGATGACGGCGCCATCGCCGCCCGGTATCTGTCTGACCATCGCCAGCAACGGCAGGCTCTTCAGTGCCTCGTCGCTATAGTCCGACGTGGCCGTCGTGCCGCCAGCCGCCGGCTGTCCGGCAACGATGTCGCCGTCGATGGTCACGACGGCGGATTGAGTCGCCTGATCGACGTCGCGCCGGATCCGGATGCGGCGGGGCGGCATGTCGTCTGCGAGATCCTGCGTCGCCGGTTGCGGCAGCACGCGGCTCAGCCACATCACCGACTCCGTGAGGGCGAAGGCGAACAGGCCCTCGTTGCCGGCGACCAGCAGCCGGTCATCGGCCGGCTCTGTGACCAGGTCCACGCCGGCCACGCGCAGGTCATTGCCGAAGATGCCCTTGATGCGGACCAGCACCGGGTCCGGATCGAAGTCCATGGGCTCCATGCCAATGCCGACCGCAAATGCCCGCACCCAGCGCGTGATGTCCGATGCCCGTTCCGATTGCTCGACGATCGACTCGATGCGGCGCCTCAGGCCGTCCAGCACCTCGACGTCCGACGTACCCGCCGCCTCCAGCGTCGCCACGTCGTCCAGCACATTGTCGGCCAGCAGATTGACCACGTTGAGCGGCTGCGACAGTTCGTGGACGGCGGAGGCCACCGCCTCCTGGAGCACGCGCAACTCCGACTCAACATGCTGCCGACGCATAGCTATCACTGCCCCTTATTGGTCGCCGAATGGACCAATTCAGCTGCGACGCAGGTGCAACTGCGCCATGGAATATGTTATTTTACCATAATGTTCAAAGACAGGCATGGTGCTGTCCCTGATCATTCGGTATACTGAAAAATATACTTCTAGTGCACTAATCGCCTGTCGAGAGCTTTTCGCCAAAAGAAATTTCCAGGTCCGGGGGCATGTCGTCGCGCCAGCGGACCGCCGAAATTCAATTAGGGACCGACGATCAGCCATGAGCAGCTCCATTACCGCCGAAACTCGACCCTTCGAGGGCGCGAACGGCCTTCGGCCCGTGCCACGCCTGCAGGATCCGCTGGTCATGATCGTCGACGACGACAAGGCGACCACGGAAGCGCTGGCCGACATCTTCGCGCGCGAGAAGATCCCCTGCTGCGCCTTCATGCGCGCCGCGCCGGCGATCGCCGCGTTGGAGCGCAACGATTCGATCCGGGTCATCCTGACCGACGTCGCGATGCCGGAGATGAGCGGGCTTGAGTTCGCCAAGGCGGTACGCAACCGCAAGCAGGCGGCGCCTCATATCGTCTTCATGTCGGGTCGCGCCAATGTGCCGATGACGGTATCGGCGTTGCGCCTGGGGGCGGTCGACTTCTTCGCCAAGCCGCTGCGAATCTCGGAACTCGTCGCGCGCATCCGCACCCTGGTCGAACTGCCGCAGGTCACCACCGTCCGCCCGCCGTCGCGCAGCGAAGCGCCGGCGGCGCCGGAGAATCGCAAGGACACCGATGCGCGCCGCGCCTGGGCGCTGCGCGAGCTCGAGGCGATCAACAAGCGGCGCAAGATCCTCGGCGCGCAGTTCGAGATCGACCCGGGCTGGATCATGCTGCTCGAACTCTACGATGCGCACTGCACCCAGCGGCCTTATCACGTCTCGGCCCTGTGCCTGGCTTCGGGCGCGCCGCATGCCACCGCCTTGCGGCGCCTGTCGCAGATGATCGACGCGGGTCTGTTCCGCCGCGAGCAGGATCCCGGCGATGCCCGTCGTTCATGGGTGTTCCTGACGCCGGAGGGCTTGGAAAAGGTCGCCTCCTGCGCCGAATTGATCGGCGCGATGGCGTCGTAGCGCGTTGCTCTCGTCGAACACCAAAGCGGCGCACAGCCCGATCGCGGTTGCGCCGGATGTCAAACCGAACGGCCCGACGGATGGGCACGCAGTGACTGTGGGGAACCTTCGACTGATGCGCGACACTCCCCATCCATCGGCGCCCGCCGCAACCTCCGGCAAACGGGTCATCCTCGTCGTCGACGACGAGGAAGCCGTCCGCCGGATCGCCGCCGAAAACCTGCGCCGTCTGGGTTTCGCCATTCTGGAGGCACGCAGCGGCGATGAGGCGCTGGGCATCCTGCAGGACGCGTCCCGGCCTCTCGATCTTCTGTTCACCGACGTCCGCATGCCCGGGCCCCTGTCGGGACCCGCGCTGGCCGAGATGGCGTTGCGCCAGCGACCCTCGCTGCGGGTCCTGCTGACGTCGGGCAATCTCGGCAGCGTCGACACCGGTGGCGCCGCCAGCCGCTTCCCGGTGCTCAGCAAGCCTTATCGCCGCGCCGACCTGTCGGCCGCCATCGAGGCGGCAATTGCCGCGGCCCCGGCCGGCTAGCGGGCCGGCGCGCCGTTCCGCTTTCAACATCGTGCCGCCAGCGCAGCCATGCTCTGACGCGACGGCTGTCGTCTGAATTGTCCCCGGGGGAGGTTGGACAGTGCGACCCGTTGATGCCGATCGCGTGCACGGCGATCCTCTGCCGCGCGCGGGCAGCGATCCGCTGGCACCATGTTTCCCGCCCGATAGAAATGAACATTCCCTCGACTCTCACGACGTTTCGGGTCATGCTTTCAGTCTGGGGGCGACGACTGTCGGTTTGACAATTTGATGTCTCGCGCAGCGCGCGATGCAGCGTGTCGGTGCTGCCGCCGCGCTGAACGCGTTCCCGATTTTATGCATCTGGGAGAGGTTTCATGGCCGTCGATCTGAAGTCACTAGTCGGCAAGCTCAACGATCCGTGCCGCAAGGCACTGGAAGACGCGGCCGGCCTGACGATGTCACGCACCAACTACAACGTCGAGATCGAGCACTGGCTGCTCAAGCTCATGGACATCAAGGACGGCGACATATCGAAGATCCTGTCGCGGTACGAAGCCGATACCGGCCGGCTGACCGGCGACCTCAATCGCGCCATCGAGCGTTTCAAGACGGGCAACGGACGACCGCCCGGCCTGTCGCCGCAGGTCGTCGGCCTGGCCCGCGAAGCGTGGCTGTTCGCATCAGTCAATCGCCAGGCGCACCAGGTCCGCTCGGGTCACATCCTGGTGGCCATGCTGAGCGACGAGACGATGTCGATCGCCGCGCGCAATGCCTCGGCTCAGCTGGCGAAGATCCCGGTCGAGACGCTGGCCCGCGATTTCGAGGCCGTCACCGACGGCTCGAGCGAAGCCAAGGCAGCCGAGGCGGTAGCCGACGTCCAATCCGGCGCGGCCGCGGCCGGCGCCGCGCCGCGCAAGGGCGCCAGCGGCGCGCTCGACCTCTACACGACCGACCTGACGGCGCGCGCCAAGGCCGGCAAGCTCGACCCGGTGCTGGGCCGCGACAACGAGATCCGGCAGTGCATCGACATCCTGCTGCGCCGCCGCCAGAACAACCCGATCCTCACCGGCGAGGCCGGCGTCGGCAAGACCTCGGTGGTCGACGGCCTGGCGCTGAAGATCGCCGCGGGCGACGTGCCGGAGAAGCTGAAGAACTGCGCCATCCGCGTGCTCGATCTCGGCCTGCTGCAGGCCGGCGCCGGCATGAAGGGCGAGTTCGAGAACCGGCTGAACAGCGTGCTGCAGGACGTCAAGGCCTCGCCGCAGCCCATCATCATGTTC
>JAHCJT010000103.1 GCA_026126245.1 Alphaproteobacteria bacterium
CGCCGCGCCGCTGGAAGCGCACGGCATCCCGCTCTATGCGCAGCACATCGGCGGCATGGACGCCGCGACACTGGTCGACATCTTCCGCGCCGAGGAACGCTCGTGCCTGCTGGGCACCGACGCGGTGCGCGACGGGGTCGACGTACCAGGCCGCTCGTTGCGCCTGATCGTGTTCGACCGCGTGCCGTGGCCGCGCCCCGACATCCTGCACCGGGCCCGCAAGCTGGCCCACCGCGCCGCCGGCCATCCCGCCAATGCCTACGATGACATGCTGACGCGCTTCCGCCTGAAGCAGGCCTTCGGCCGCCTGATCCGGCGCGCCGACGACCATGGCGTGTTCGTCATGCTCGACAACCGCCTGCCGTCGCGGCTGCTGACCGCCTTTCCGCCCGGCGTCACCATCCAGCGCATCGGACTTGCCGACGCGGTGCGCGAGACCCGCGCCTTCCTCGACGCCATCGCGCGCCGCGCCTGAACGGACGCGGCGCGCCGGCAATACGACGGCTACTTCTTCAGCAAGTCGCGGATCTCGGTCAGCAGTTCCTGGTCCCGGGTCGGCGCCGGCGCGGCTGGCGCCGCTTCCGCCGTTTCCTGCGTGCGCTTCATGCGGTTGATGCCCTTGACCACGAGGAACAGGGCGAAGGCAATGATCAGGAAGTTGATCGCAATGGTGATGAAGTTGCCGTAGGCAAGAACGACGCCCGCCTTCTTCGCGTCGGCCAGGCCGGCCCCCGCCGCAACGGTCCCCTTGAGCACCGCGTACATGTTCGAGAAGTCGACCGTGCCGAACATGCCGACGATCGGCATGATGATGTCGGCCACCAGGGATTCGACGATTTTTCCGAACGCCGCGCCGATGATCACGCCAATGGCGAGATCAATGACGTTGCCTTTCATGGCAAATTCTTTGAATTCCTTCAGCATCTCTGCTCCCCTGACGCTGCACGCGGCGCACGACCGCAGTGCGAGTATGACCAGCGCAGCAGACAATCATCAAACGCTTTGTGTTCGCACGGCTGGTTCAGCGATCTAACCGACGTGCAGCAGCACGAGAAGCGCAGACACCGTCGCCACGGAGATAACAGTCGACAGCAAAATGGTGCCAGACGCGCCTTCGACGAAGGTCTCGTATTCTTTCGCGACGATGAACGCATTGGCGGCCGTCGGCAGCGCCGCGCACAGCACAGCCGCCTTGGCCCATACCGAGTCGACGTCGAGAAACCACGGCACCAACGCTACAGCTATCAGCGGCTGCAGCACGATCTTGCCGATCGTCGCCACACCGACTTCGCGGCGCGCCGAACCGAGGCCCTTGTCCGAGAGAAACAGCCCGATCGCAAACAGCGCGCAGGGCCCCGCAGCCGACCCGAGCATGTCGAGAAATCGCAGGATTGGCACGGGAACAGTGATCTCCAGGGCGCTCGCCAGCCCACCCAGTCCCACCGCCTGTACGATCGGGCTGCGCAGCACCGCACGCAGCACGCGACCGCGCGCCGCCAGAGCGCCGCGCCCGGCCTGCACGTCGACCTCCACCAGGATCAAACCGAAGGTCAGGATGCCGGCGGCACTCAGCACGGTCGCCAGAGTCCCCGGCAACGCGCCCTGCGGCCCCAGTGCCGTGATGCACAGCGGGATACCCATGTAGCCGACATTGCCGAACGACGCCGACAAGCCGAACAGGCTCATGTGCGCCAGCCGGGCGCTCGACAGCAGACGCGCCGCCGCCATGCCGACGAGGAACGTCAGCAGCATGCTGCCGCCGAAGACCACGACGAACGGCCCGTTGAGCACCTCGACAAGCCGGACCTTCGCCAGCGCCGCAAACAGCATCGCCGGCAACGCAAACCAGCCGACGAAGGCATTGAGCGCCGTCGTGCCGTGCGCTCCCAGCAGCTTGAGTCGCCCGGCGATCCAGCCAACGCCGATCAGCGCAAAAATGGGAAAGGCGACGGTCAGCAGGATAGCCACGACGGACTCGATGCAGCCCACGATCTGGCCGCGTGGCGTGCCCCGGCGCGGCGGCGCGCACCATAGGCACGGCGTCGTGCAACGTCGAGCCGACAAGCTCGCTTGACCGGCGTCGCTGCGCCGGGCACACGGGCGGCGGCAAGCAGCAAGGGGGTGACGATGTCGGCGCTACAGGACGGCCTGATCTGGACCATGGTGCTGGCATCGGCGGCCGACCGCGACTTCTCCCTCGAGGAGATCGACACCATGCGCGACCTGGTGGAGCACCTGCCGGTGTTCCGCGGTTTCAAGGTCGAGCGCCTGCCGAAGGTCACGGAAGCCTGCGCCATGGCGCTGGCCAGCAAGGGTGGCCTGGACAAGGTGGCGGCGTTCATCCGCAAGACGGTGCCGCGCCGCTTCGGCGAAACCGCCTACGCGCTGGCCTGCGACCTGATCGCGGCCGAGGGCAAGGTGCGCGACACCGAAATCGGCGTGCTCGACCTGTTGGCCGAGCTGTTCGACATTGATTCGCTGACCTGTGCGGCGCTGGAAACGGCGGCTCGGGCGCGCTATGCGAAGCCATGACATGTCGCGTGAATCTTGTTGTCGGCATACCGCATATGGCGGTCAGCGGGGCGGTCGTCTACCAGTACAGGGGAATGGTTGAGTACGGACCTGCCATAGCGTGTCACAACATTGACACAGCATGTTGTTTCCCCTAAAGAAGTGACGTTCGTTAAGTCATATTACGAACGCATCCTCCAGCCGGCCGGTGCAATTGCGACCTGCGCCGGCCGGCTACCGGGATCCCCGGCTGCCGCTGTGGATAAAGGTCGCAATCATCGTCAGGCGCTCCGCGCCGCGTCGCCGCCCTGACGATCAATCGCTCCACCCTCGATCAAGCGTCTCAGTCGCGCTATCCGGCGCAAGCACACCCCCTCTGCCTCGGGTACGGGCGTTGCGTCCTTGAGGCGGCGCGTATCATCGTCCACGCTTGCGTCCCGCAGGGAGGGGCGCATGGGCGGACTGATTTCGACAAGTGATCTGGCGGCACGTCTGGGCGATCCGGGCAGGCTGCGCGTGTTCGATTGCACGACCTTCCTGCGGCCCCGGCCGGAAGGCGGCTTTACCATCGAAACCGGCCTGCGGCTGTATCAGGAGCGCGGCCACGTCCCGGGCGCGGCCCTGCTCGACCTTCAGGCCGACCTGTCGGATACCGGCAATCGGCTGCGCTTCACCGCGCCGGCGCCGGATGCCTTGGCGCGTGCCTTCGCTGCCAAGGGCGTCGGCGACGACAGCGATGTCGTGCTCTATTGCGACGGCGATATCTGGTGGTCGACGCGCGTCTGGTGGCTGCTGCGCTCGATAGGCTTCGACCGCGCCGCCGTGCTCGATGGCGGCCTCAGGAAATGGATGGCGGAAAATCGGCCGCTCGAGGTCACGCCCCGCTCGTATGCACCGGCAACGCTGACCGCCCGGCCGCGGCCTGGCGCCTTCGTCGACAAGCAGGGCGTGCTGGCTGCGCTGGCCGACCGCCAGGCGGTGGTCGTCAACTGCCTGCGTCCCGAGCAGCACGACGGCACCAGCCCGGTCCACTACGGCCGCCCCGGTCACATCACGGGCAGCGTCAACATCGCGGCGGCGGCGCTGTTCAATGCCGACAACACCTTCAAGTCACCCACCGAGCTGGCGCCGCTGTTTGACAGCCGCGGCGCAGGGCCAGGCAAGCGAGTCGTCGCCTATTGCGGAGGCGGCATTGCGGCCACCGGCGATGCCTTCGCATTGACCGCCCTGCTGGGCCGCGACGATGTGACGGTGTACGACAACTCGCTGCAGGAATGGGCCATCGATGCCAGCCTGCCGATGAGCACCGCCTGACGTCGTGCGCCGCAAGGACGCCGATCTGATTCCGCCGCTGCAAACACCGGAGCCTCTATGGCCGCGTATCTTCTCGTCGAAGTCCAGACCACCAACCCCGAGCTGATGGCCGAGTACCGCAAGCACACGCCCGGCCTGATCGCCAAGTTCGGCGGCCGCTTCGTGGTGCGCGGCGGTACGGCCGAAACCGTCGAAGGCGACTGGCGGCCCGAGCGCATTGTGATGATCGAGTTTCCCGACATGACGGCGCTGAAAGCCTTCTACGAGAGCGCCGAGTACGGACCGGTGCTCAAGATGCGGCTCGACGCCGGCCGATCGAAGGCGGTCGCCTTCGAGGGTGAGGCCTGCGCGCCTTCGCACGCTTTCTTCATCGTCGAGTTGGCGGTCAGTGATCCGGCTCTGCTTGCGGCCTATCGCGAGAAGGTGCCGACCCTGGTGGCGCAGCACGGCGGCCGCTATATCGCGCGCACCGACAAGGTCGAATCCATCGAAGGCGACTGGCGGCCCGAGCGGCTGACGGTCGTGGGCTTCGCCGACATGGCGAGCCTGCGCGGCTGGTATTTCTCCGAGGCCTACAAGCCGCTGCTGCCGCAGCGCCTCGCCGCCGCCCGCTGCCGCGCGGTGCTGGTTGAGGGCGTCTGAACCGGGAAACACGAGAGGAAGGGACGCACCATGCAGTCAGTCGCCACCGGCTACGGCCTGATCGAGGGTCCCGTCTGGGACGCCGCAAGGGGCCTCTATTTCAGCGACGTCATGAACGGCGGCGTCTTCCTGCTGGGCGGTGACGGCAAGGTGTCGCTGGCGGTGGCCAAGCGCCGCGGCATCGGCGGCATGGCGCTGCACGCCGACGGCGGCCTCGTGCTGGGCGGCCGCGACATCGTGCATGTCGACCTCAAGAGCGGCGCGACCAAGGTGCTGCTGACCAGCGACGTCACGCCCGAGGCGATCGGCTTCAATGACCTGACCACTGACGCAGCGGGCCGCATCTATGTCGGTTCACTGGCCTACCGCGTCTTCGGCGGCGAGCCGCCGCGACCCGGGCACCTGCACGTCATCGACCTTGACGGTTCGGTGCGCACCATTTCCGACGGCATCATGCTGACCAACGGCCTGGGCGTGTCGCCCGACGGCAAGCGCCTCTACCACTCCGACGCGCGCGGTGGGCTGGTGCGGGTCTATGACGTCAAGCCCGACGGCTCGGTCGGACCCTGGCGCAAGTTCGCGTCGCTGGGCGAGAACGGCGTCGCCGATGGGCTGAAGGTCGCCGCCGACGGTTCGGTCTGGGTCGCAGACGCGCATGGCAGCCGGGTCGCGGTCTTCAACGCCGACGGCGGACACCGGCAAGACGTTGCCGTGCCACTGCCGATGGTCACCAGCCTCTGCTTCGCCGGCGGGGACCTGCGGGACCTCTACGTCGTCACCGGGTCGCGTGGCGGGCCGAGCGACAACTGCGGCACCGTCTTCCGCACGCGCGCCGACGTGCCCGGTCTGGCCCTGGCACCAGCCCGCGTGGCAGTGAAATAGCTTCACTCACACCGTTGGCCAGCCTGATCGTCGGGCAGTGCCGAGCGCGCCGCCGCGGAGCCGCGGCCATTGACCGGCGGCGCCTTGCTTCGGTTGCGAAATCTGCGACGTCGGTTGCCCATCCGATTGCGAACGACGCGCATCCGCACGACACGACACCAAGCGACGGGCCAGCGGCGGTCTGACGCACGATAGTGGCGCGGCCCTCCTATGCATTGCGCGCCACGCCGCCCCCGCTTGCCGCCGACGGCGGAAGCGGCGCAAGCTTAACTGTGAATCCGGGACCGAGGGCGGGAGCGTGTTCGACTCGCCAGCATGGGTCGACCGCAAGATCGGGGGAAACATATGGACACCGCCGTCCACCCGCCTCTCATCATCGGCGCGCCGGAACGGGCGCGCGCCCTGCAATCGTTGCTGGACGCTCAGGGTCCCGAGATGGACCGCAGGCGCGAGCTGACGCCGGAAGTGGTCGATGCACTGGTCGAGCAGGACCTGCTGCGCCTGCTGCTGCCGCGCAGTCTGGGCGGGCAGGAGATCCATCTGCTCGACTTCTGCCGGACGACCGAAGCCGTCGCCTGGGCCGACGCCAGCACCGGCTGGTTCGTCAACCAGTCCAACGTGTCTTCGGCCTCCGCCGCCGCCGCCATGCCGCCCGAGGCCGCCGCCGCCATATTCGACGGTCCCGGCGCCGGCCTCGCCTGGGGCGCCAAGCACAACAACAGCAACGCGATCCGGGTCGAGGGCGGCTACCGCCTGACCGGAACCTGGAGTTTCGCCAGCGGCAGCCGCCATACGACGTGGATCGGCGCGCACAGTGCCGTGCAGAACCCCGATGGCACGCCGCACATCCGCCACGGTCGGCCCGACGACCGCACGTTCCTGTTCCGTCGAGACCAGGCGAAGATCGTCGACGACTGGTACGTGCTCGGCCTGCGTGGCACCGGCAGCGACACCTATTCGGTGACGGATCTGTTCGTGCCCGACGCGCATGCGCCGGCGCGCGATGCGCCGGAGGAGCGGCGACACGCCGGACCGATCTATCCCATCAACTCCAGCCTGCTCTATGCCACCGGCTTCTGCGGCGTGGCGCTGGGCCTGGCGCGGCGCATGCTGGAGATCTACATCCAGATCGCCCGCGGCCGGCACAGCCGCGCGTCAGCCAATGCGATGGCCAACAACAACGCGATCCAGCAACAGATCGGCGTTCTCGAAGCGCGGCTGTCGGCGGCACGCGCCTTCCTGCACGAGGCCGTGTGCCAGGCCTATGATGCCTCGGCGGCCGGCACGCTGGACCTTGACCAGCGCATGCGCCTGCGGCTGGCCACGACGCACGGCATGAACGAAGCGACCGACGTGTCGATCGCCTGCTATCGCGGCGCCGGCACCATGTCGATCCTGGAGTCGGCGCCCTTTGAGCGCCGTTTCCGCGACGCCATGAGCGTCAGCCAGCACCTGCAGGCCATGCTGCCCATGATCGAAATGGTCGGCCGGCACATCATCGGCGTGGAGAGCGCACCGCAGTTCGTCTGATCCGCCGGCGGCGGTAGCGCCTGGTCACGCAGGCACGCGGTTGGACGCGCGGCAGCGGCATTTGTCGATCTGGTGCAGCTCTACCATGTTGCCGCACGGGTCGTTGAGGAAGACCTGCAGCGAATCGGGGCTCGTCAGGCCTTCGATGACCCAGTATTTGACACCCAAGCGATCGAGTTCGGCACGCGTTTCGATGATATCGGCAACCGCCAGCGCCACGTGCGGCAGCGTCGGATCCTGTCCTGGCCCCTTGGCGACGGGCGACGGCTGGTTGCCGCCGAACAGATGGATCTGGCCGACGTCGCCGACGTTGATCCACATCCCCGGGATACCGGGAATCGTCGGCCGGCCGCGATCGGCGGCGAGGCCGAGCACACCGGTGTAGAACTGCTCCGCCGCGCCCAGCATCTGTCCCTGGACGTCGATGCGCACGCCAGTGTGATGAATCTCCAGAACCTTGATGGCCATCGCGTTCCCTCCTGCCAAGCCGTGGCTGCAAGGCCGCCGCGCGAAACTCGCGGCCGGCCAGTTTCCCGTATTCACTGTTGCGCGAGACGCGTTAGGATAAGCCAAATGAATTCTGAGGGAGGATTGAAAAATGCTTACGAAACGTCGCCTGTTCAACAAATTAGGTCTGGCAAGTGTCGCCACCGGCCTCGTCGGGTCGGCGCGCGCGCAGGCCAAGCCGTTCACGATCGGCTTTGGCATGGCCCTGACCGGCGGTCTGGCGCCCAACGGCAAGGCCGCGCTGCTTGCCATGCAGATCTGGGAAGAGGAGATCAACGCCAGGGGCGGCTTGCTCGGGCGGCCCGTGAAGCTTGTTTACTATGACGATCAGTCGAACCCGTCGACGGTGCCGGGCATCTACACGAAGCTGATCGATGTCGACAAGGTCGACATCGTGATCAGTGGCTACGCCACCAACATGATTGCGCCCGCCATGCCGATCGTCATGCAGAAGGAGCGCACATTCTTCTCGCTGTTCGGACTGGCGGTGAACTCGGAGTTCCACTATCCGCGCTACTTCTCGATCGTTCCGACCGGCGGGCCGCGGCCCAAGGAGGCATTCGCCGAAGGCTTCTTCGAAGTGGCGATGCAACAGAACCCCAAGCCGATGACCATGGCATTGACCGGCGCTGACGCCGAGTTCCCGCGCAATGCGATGGAGGGCGTGCGCAACATCGCCAAGAAGTACGGCATCAAGACCGTCTACGATAAGACCTACCCGCCCGGCACGCCCGACTACACGCCGATTATTCGCGCCATTGCCGCCACAAATCCCGACATCTTCTTCGCGGCGTCCTATCCACCCGATTCAGTCGGTCTGGTACGGGCAAGCCACGAGGTAGGGTTCAAGCCCAAGATGTTCGGCGGCGGCATGGTCGGCCTGCAGGCCACCGCCATCAAGACACAGCTCGGGCCGCTGTTGAACGGCATCGTGGTCTACGATTTCTGGCTGCCTTGGGCCGGTTTTGCCAGCGACGCCGGGCGGGAATTCCTGAAGAAATACCAGGCGCGCTCCGCCAAGGCCGGCGTCGACCTGCTGGGCTACTATCTGCCGCCGTTCGGCTACGCCATCATGCAGGTCGTCGAGCAGGCGGTCGTCGGGGCCGGCGGCACCGACGATGCCAAACTGGCAGAGTTCGCCCGCAAGAACACGTTCAAGACCGTCGTCGGCGACATCCGCTTCAACGCCGAGGGCGAGTGGGTCGAGTCGCAGGTTATGGCGACGCAGTTCCAGGGAATCACCGGCAACGACGTCGAACAGTTCCGTAACCCGAAGACCGAAGTCGTCCTGTGGCCGGCGAAGTACAAGACCGGCAACATCATCTATCCATACGACCCGTCGAAGTAGCGGTCTGCTCGGCCTCCCCACGCGCCGGCGTGGGGAGGCGGGCTCATCACCGCTGGAAGGGCCAAAGGCGTTACGCCCCGAGATAGAATTCCCGGATCATGTCGTTGTTGTTCAGCGCCTCCGCCGACTCGCCGGCAAAAGCGATGCGGCCGTGCACGATGACGTAGCCGCGGTCGGCGATGCGGATGGCCTGGGTGAAGTTCTGCTCCGCCATCAGCACGGTCAGGTCGTAACCGGTCTTCAGTTCCTTGATCTTGTCGATTGTCCGGCTGACCAGCAGCGGCGCCAGCCCGACCGACGGCTCGTCGATCAGCAGCATCCGCGGCGCCGACATCAGCGCCCGGGCCAGCGCCAGCATCTGCTGCTCGCCGCCGCTCATGCTGCCGGCGAGCTGGCGGGCGCGTTCTTTCAGCCGCGGGAAGGTCTCGAAGCAGAAATCCATGTTGCGGGCGATCGAGGTGCGCGCCGTCGGCCGGAAGGCACCCAGCAGCAGGTTCTCGCTCACCGTAAGCTTGGGGAACAGCCGTCGTCCCTCGGGCACGAAGGCGATCCCCAGATCGACGATGTCCTCCGTCGACCGCCCGACGAGCTCGTAGGTCGTGCCATCGATCTCCGCCGCGATGCTGCCGGCCGACGGCCGCACGATTCCCATGACCGACTTCATGAGCGTCGACTTGCCGTTGCCGTTGGTGCCCAGCAGCGCCACGGTTTCGCCCGCGCCGACGCGCAGCGACACGTCCTCAAGCACGCGCACGGCTCCATAGCCGGCGTCGAGATTGGCCACGGTCAGGCTACTCGCCAAGATATGCCCTCACGACTTCAGGATCGCGGACGACGTCCTTTGGCAGGCCGTCGGCGATCTTCCGGCCGGCGACCAGAACCGCCAGGCGCTGGGAGAATGCCATCACCGCCCGCATGATGTGCTCAATCATGATGACGGTCACGCCCTGGCCGTTGAGCCGGATGAGCAGCGCGATGATTTCGTCGACTTCGGTATGCGACAGGCCGGCCATCGCCTCGTCGGCGATCAGCAGCTTGGGCTGGGCGGCCATGGCGCGGGCCAGCTCCAGCTTGCGCATCTCGATCTGGGTCAGGTCGCGCGGCATTCGGTCGGCCTTTTCACCCAGCCCAACTTCCGCCAGCAGCGCGCGGCAACGGGCGGCAACGGCATCGGCGGCGATCGCACCTTCGCCGCGCGCGTTCACGCCGTACAGGATGGGAATCCGCAGGTTATCGGCCAGAGTCAGGCTGCCGAACGGGCGCGGCAGCTGGAAGCTGCGCGCCAGCCCGCGGCGCGTGCGCTCGTGCGCCGGCAGGCCGTCGATCACCCGCCCGGCGAAGCGCACGCTGCCCATCTCGTTGTGCAGCGTGCCGCAGATGCAGTTCACCAGCGTCGACTTGCCCGAGCCGTTGGGCCCGATGAGGCCCAGCCGCTCGCCCTCCTGAACCTCCAGCTCGATCGCGTCGAGCGCGATGAAGCCGCCGAAGCGCTTGCTCAGACCTTCGACCTGCAGCAGCGCGGGCATCACTTCTTCCTCTGGAACAGGCCGACGATGCCCTGTGGTGCCAGAATCACGAACGCGACCATCAGCAGACCGGCGACCAGCACGTTGGCCTCCGACGGAACCCCTATGCCAAGCCATTCTCGCAGCTGAACGACCTTCAGCCATTCTTGCAGCCCACCCACCAGGACTGCACCGACGGCGGGACCGAGCCAACTGCTCGTACCGCCGATCAGGGGCATGGCGATGGCGTTTACCGCGTAGTTCAGGCTGAAGCCGGACGACGGATCGAGGTAGGTGACGTAGTACGGCAGCGGCGCGCCGGCCATGCCCATGAAGCCGCCGGACAGGACTGTGGCGATCAGCTTCAGCTTCAACGTCGGCACGCCCGAGGCCTCGGCTGCCGCCTCGTCGTCGCGGATGGCGGCGAAACCGTAGCCCAGCCCGGAGCGTTCGATGGCCCGCGCCGTGGCCAGGACGATGACGCACAGCCCGAGCATGACCAGAAAGAGGTACTGGATGTACTCGCCGCCGATCAGCGGCGCCGCCCGTGGCCGCAGCACATAGGCGCCGCGTGCGCCGCCGACGAAGTCCCAGTTGGTGATCAGCGTCTGGACCACCACTGCCAACGCCAGCGTGGCAATTGAGAAGAACACGCCGCGCAGCCGCAGGGTCAGGTATCCGGTACCCAGGCCGACAATGCCCGCCAGCACGCCGCCGATCACGATCATCACCGGCAGCGGCATGGCGGGAACCAGCTTGTACAGCACCACGGTGCTGTAGGCGCCGATCGCGAAGAACGCCGTGACGCCGAAGTTCACATATCCCGTGTAACCGCCCAGGATGTTCCACGCCGTGCCCAGCACGATGTATTGGACCACGATGTAGGCGGCGAAGAAGGCGTAGCTGTTGCTGTACCAGCGGCCCAGCGCGAAAATCGCGACCGCCACCGCGATCAACACCAGCGAGAAGGTGAGGCCGCGCATGCCGTTGCCGGGCGCTATCGGCCGAGGATGCCGCTGGGCCGCACGGCCAGCGTCACCAGCAGGATGCCAAACGCCACCGCCGGCGCCCAGGACGGTCCCAGAAACGTCGCGGTCAGGCTCTCGGCAACGCCCAGCGTGATCGCCGCGATCACCATGCCGGGGAAGCTGCCCAGGCCACCCAGCACACAGATGGCGAAGACGCGACCGATATACTCGCGGCCGATCGACGGCTCGACGGGCTGGATAATGATGAGAAAGGCCCCGGCCAGTGCCGCGGTCCCGATCGACAGGCCGAAGGCGATGCGCTTGATCTTGATCGGATTGGCCGCCATCAGCCGCAGCGCCTGCTGGTCCTGGGCCACCGCCTGGATGGCACGGCCAACGAAGGTGTGCGACAGGAACAGCTGCAGGCCCACGACCATGGCCATCGACACCAGGAACGGCACCAGCAGGCGCAACGGCAGATCGAACAGGCCGAGATTCAGGCTCGGCCCGATGTAGCTCGCCTTGACCAGGCGGTAGTCGACGCCAAAGGTCAGGACCAGGGTGACCTCGGTGATGAACAGCAGGCCAAAGAAGAACGACAGGCCGCGCAGTGACTGGTCGTCGCGCCGTTCGAATGCAACGTAGTAGACCTGATAGGCGAGCATGCCCAAGGCATAGAAGGCCGGCAACGCGATCAGGGTCGCGAGGATCGGATCAATGCCGAACACGCTGTTGCCGATGAAGGCAACGTAGGAACCCAGCAGGATAAAGGCGGGATGCGCGATGTTGACGATGTCGAGCATTCCGAAAGCAATTGCGATGCCGATCGAGACGGCAGCGTAGAACCCTCCGAGCAGCAGGCCGGAGACGAGCGCGTTGATAAGTAGATCGAGCGAGGCGCTCATGATGCCGGATCAGTCCGCCGACCCGGCGCTTTGCCTGCCTACATGTGCCGGCATTATTTGTCCTCCCGATTCTTTCTTCCGGCGATTTGGCTCGCCTGGTTGGAGTCAAAGTCTGCGCAAAACGACGCTGCTTGCCTAGATATCTTTTGAGGTGCAGTGCACAAACACCGACCCGGCTCGGCGCCGATGCGGCTGTGCGATCGGGCCGCGTCTAGTCCAGCCAGCCCTCGAGGAAATCGAACACGCTCGCCTTGTAGAGGGCGTGCGGAATGGCCGAAAAATGATCGCAGCCCGGCAGCGTGACGGCGCGGGCGCCGCGGATCGCCGACACCAGCCCCTGCGGGTCGCCGGCCAAGCTGTCGCGCGCGCCGGCCACGACCAGCACCGGCATCGGCAGGCCTGCCAGCGCCGCGCGTTCGATCGGCGCGCTGGCGCCGCGTGAGCACGCCGCAAGCGCGAGGCGATCCTCGCCCTGCTCGTCGGCAAAATGCCGAAAGCTGCGCAGCATCGAGTCCTCGATGCTGGCCGGGTCTTCCGCCGCCATCGCGTCGGCCATGCGGCCGTCCGCCGGATTGGGCTCGAGCAGTCGCCCGCCGACGCCACCCAGGATCAGATGCCCGAAACGATCGGGCGCCTGCAGGGCCGCCGTCAGCGCCAGACGCGCGCCCATCGAGTAGCCCATCAGATCGGCGCGCTCGATCCCGAGATGCTGCAACAGCGCCAGGATGTCACGCGCCATCGCGGCACGGTCGTAGAGCGCCGGGTCGTGCGGCTTGCCGCTCTGGCCATGGCCGCGATTGTCCAGCGCGATGCAGCGGATGCCCTTGCGCTCCAGCGCGTCGTACCAGCCCATGCGCTTCCAGTTCTCGATCCGGTTCGAGGCGAAGCCGTGCACCAGCACCATCGCGCCACCGCGCCGTGGACCACTGTCGTCGAAGGCAAGGACGACCCCGTCCGACGTGAACTCTGGCATGTTCCCCCCGGCTCTTGTGGTATGGACGATGCGGCGCGCCGACGCCGGTCTCTCACCTTGCAAGAGGCAGCCTAACCCGATGACCCGACAGCTCGCGACAGATTCCGGACAGGACATGGCAGCCGCCTACGGCGCGCTGGCCACGCTCTACAATGCCCTGATGACCGGTATCGTGCTGTCGCTGGTGGCGCGGCGCGGCGCCGACACGGCGCGCCAGTTCGTCATGCGCCATTTCCGCCGCCAGCACCTCGAGAAGTTCCTGCCCGGCCTGAAGAAGCTGGGGCTCGACGGCCTGCCGCACGCGGTGGCCTGCGCGCTGTATCACTACCATTCCAACGCGCTGGGCGGCGTAAAGACCGAGTATCTGCGCGAGTCGGATCGCAAAGCCTGGGTGCGCTATCCGCCGCCGCGCTGGATCTGGCGCGGCACTGCGGTCTGCGCCGTGCCACACGCGGTCAACGAAGCCATGTTGCACGGCTGGCACGGCCACAACGGCGTGTCGCTGGGCAATCCGCGGCTGGGTTTCGTCTGCACCGGCATGATTACGTCCGGCACGCCCGGGCTGGAGGGCTACTATTTCGAGCACGACCGCGCGCTGGAACCGCAAGAGCGCGTGCGCTTCGTCGACGGCGAGCGCATGCCGCGCATCGATCCGGTACGGCAGCCGGCGCTGGATACGGCCAACTGGCCGGACGACCGGCGCCATCGCACCTTCCGCGCCTACGCCATGGAATACGTGCGCAGCCTGGTGCCGACCCTGATCGAGATGCTGGGGGTAGGCGATGCCGAGATCGAGATCGGCCACGCCGCGCGCCTGATCGGCATGCAGTTCTACGATGAAACGGCACAGGCACTCGGCCACACGCCCGGCAGCGGCGGCGGCGCCGCCTTCGCGCGCTATCTCGAGGCGCTGCTGGCGGCGCAGGGCGAGGACGTCGCCTGCGATGTCGGCGCCGGCAGCGCCGTCGTGCGCCAGCGCGGCTGGCGGCTGATGAAAGATGTGTCACTAGTTGGCGAGGGCCATGCCGCAGCCGCGCTACGCGCCTGGAACGAGTTATGGGTCGGCGCCGCCCTGGCGCACGATCGGTTCATGACCGTAGATCTGGCCGGCGATCCGGCCGGCGAAATCACCTGGATGATCCGCTAGGCAGCAGGCCGTCGCGACCGGCGGCCGCCCAGCGATCGATGCTGGCGCGATAGCCGTCGTACAGGCGAAGCGAGTCCAGCACCGCCAGGTCGAAGAGTTTCAGGTCGCGGTGCTCGGCGCTGATGCGCAGGGCGTCGGCCGAAATCGGCCGGCAGCCATAGGCCGCGATCCACACGAAGCGGCCGGGCAGCACCTCATAGGGCCATTCGTCGATCAGCGGCCCGACCACGACGCCGAGGTTGGCCTCCTCCTGCAGTTCGCGCACCAGCGCCTGCGGCCAGGTCTCGGCGATGTCGGGCCGGCCGCCGGGCAGTTCCCAGTCGTCACGGTCGTTGCGCAGCAGCAGCACGCGCTGGCCGAACAGCACGACGCCCTTCACCGACACGGGATAGCCGTTCTTGCGCGTCGCCGAGGGCACCATGATGCCAGTCTGCCACGTCCGCCGACGCACCGCACTGGGCGTCGTCCGTGCCATGCCGGCAAAGCAAAAGGCCGGGGATCGCTCCCCGGCCTTCGCGTCTTCGGCTGCAACGGCGCAGAACTTAGAAGTCCATGTCGCCCATGCCGCCCATGCCGCCACCGCCCGGCATCGGCGGCGCCTTCTTCTCCGGCCGCTCGGCGATCATCGCCTCCGTGGTGATCAGCAGGCCTGCCACCGAAGCGGCGTCCTGCAGCGCCGTGCGCACGACCTTGGTCGGGTCGATGATGCCGGCCTTCACCATGTTGGTGTACTCGCCCTTCTGCGCGTCGTAGCCGTAGTTCGGGTCCTTCGACTCGAGCAGCTTGCCGACGACCACCGAACCGTCGTCACCGGCGTTCTCGACGATCTGCCGCACCGGCGACTGCAGAGCGCGACGGATGATGTCGATGCCCGCCTTCTGGTCGGGGTTGGACGGCTTCAGCTTGTCGAGCGCCCGGGTGGCGTACAGCAGGGCCACGCCGCCGCCGGCGACGATGCCTTCCTCGACCGCCGCGCGGGTCGCGTGCATCGCGTCGTCGACGCGATCCTTGCGCTCCTTGACCTCGACCTCGGTCGAACCGCCGACCTTGATCACCGCCACGCCGCCGGCCAGCTTGGCCAGCCGCTCCTGC
>JAHCJT010000104.1 GCA_026126245.1 Alphaproteobacteria bacterium
GACGGCTTTGTGGTAAACGACCCAATACCCAAAGATGTTTTGTTTGGCCCCACCCTGCCACCAGCAACAAGTCGATACATGGTGGTCTTTCAGCCGGATGTACGCCTGCCCTTACCGTCTCGACACCACTAGGCATCGCACCTCCTGAATCAGCAAGCCCGCCTATCCGGCGGGCTTCTTGGCTTTCGGTGTCGCCTTCCGTTTGGACGGCGGCTTCCACTTCGGATCGGGCTTCGTGTTCAGCAACCGTCGCAGAGTCCTGTCGCCGCGCTCGCGCACGTCGGGGTAGAATTCATCTTCTGGCTTCTCTACTACAGGCTCCTTAGCCATGCCATCGACTCCTGCATACCCACGATTTGCTGCCTCGCGGATCAAACTTGAACGCGCCAGAATACATATCGCCGAGTTGGAAGAAGAGCGACAAAGATATCTGCGTAGCAATCCCTTCAAGGGTTCCTTCGACTGGGACTCTTCCCCTCCACAAATCAAGGCTGAGATTGCCCCGGTTGGTTTGGCTCCGGGCGCTATTGTTGGCGAGGTCATCCATAGCATCAGAACGGCTCTGGATTTGATGGCCTCCGAACTGGCGAGAATCAACAACAACAGCGACCGAGACGTCTATTTTCCTATTTCTGATTCAGAAGCAACCCTGGATGATGCCATCAAGAGACGATGCTTCGATAAAGCAGGACTAGATGCTGTTGCCCTCTTGAAAACCTTTTCGCCCTACCGCGGCGGAAATGAACTACTCAGAGCCATTCACGATCTTGACATCCAAGACAAGCACACAGCCTTGCTCGTGATCGGTACTCCGATGAATCTTCAATTTTCCGGCTCTTACGATCTGACCAATGTACGTGCAGCCGCCCCGCCCATCATCACCGGTAATGTAACCTATGTTTTCCCCAAGGGGGGCGTCTGGGCCGACCGGCCGGTTGTTCAGACGCTGCAAGAGTGCGTTGACCTTGTGGACAGCATGATCGAGGCGTTTGCGCGCATGCTCGATCTCCGAGCCGCTTCTGGGGGGTGTTAGCGCACTCGCTCCTGTCGTCATCGTCTACCTGAATTTAGTTTCTCAAGTACACAATCGCCGCCATAGGACGGATATGGTCCCACCGCCCTGCGCGGGCTGCGGGCAGCCGGAGGCGTATCGTCGCTGAACGTCCACCAGCGCCGCAGGGGCGGCCGGCGACGGCGCGCTGCGAAGCGCCTCACCTTTCGGCAGACTAGTAAATCACCCTGAGCGCAGGCGTGGCGTCGCCCGTAAGGCGTTCCGCCCCCTGCGTCGCCTCCGCGCGATCTTTCACGCGATCCACCGTCGCGGCCGCAATTGGTGACCATGGTCAAAGCCACGACGTCGTGCGGCGCTACGTCTGCTTGCGACCCGCTTTCTGACATCGCCGGCGCGGAGCGGTAGGTCAGAGAAGGGCCACAAGCGGACATGGCCGCCCGGTTGCCGTCCTTTCGGCAGGACAGGCTGCACCATCGCGCCTAAAATGTCGCCGCACTTGACCAAGGTGATCGAATGGAGCGGCGGTCATTCACGACGCGGCGACGGGCGTTCATGCTGAGCGCGACGGCCGGGCTTTTCGTACCGGTCAATGCCCACGCCCAGAAGCGCCTACGCATTGGTGCGTTGATTATAGTTCCATTGGACTGGCTCGCAGCACACCCTGTTTGGATTGCGTTTCTGGGTGCCTTGCGCACCTACGGCTGGAACGAAGGCAACAACCTTGAAATCATTATGCGCGGGACAGGCGGGGATCAGCGCAAGGTACCCGCAGCTGCAGACGAGTTGATGAGTACCGGTGTCGAGCTGCTGCTCGCGTTCGACACGCCGTCGACCGAGGCACTTCTCCAGCGCACCAGGACCGTGCCGATCGTCTTCGCACCAATCGCTGATCCAGTCGCGGCGGGGCTGGTGTCATCGCTGGCGCGGCCCGGTGGCAACGCCACGGGCCTGTCTAACGATCTTACTGACCTCAACATCAAGTATATTGAATTTTCCCGCGAGCTCGTGCCGGATCTTCGACGGCTTGCCGTCATGTTCAACCCGGAAAACCAAGGCTCCGCGAGCGGCCTTCACAGGATGAAGACACTGGCGCCAACGTTTGGCATCGAGGTGGTGCCGACGCCGGTTGCCACCTTGGAACAATTGGAACCGGCGTTGGCAGCTCTTGCCCGCGAGCGACCGCAAGTCGTGGTCGTGCATCCAGCACAGCCTATCAGTCTGCACACCGCTCGAATTGCCGAGTTCGCTATCAGGCACGGCATCGCGCCGATAGGCAATGTCAGCAACCAGGTGCTAGAAGGGGGGTGCCTGTTCGCCTACGGTGCGGATCCCGCGGAGTCGTTCCGCCGAGTTGCGTACTACGTCGACCGCATTCTCCGCGGCACAGCGCCGCGTGATCTGCCAGTAGAGCTGACAAAGCTCCGGCTGACGATCAATCTCGCGACCGCTCGCGCACTTAATGTCGCGGTCCCGGCGTCTCTGCTCGTCCGCGCCGACGAGGTGATCAGGTAAGCCATTGCACCATATCCGCTCCGGGTCAATCTCTGACGAACAGCCCAACGTTCGCCGACGTCTGAAAGCCGGCCTGCAACAGACACGGCGTGGCAATCTCTATGAGTCTTGATCCTAGAAAGCACGTATGGGTGACCTGCCTCTCCGACGCGCGCGAGACGGGTTCCCACCGATGGGCCGCTCTTCCATTGCGGTTCGGACGGAGGTGCCAAGCGTCTCAGCGACGAGCCGATCGTTCCATCGTCATTGGGCGGCAACACCCCCTGGCCACAGGCACGTTGCGCCTGCAGCGCGAAGACAACCAGGGCGCGTCCTCACAAATCCGGTCCGTGCCCGCTTCGTTTTGAAAGCGACGCCATCGCTGCGCAGCAGCGGAATGTCACGAACTGGCGGGACGCGATCTTCCAACACCTAGACCATGGCCACGATGACGTGCGCCTGGATCTTGGCGGCAACCGCACCGCGGCCATGCCTGTCGGCGATCACGGCGGCGGCGCAGTCGGTTGCCGCGTCCAGCTTCCCCGCCTCCCTGGCCTCGATCTCGTTGCGCAGAAGAGTCCCCTGACAATAGGCGATGGCCGGCACGCGCGGCGAGGATGCACGGCTTTGTTCGGCGCGCGTCTCGATCGCCACGCGGGAGAAGCCCGCGTCCAGCAGCTCGCGGCGGATCAATGCCGTATCGTGGTAGCCGTGCGGCGTGCGGGCCAGAAAGCGCGGCGGATCGTCGGGAAAGATCCGGGCCAGTGCGTTCGTCACATCGTCGGCGAACACGTTCTCCTCGATGCGATCCCACACGCTGAACAGGAAATGCCCGCCCGGCTTCAGCACGCGCCGTGCCTCGCGGTAGGCACGCGCGCGGTCGGGAAAGAACATCGCGCCGAACTGACAGCACACCAGATCGAAGGCCGCATCGTCGGACGGCAGCGCCAGGGCATCCGCCTGGCGCCATGTGATGCGGCTGTCGGGACCTTGCCGCGACGCGGCGTAGTCGAGCATCGGCTGGTTGAGGTCGGTCACGACGTAGCGTGCGGCGGCGGACAGCCGGGGCGCCAGCGCGCGGGTGACGACCCCGGTGCCCGCGGCCGTTTCGAGCACGGCGCCCGGCGACAACGACGCGGCGCGTTGTGCGAGATTCGCGGCGAATGGCTCGAAGATCAACGGCACCATGTGGCGGTCGTAGTTTTCCGGAATCGAGCCGGCAAACACCTTGTCCGTTTCCAACATGGCCCTCACCCGTCGATTCGTCGTCCGTTGGATAGCGCGCGAGTCTGCCATCTCCCTTACCTCGTCGGCAGAGAGCGACGGCTGGTCCGGTCGACCGCCGCCACCATCGGGCGGACCCCCGGCGCATCGGCCAAGATCACCGTTGCCTGACGACGGCCACCGACCGGCTGTGCCGGCACGCCATCCGCTCCGCCCCTTGCAGCAGCGCCGCCGGCGTATTAGATAGATCATCTATCTATTGGCTGGAACGATGGCGATTGCGGCAGCGGCAGTGGACGACGCGGACGCGCAGCTTCAGGCGGCGGAGCTGGCGGCGCGCCTGCGACCGATCCTGCATCGCCTGCACCGCCACCTGCGGCGCCAGAACCAGGCGATGGGCGTCTCGCCGCTGCACATGGGGCTGCTGACCACGATCTCCCGCCAGGAAGGGCTGGGCATCGGCGAGCTGGCGGCGCAGGAGAAACTGCGCGGCCCGACCATCACGGCGCACATCAACCAGATGGCGGCCGAAGGCTGGGTCGAGCGCCGCGCCGCGCCGCAGGACCGCCGCCGCGTCGGCCTGTTCATCACCCGCAAGGGCCGCGCCCTGATGGCCGCCGCTCGCCAGCGCCGCGCCGACTGGCTGGCCACACGGCTGGCCGACCTGCCACTTCGTCCGGCCCGGCGCGCCGTGGCGGCGGCGTTGGCGCCGCTGGAAACGCTGTGCCATGACTGAACCGGCACGCTCACCGGCGAACGGCTCCCTGGCGGCGGCGCAAGGCACGGCGCCGGAGCCGCCACCCGTCGCGGCCGGCCCTTCCACGTCCGCGCGCCTTGAGCCCGACACGGAGACAGCCGGCGCCGCGTCCGCCGATGTCGCGGCGCCCGGCGCGCCGACGCATCGCGAGATCCGCACCGTCTATATCGGCCTGATGATCGTCATGGCGCTGAGCGCCATCGACCAGAGCATTGTCTCGACGGCGCTGCCGCGCATCCTGAGCGACCTCGGCGGCGTGGCGCATCTGTCGTGGGTGGTCTCGGCCTACGTGCTGGCCACCACCAGCACCATGCCGCTGTACGGCAAGCTGTCGGACCAGTACGGCCGCAAGCCGCTGCTGTACGGCGCCGTCGGCCTGTTCCTGGTCGGCTCGATCCTCAGCGGCTGCGCCCAGAGCATGACCCAGCTCATCCTGTCGCGCGCCGTGCAGGGCATGGGCGCCGGCGGCCTGCTGCCGCTGGCCCAGATCATCGTCGCCGACCTCGTGCCGCCGCGCCAGCGCGGCCGCTACCAGGGCTGGATCGGCGCCGTGTTCGCGCTGTGCAGCGTGCTGGGGCCGGTGCTGGGTGGCATCATCACCGACGCGCTGTCGTGGCACTGGATCTTCTTCTTCAACCTGCCGCTGGGCATCGGCGCCCTGGCGGTGATCGCCCTCACCCTGCGCTCGTCGCGCGCCGGCCAGCGCGGCGCCCGCACTGACTATCTCGGCGCCGCGCTGCTGTCGGGCGGAACCGCCTGCTTCCTGCTGACGCTCACCCTGGGCGGCACGCAGCTGCCGTGGACGTCGCTCGAGATCATCGGCCTGGCCGCGGCGGCGGTGGTGCTGGCGGTGCTGTTCCTGCTGTGGGAGCGCGTCGCGGCCGAGCCGATCCTGCCGCTGCGCCTGTTCGGCGAACGGGTCTACAGCGTCGGCTGCCTGGTGCTGGCGCTGTCGTTCATGGCGCTGCTGGGCTCGAGCACCTTCTTCCCGCTGTTCTTCCAGGTGGTGATGCAGCTCTCGCCGTCGGCGTCGGGCCTGCTGATCGCGCCGCTGGCAGTCGGCATCTTCATCTCGGCCCGCATCAACGGCCGGCTGCTGCTGGCGCACGGCCGCTACAAGCCGGCGCAGATCGGCGGCATCAGCCTGACGCTGACCGGCTTCCTGTGGCTGACCTGGGCGGCCTGGTCGGGACAGGCGCTGGCGGTGATGGAACCGGCCATCGTGCTGCTCGGCCTGGGCATGGGCTTCGTGACGCCCAACATGAACGTCGCCATCCAGAACGCCGCGCCGCCGGCCGACGTCGGCGCCGTGACGGCCTCGTCGAGCTTCTTCCGCTCGCTGGGCGGCGTCATCGGCGTCGCCGGCTCGGGTGCCATCCTGACCAACCACCTGCACGCGGCGCTGGCATCGGGACCGTTCGCCGGCGTGCTGACACCGGAGATGCTGCTGAAGGGCGGCGCGCGCGAGATCGCCGCCCTGCCGCCGGCGGCGCACGACGCGGTCGCGGCGATCTACCGCCACGGCGTCGCCACCAGTTTCGCGGTCGGTGCCGTCGTGGCGGCGCTGGCCCTGCTGGCGCTGATCTTCCTGCCCGAGCGGCCGCTGCGCAGCACGCACCGCTGACGGCGGCGGGATGGTCAGCGAGGTCGCCGCCTTGCCCCTGTCGGCGGGGCGATCGCCGATGGCGGCAGACGCCATTGTCGTTGTCCCGAGCGGCGCCGCGCATAGCGCGGCGCAGTCGAGGGACCTTCCTTCGGCAACCAAGGTCGTCCTTGTTGAAGCAAGGTCCCTCGACGACGCGCCTGCGGCGCTCCGCTCGGGACGACGGAACCCTTGCTCTACGCGATGGCCTTGCCATCCGCGGGAGCGGTCGCGGCGTGCCGCGCACAATCGCGCAGGCGCCTCAGGCGATGTCGGCCTTGGCGACCGTCAGGGTGCGGCCGTCCGGCGCCGCGAGGCTGGCGCGCAGGGTCTCGACGAAACGCGCTAGCTGGCGGTCGTTCTCGTCGCTGTCGCCGCCGACCTTCAGGCTCTCGGCATCGTCGCGGCCGTGCAGGCGGCGGAAGATGGCGGCCTGCGGATCGAAGGCGTACAGCTCGCCGGTGCGCAGGTCGAAGTACCAGCCGTGCACCGACAGCGTGCCGGCCCGCACCCGCTCGCGCACCCAGGGGAACGACAGCACGTTGCCCAGCGAGACGATGACGCCGGCCTGCTCGACGGCGCGCTGGCGCAGCTCGGGGCTGGCCTCGGGCACGCCCAGCGTGACCATGTCGCGGGCGCGGCGCACGATGCCGGTCCAGTCGGCGAGGTAGGCGTAGTCCGCCAGGTGGCTGGCGCCCTCCTCGATCAGCGCCCGCATGCCGCCGCACAGCGCGTGGCCCAGCACCACGATGTGCTCGACGTTCAGGCCGCGCACGCCGAACTCCAGCGCCGTGCTGGTGCCGTGGTAGCCCTGCGCCTCGGGCTGGTGCGGCGGCACGATCGCCGCCACGTTGCGCACGATGAACAGGTCGCCCGGCTGGGTGCGGGTGAGAATCGCCGGATCGACCCGCGAGTCCGAGCAGGCGACGATCAGCACCTTGGGCGACTGGCCCTCGCGCGCCAGCCGCTCGAACAGATCGCGGTTCTTCTCCCAGAAATCCGCCCGGAAATCGGTGAACCCGTCGATCAGCCGCCGCAGCGCCGCCATCATGCACCCCATCGTCGTCCGGTGCCTGACTTAGAGGCGCCGCCGCGCGACCGCAACCCTCCGGGTCTTGCGGACTCTCCCACCTGCCTCTTCGGGGAGAGATGAACACGGCCGCCTGGCCCGCTACCATGCGCCATGGCCGAAACGCTGCTGCTGAGCCGCGCCGAGGTGGTGCGGCTGCTCGATCCGGTGGCCCTGCGCGGCGCGCTGCGCGAGGCGTTCATCGCCTACTCGTTGCGGCGCAGCGTCGCGGCACAACGCGTCGTCGTACCGCTGCCGCAAGAGGCGCCGCCGGGCAGCAACGGCATGCTGCTGGCGCCCGGCCTGATCGACGGCATCCCGGCCTACAGCGTCAAGCTCCACGCCAAGTTCCCGGCGCAGCGTCCGGCCATCAAGGGCGTGCTGGCGCTGCACGACCTGCAGACCGGCGACCTGCTGGCGCTCATGGAGTCGAGCTACCTGACGGCGCAACGCACCGGCATCGCCGGCGCGCTGGGGACCGACGCCCTGGCGCGGCCCGACGCCGGCACGGTGGCGATCGTCGGCGCCGGTGCCCAGGGCGAGGGGCAACTGCGGGCGCTGGCGGCGCTGCGGCCGATCGCGCAGGTGATCGTGCACGACAGCTACCACGCCGCCGCCGTCGCCTATTGCGCCAAGCTCGGGCCGGACACGGGGCTGGCGATGCGGGCCGAGCCCGACCTGCGCCGCGCCGTCGCCGCGGCCGACATCGTGATTGCCGCCACCTGGGCGACGGCGCCGTTCATCGAGGCCGACATGCTGCGGCCCGGCGCGCACGTCACCACCTTGGGGCCGGACCAGCCGGGCAAGGCCGAACTGTCGGCCGAAGCGATCCGGGCCGGCCGGTTCATCTGTGACGATCCCGAGCTGGCCGTCAGCATGGGGGCGCTGGGCGGCGTCGGGCTGGGCGCCGAGGCGATCCATGCCGAGCTGGGCGAGGTGCTGGCCGGCCACAAGCCCGGCCGGACGGACGGACGCGAGCTGACCATTTTCGGCAGCGTCGGTCTGGCGTTTCAGGATCTCGCCGCCGGTTGGCTGGTCTATCGGCGGGCACGCGCCGAGGGCCTCGGGCGGACGGTCGATTTCCTGGCCTAAGGGGGCAAGCCCGCCGGGGTTGCGACACCTGTCGAGCCGGCAAGACCAAGGGCCTGAGATATCGCGGCTTAATCGTGTCGATTCTGGACTGTTCGGCGGCCAAAACAACATTTCCAATTCTACATTAAGAATATCTTATAATATATTGATTTAGCGCAAAAATTATCATATTCTTAAGATATCACTTTAACTAATGCCGCACAGCTTGCACCACAGAATCAAAATCTCCCTTCACATGGTTGCCAACTTGGGTGAAATTTCATCAGCGCAATTTTCGCGCACCGGCGCCCCCGCCGGCGTGTCTGTTCTGCCGATTTCGACCCGGCCCGGGCTGAGGGCACGCGATTTTGGACCAGTCATAGGAGGCAGCCTCGTGCGCCGAAATGTCGTGGTGGTCGTCGATGACGACGCGGGCCGTCGCCAGGAAACCATCAAGGCGCTGAAGACCGCCGGCATCGAGGCCTATCCGCAGGCCGACACGCCGGCCGACAAGCCGATCATGACCCTGATTCGCGAGCTGCGGCCGCGGCTGGTGCTGTGCCGGCCGGGCGCCAGCGGCATCGCCGCGTTCTATCCGCTGCGCGCCATGCGCGAGCCGCCGACCATCGTGCTGCTGGCCAGCGGCAAGTCGGCCAAGGACGAGGTGTTCTACGACGACGGGCTGATCGTCACCACGGTCCGCACGCCGGTGCAGATGGCGGCGCTGTGCCAGTTCATCGCCACCGCCATGACCATCACCGCCCGCCTCGACGAGCCCGACGACCAGACCAAGGGCAAGCTGCTGGTGCACCCCGCCGTCGAGCGCTTCATCGATCCCGCGGCGCGCGCCGCGCGCGCCCGCGCCACGCCGGCGCGATAGGCAGGCACCCCCCACGCCTTCGGAATCACGGAACGGGACTGCCGCCGGCCACCCGGCATGTCCGGCGGCGCGCGATCGCCTGATCCGCCGCCGCGCCGACAACGGCGTCACCTGTTGTCGACAGGGGCCGGCTCGACTTCGCTGCCACGCTGCGGCAGGCTTCGGCCCCTGCTTCGTGCCGTTCCCTGGAAGATGTCCCCGCCCCTGCTGATCCGCGATTCGCGCGACGACGATATCCCGGCCATCACCCGCATCTACGGCTACCACGTGCTCAACGGCCTGGCCTCGTTCGAGGAGCAGGCGCCGTCGCCCGAGGAGATGGCCCGCCGCCGCGCCGACGTGCTGGCCAAGGGCTATCCCCACATCGCCGCCGAGCGCGACGGCAAGCTGGTGGGCTACGCCTATGCCTCGGCCTACCGGCCGCGGCCGGCCTACCGCTACTCGGTCGAGAACTCGATCTACATCGACCAGCAGGACCGTCGCGGCGGCGTCGGCTCGGTGCTGCTGCCGGCGCTGATCGCGCGCTGCACCGCGGCCGGCTTCCGCCAGATGATCGCCGTCATCGGCGACAGCGCCAACGACGCCTCGATCGGCCTGCACGCCAAGTTCGGCTTCCGCACCGTCGGCACGCTGGCCTCGATCGGCTGGAAGCACGGCCGCTGGGTCGACAGCGTGCTGATGCAGCTGGCGCTGGGCGAGGGTGACAACACAACGCCGAACGCCGCACCAGGCTGACCGTCCTAGTCGGCGCGCGCGCAATGACCGTCTCTTCGGCGTCGCGCGCGCGGCAGCGTTGCTGATCCGCCCTGCCGCGCAGGCCACAGTCCGCCCCGATCCGCTTGCCCCGCCGCAACAGCGTCGGCCATCATGGCCACCGCGCGACGCCCCCGCGCGATCGGAAAGGACGAGGCCTTGGCTCTCCCGCAGACCATGCGCGCCCTGATCTGCCACCGCTATGGTGGCCTCGATGAGCTGTCGGTCGGCGAGGCGCCGGTGCCGACGCCGGCCGCGGACGAGGTGCTGATCCGGGTCAAGGCAACCGCCGTGAACTACGCCGACGCGATCATGGTGGCCGGCAGCTACCAGACCAAGCCGGCGCTGCCCTTCAGCCCGGGCCTGGAGACCGCCGGCGTCGTGGCGGCGCGCGGCCGTGACGTGCGCGGCCTGCAGCCCGGCGACCGGGTGATGGCCATCCTCGCCTATGGCGGCTTGGCCGAGTACGCCGTCGCGCCGGCGGCCGAAACCTACGTCATCCCCGACGCCATGGGGTTCGCCGAGGCCGGCGCGTTTCCGGTCGCCTACATCTCCAGCCACGTGGCGCTGCGCTGGCAGGGCCGCCTGGAGGCCGGCGAGACCCTGCTGGTGCTGGGCGCCGCCGGCGGCGTCGGCCTGACCGCCGTCGAGATCGGCAAGGCGATGGGCGCGCGCGTCATCGCCGCCGCCAGCACACCGGAGACGCTGGCGGTCGCCGCCGCGCACGGTGCCGACGCGACCATCAACTATGCGACGGAGAAGCTGACCGAGCGCGTCATGGCGCTGACCGGCGACAAGGGCGCCGATGTCTGCTTCGACCCGGTCGGCGGCAAGCTGTTCGATTCGGCGCTGTCGTCGCTGGGCTGGGGCGGCCGCATCGTGCTGGTCGGCTTTGTCGGCGGCATCCCGCAGATCCCGGCCAACCGCCTGCTGGTCAAGCATCGCGCGGCGCTGGGCTCCTCGCTGCGCTATTTCCGCTGGCACGCGCCCGACAAGCTTGAGCGCTCGGTGGCGGAACTGCTGCGCTGGTACGGCGAGGGCAAGCTGAAGCCCTGCATCACCCACCGCCTGCCGCTGGAACGCAGCGTCGAAGGCATCCGCCTGCTGACCGAGCGCCAGGCGCACGGCAAGGTCGTGGTCGAGTTGGAGCCGGCATGACGGAGATCCACCTGGGCCGGCACGGCCGGCACATCGCCATCGTGACGATCGACAATCCGCCGCGGCTCAACGCCATGACGCGGCCGATGCTGGCGGAGCTGGGCCGGCTGTGGGACGAGCTGGCGCGCGACGACTGCCGCTGCATCATCGTCACCGGCGCCGGCACGCGCGCCTTCACGGTCGGCGCCGACGTCAGCGGCGATCTCTCGGCCGGGCCCGAGATTGCGAAGATGGTCAACCACGCGCTGCTCAAGACCGACACCTACGCCAAGCCGATCATCGCCGCCGTCAACGGCGACTGCATCGGCGGCGGCATCGAGCTGATGCTGGCGACCGACATCCGCGCCGCCGTGCCGACGGCGCGCTTCGGCCTGACCGAGGTGAAGTGGTCGATCTATCCGTTCGGCGGCTCGACCATCAAGCTGATCCAGCAGATCGGCTACGTGCATGCCATGGACCTGCTGCTGACGGCGCGGCTGATCGACGCCGAGCAGGCGGCACGGCTGGGCCTGGTCAACCGCGTGGTGCCGGCCGGCGAGCTGATGGACTGGGCGCTGGCCACGGCCGAGATGATTGCCGCCAATTCCCCGTCGGCGGTGCAGGCGGTCAAGCAACAGATCAGCGCCACCATCGCCGACCATGCGCTCTCGCGCGAGGCGCTGGAGCAGCAGCTGGGCGACGCGGTGCGCGCCAGCCCGGATTTCGCCGAGGGCATCGCCGCGTTCCGCGAGAAGCGCCCGCCGCGCTACGAGTGACGGCGCGCAGACGGTGAGACGCCCATGTGCGCCGACGTCGTTCAGTTGCCGCCTCACCCTGAGGAGCACGCCGCAGGCGCGCGCCTCGCAGTGTCGGCCACCGCACAGTCGGTTCGACAACGACGCGCGCGCACCATCGTGACTGTCGCCCGCCCTTCGAGACGGCCGCTCCGCGGCCTCCTCAGGGTGAGGGGCAGCGTCGCGGCGCCGGGAGTGACACGCTTGTTGGACGTACCGCCGTGAGCGTACGTCCCGCCAGCCAGACCCTGGGCGACCTGGTGGATGAACTGGCCGCCGCCGCGCCGCACGCCGAGGCGGTGGTGTTCGGCGACGAACGGCTGGACTACGGCACGCTGAAGGCGCAGGTCGATGCCTTCGCGCGCGCCCTGCTGGCGAGCGGCGTGCGCCGCGGCGACCGCGTCGCGCTGCTGGCCTCGAACCGGCCGGACTGGATCGTCACCGCCCTGGCCGCCGCCAAGATCGGCGCGCCGGTGGCCGCCATCAGCACCTACTCGACGCCGCGCGAACTGGCCTGGTCGCTCGAGCATTGCGGCGCGGCGACGCTGGTCATGCTGCCGGCGTTTCGCGGCCGCGACTTCCTGGCGCCGCTGATGGAATTCTGCCCCGAGCTCCTGACGAACGCTCCGGGTGGGTTGCGCAGCGCCCGCCTGCCCTGCTTGCGCAGCGTCGTCGTTCTCGACGGTCCGGTGCCGGCCGGCGCCTTCACCCCGCCGGATTTCCTGGCGCGCGGCACCACGATCGACGCCGGCACGCTGGCAGAGGCGCAGCGCGCCGTGCGCGCCGACGACATCTGCTACATCCTCTACACCTCGGGCTCGACCGCGTCGCCCAAGGGCGTGACCCTGACGCACGGCAAGCTGATCGCCAACGGCTTCGACATCGGCGAGCGCCAGCACCTGGGTGCCACGGACCGGCTGTGGCTGGCGGTGCCGCTGTTCTGGTCGTTCGGCTCGGCCAACGCGCTGCCGGCGATTATGACGCATGGCGGCTGCACGGTGCTGCAGGAGAGCTTCGAGCCGGGCACGGCGCTGACCCTGATCGACCGCGAGCGCTGCAGCGTCTACTACGGCATGGCCAACATGGCGCGCGCCCTGCTCGAGCATCCGGCGCATCCTGGACGCCGATTGGGCGCCATGCGCACCGGGCTGACCATCGGGCCCCCCGAGGACATCGCGCTCACGATCCGCGCCACCGGCGCTGAGCAGCTGTGCAACGTCTACGGCTCGACCGAAACCTACGGCAATTGCGCCGTCACCGACGCCGAGGATCCGCTGGCGCTGCGGCTCAATACCCAGGGCCTGCCGCTGCCCGGCATGGCGATCCGCACCGTCGATCCGCAGACGCGCCAGCCGCTGCCGCAGGGCGAGGTCGGCGAGCTTGCGGTGCGCGGCTACGTCACGCCGGGCTACTTCCGGGCGCCGGAACTCGACGCCGAGGCATTCGACCGCGACGGCTATTTCCTGACCGGCGACCTCGGCGCGATCGACGCGGATGGCCGCGTGCGCTTCCGCGGCCGGCTGAAGGAGATGATCAAGACCGGCGGCGTCAATGTCGCGCCGCTGGAAGTCGAGCACGTGCTGATGCAGCACCCCGACGTCGTGCAGGCCTACGTCGTGGGCGTGCCCGACCGGCAGAAGGGTGAGATCGTGGCCGCCGCCATCGAGCTGCGCGCCGGCGCGGCCACCGACCAGGCCGCGATCGCCGCTTTCTGCCGCGAGCGGCTGGCCAGCTACAAGGTGCCGACCCGCCTCGCCTTTCGCGCCGCCGCAGGCTTTCCGCGAACCGCGACCGGCAAGATCCACAAGCCGGGCCTGCGCCAGGAACTGGTCGGCGACGACACCCCTTAGCCCGCATTTCCCGGATGAGCCATTGAACTGACCTGAGTCGGTTCCATTTGAGCCATGCGATTCAGCGTCTTGTCTTATTGAATCCAGGCGAAGATGGAGCCGCCAGCGGGTGAAGCCCAACCCGATGCTCTGCGGCTCGATTTTGACCATTGCCTCAAGCTGGAGTTCCACGGTTCGAGCGCCACCTCCGATGCCGGACTGCTGGCCTATCGCGAACTCGATGACGCGCTCGGCCTGATGGCCATCGCTGACCGACATCTGGTTGACGGCCGCACAGGCCGCCCATGGCTTACTCAGAACTTGGTGGAATGATAACCTTCGCGCCGTCCCAAAGGGTTCATCCGGTGAATGTCGGCTGGTACTGTTGCGGCATCCAGGGCGATTCGTACCCGATGATCAACCGAAGGACTCACACCATGGCGAACATGCCGAAGGAAGCTGCCGGTTTCCGAACACGCACGCAGCCCGTGTTCAAGCGCCCGCAAGACGAGCGCCGCCATCGCATCGAGCGTCTCGCGGGCGCCTGCCGCATCTTTGGCCAGCTGGGTTTCTCGGAAGGACTGCTGGGACACCTGACGGTCAGGGACCCGGAGGATCCGCAACGCTTCTGGGCCAATCCGCTTGGAGTATCGTTCAAGCGCATACGCGTGTCCGACGTCGTGCAGGTCGACCACACGGGCAAGCTGACGTACGGTGATACCCCCGTGAATCCCGTCGGCGTGCTGCTACATGCCGCGGTGCACGAGGCCAGACCCGAGGTGGTGGCGGTCTGTCACGCGCACTCGGTCTATGGCTCCGCGTGGTCGACGTTCGCCCGCCCTGTGGATCCCATCACGCAGGACACGGCCGTCTTCTTCGAGGATCAGGCCATCATCACCGAACCGCGTCTTTCCCTTGACGCCGAGACCGCTGCGCAATTCGCCGCGGGGTTTGGAGACAAGCGAACCGCCATCCAGTCCGGCCACGGGCTGTTCACGACGGGATTCAGCGTCGACGAAGCGGCCTGGCGCTTCATCAGTCTCGACAAGGCTTGCCACGTGCAATTGCTGGCCACCGCCGCGGGTGAACCCCGACGCTGGCCCGATGACATGGCACGCGGCCTCAAGCGCGGCCTGGGCAGTCCGGAGTTCTCATGGTCGTCATTCCAGACGCTGTGGGACGATCTGCTCGTCCAAGGGACTGACTTCCTCGACTAAAAGGGCTGTTGTGTCTACCGGGAATCAGATCCGGGAATATTGACGATGAAGTCCACCAAGAACCGGCTTTGCGACGAGCTGACCGAGCTGTTGGATCGGTCGACGGGTCGGCGCAGCTTTGCCTAGCGACAGGTGCGTTCGGAATCCGCTGTAGTAGTCGGCGTAAGATTTCGAAACCCGATGCAAGTGGTCCTCGCCCAAGATCACGACATGGTCCAGGCATTCCCGATGGATCGAGCCGTTCACTCTCTCCGTATGGCCGTTCTGCCATGGTGAGCGCGGCGCAATCGGGTGATCCCGGCTTATCCCAATTTAGAGCGCGCCCCCATCAAGGTGGACGCATAGTTTCACAGATGCCGTCGTCCTGAGCGCAGCGAAGGACCCTGCGGTGCTGCGGTC
>JAHCJT010000105.1 GCA_026126245.1 Alphaproteobacteria bacterium
CCGAACCGCGAGCGGGCTGCTCTACGACAGCGGCGACTTCACCGGCAACATGAAGCGCGTGCTGGACAGCGCCGACTGGAAGGGTTTTCCCGCGCGCCGCCGCGAGTCCAAGCGACGCGGCAGGCTGCGCGGCATCGGCATCTCCAACTACGTCGAGACCCCGGTCGGCATTCCGCACGAGCGCGTCGAAGTGACCGTGCGCGCGGCGGGCGCGGTCGAGCTCGCGGTCGGCACGCAATCGACCGGCCAAGGCCACGGGACCACGTTTGCGCAGGTGATGGCCGATCTGCTGGGCGTGAAACCCGAGGAGATCGTGTTCATCGGCGGCGACACCGAGAAGATCGCCTCCGGCAGCGGCACGCATTCGGACCGCTCGATGCGGCTCGGCGGCACGCTGATGGTCCAGGCCTCGGGCGACGTGGCGACGCAAGCCAAGGCCGCGGTGGCGAAACTGCTCGGGGTGTCCGAGGGCGAGGTCGATTTCTCCGACGGGTTGTTCGTCACGCCCAAAAGCAACCGGCGGCTGACGATCTACGACGTGGCGCGCGCAGTCGAGGACAACCCCGCGCTCGCCGCGAACGGGCGGTTGCACGCCAAGGCGACATTCACCGGGCGCATACCCGCATACCCGACGGGCTGTGCGATCTGCGAGGTCGAGGTCGACCCCGACACCGGCATCGTCGACATCGTCAACTTTGTGGCGGTCGACGATTTCGGCGTCATCGTCAACCCGATGATCGTCGAAGGCCAGGTCCATGGCGGCATCGCCCAGGGCGTCGGCCAGGCGCTGCTCGAGGCCGCGGTGTACGACAAGAGCTCCGGCCAGCTGGTGAGCGGCTCGTACATGGACTACGCCATGCCGCGGGCCGACAACCTGCCGTCGTTCAAGCTCGGCTACCAGGTCACGCCCTGTCCGCACAACCCGCTGGGGGTGAAGGGCTGCGGCGAGGCCGGTGCCATCGCTGCGCCGGCGGCCGTGATGAACGCCGTGCGCGACGCCCTCGCGCAGGTCGGCGCCCAGGACCGCATCGAGATGCCGGCCACGCCGCAGGCGGTGTGGAACGCCATTCACGCGCGCTGATCGCGCCAGCCCATCATCGCGCCTCGGGCGCGCCCGGATTCAGGAGGACGAGATGTACGATTTTGCCTATCACAAGCCGAAGTCGGTGGCCGACGCGGTCGCGGCGCTCAAGAAGGCGTCGGAAGGCAAGCTCATGGCCGGCGGCATGACCTTGATCCCGACCCTCAAGCAGCGTCTGGCGCGGCCGTCGGACGTCGTCGACCTTGCCGGCGTGGGTGATCTGCGCGGCATCAAGAGCGACGGCAAGAGCGTCACCATCGGCGGTATGACGCGCCATGGCGAGGTCGCCACGTCGGCCGACGTCGCCAAGGTGGTGCCGGCGCTGGCCAAGCTGGCAGCCGGCATTGGTGACACCCAGGTGCGCAACCGCGGCACCATCGGCGGCTCGATCGCCAACAACGACCCGGCCGCCGACTATCCTGCCGCCGTGGTGGCGCTGGGCGCCACGATCACGACCAACGAGCGCAAGATCGCGGCTGACGATTTCTTCAAGGGCCTGTTCGAGACGGCGCTGAAGGACGGCGAGGTCATCACCTCGGTCACGTTCCCCGCCGTCAGCAAGGCGGCCTACATGAAATTCCCGAACCCGGCCTCGCGCTATGCCATGGTTGGCGTGTTCGTCGCCCAGACGTCGGCCGGGCCGCGCGTGGCGGTGACCGGCGCCGGGCCGTGCGTGTTCCGTGTCAAGGCGATGGAAGAGGCGCTGGCCAAGAGCTGGTCGGCCGATGCCGTCGCCAACATCAAGGTGCCGGCCAGCGGACTGAACAGCGACATCCACGGCAGCGCCGAGTACCGCGCCCACCTCGTGACGGTGATGGCCAAGCGGGCGGTGGCGGCGGCCGGCTGAGTCGGTTCAACGGAACTGAGCGCGCGAGGGCGGCCGTCGGCCGCCCTCGGTCGTTTCGTCCAGGCTTGTCGCCGAGCTATCGCAATTGCCGCTGGCGGCGGGCCGGCAGAAGCCGGCGATCATCGGGCCTTCTCGATCTTCGTGACGGTGATTGCGCCGTTGACCCGTTCGGCCTCGAACTTGACCTTGTCGCCGACCTTGACCGCTTCGAGCATGGCCGGGTCCTTGACCCGGAACACCATGGTCATGGAGTCCATTTCGAGGTTCTTGATCGGCCCGTGCTTGAGCGTGATCTTTCTCGGCGCGACGTCGATCTTGGTCACCTGGCCGTCGGCCGGCACGGCCTGGGCGACGGCGGCTGCGATGCCGCCAAGGGCGATGGCGATGGTCGTCACGAATGCGGCGGCGGACTTGCGCATATCACTCTCCATGGCGGGGCGGGGCTACTTGACGATCACGTTGCCGAACATGCCGGACTCGCGGTGACCCGGGATCAGGCAGGAGAAGTCGAACGCGCCCGCCTTGGTGAATCGCCAGAGGATCTCGCCGGTCTTCTTGGGACCAAGCCGCTTGGCGTTCGGATCATCGTGCTCCATGTCGGGGTTCTTCTTCATCTCCTCGGCGTGCTTGAGGTTCTCCTCCAGCGTCGCCAGCACGATTTCGTGGTCTACCGCGCCATTGTTGCGCAGCAGGAAGCGGATCTGCTCGCCCTTGCGGACCGTGATCTTGTCCGGGATGAACAGCATCTTGCCGTCGTCGGTTTCGCGCATCGTGATCTGCACAATGCGCGCCGGCTTCTTGGGGTCGCCGGGCACGCCGTACGCGGCTTCCTCGGCGTGGCTGTGGCCTTCGCCCGGGTTGTGACCCGGGCCGGCGAAGGCGGCGCTCGTGATCGCGACGGCGGCGCAGAGTGCGGCGAGTTGGACACGCATGAAATCCTCCGCTGGTCGACAAGGGATCAATGATGATCGTGTCCGCCGCCCGGCTTGACGGCGCGGCCAATGTCCTTGGCACGGGGATCGGGCACCGGCTGCTGGGCCCGCCTGACCGGCGCCGGCTCGCCTGTCCATTCGTAGGCCACGGTGCCGGCCGGATTCTTGTAGTGACCGGGGTCCTTGTAGTCGTTGGCCGCCAGGCCCTCGCGCACCTTCACGACCGAAAACATGCCGCCCATCTCGACCGGGCCAAACTGGCCGAAGCCCGTCATCATCGGCAGCGTGTTGTCGGGCAGCGGCATTTCCATGTCGCCCATTTCCGACATGCCGGCCGATCCCATCGGCATGTAGTCCGGCACCAGCTGCCGGATCTTGCGGGCGATGTCGCGCTTGTCGACGCCGATATAGGTGCGGACGTCGTGGCCCATGGCGTTCATGGTGTGGTGCGATTTGTGGCAGTGGATCGCCCAGTCGCCCGGCTCGTCGGCGACGAACTCGTAGGCGCGCATGGCGCCCACCGGGATGTCGATGGTGACCTCGGGCCAGCGCGCCTCGGGCCGCACCCAGCCGCCGTCGGTGCAGGTGACCTCGAAGTCGTAGCCGTGCATGTGGATCGGGTGATTGGTCATGGTCAGGTTGCCGACCCGCACGCGCACGCGATCGCCCTTGCGCACCACCAGCGGGTCGATGCCGGGAAAGACACGGCTGTTGAACGCCCACAGATTGAAGTCGAGCATGGTGTTGACCTGCGGCACGTAGCCGCCGGGCTCGATGTCGAAGGCGTTGAGCAGGAAGACGAAGTCGCGGTCGACGCGGTACAGCTTGGGATCGCGCGGGTGCACTACGAAGAAGCCCATCATGCCCATCGCCATCTGCACCATCTCGTCGGCATGCGGGTGGTACATGAAGGTGCCGCTCTTGCGCAGCTCGAACTCGTAGACGAAGGTCTTGCCCGGCTTGATGTGCGGCTGCGTCAGGCCGCCGACGCCGTCCATGCCGTTGGGCAGCAGCATGCCGTGCCAGTGCACCGTGGTGTGCTCGGGCAGGCGGTTGGTGACGAAGATGCGCAGCTTGTCGCCCTCGACCGCCTCGATGGTCGGACCGGGGCTCTGGCCGTTGTAGCCCCACAGATGCGCCACCATGCCGGGCGCGATCTCGCGCACGACCGGCTCGGCGACCAGATGAAATTCCTTCCAGCCGCCGTTCATCCGCCATGGCAGGGTCCAGCCGTTCAGCGTGACCACCGGTTGGTAGTCCGGACCGCTGGTGGGGAACAGCGGCGGCTGCATGGACGGTTTGTCCATCACCGGCGCTTCGGGAATCGACTGCGCCTGGACGCGGCCGCTGACCGCCGCAGCGCCCAGCAGCGCCAGGCCTGACGCTTCGATCAGATTGCGACGTGACATGCTCATGGAACGATCTCCGGAAGTCAGTGGCCGGCGGCAGCGGCGGCAGGCACGGTGGACTCGTCGCTGGCAGGCGGGCTGCCGCCCGAGCCACCACCGATGAGGGCGGCGTGGAAGTCAGCCTCGGCCAGCAGGAAATCGCGCCGGGCCTCGATGGCGGCCAGGGTGCTGGCAATGCGTTCGCGTGCCGTGGTGAGCAGCTCGAAGACGTCGATCAGCATGCCGTTGTAGCGCAGCAGCGCCTCGTCCGAGACGATCTTGCGCAGCGGCAGGACGCTCGACTCGTACTGCCGGGCGATGTCGTAGCTGGCGCGATATCCCTGATAGGCGGCGCGCGCTTCCGAGCGGACGTTGACGGCTTTTTCCGCCAGCCGGTTCAGCGCCCGCAGGTAGCTCTCGCGCGCGCGCCGCAGGCTGACTTCGCCGCCGTCGAAGATCGGGATTTCCAGCTCCAGCGCCGGTCCCAGCTGTCGCGTGCGTTCGGTGCCATCCGGCGAGCGCGTGCGCTCGAACTTGCCCAGGCCGCCAAGTTCAAGCAGCGAGACATAGCGCGTCGCCTCGGTGAGGCCGAGCGCCTTGGCGGTGGCCTCCAGTTCGCGTCGCGCCATCAGCAGATCGACGCGCCGGCGGATGGCGTCCGCCTCGATCTCCGACGCGGCAGTGACGGCGCGCGGCAGCGCCGGCAACGCGGCCGGCAGCTTGAAATCGATGTCGCCGCCCCACAGCCCCAGCAGCCGGATCAGCGCCTCGCGCGCGGCGCGCTCGCGCAGGCGGGCCTGCGCCAGCTGGATGCCGATTTCGGCATTGAAAGCAGCGGCACGTGCCTGATCGAGACGGCTGGCGCCGCCGGTCTCGCCCAGCTTGCGCATCAGATCGGCCGCCGCGTCGGCCGAGGTGCGGGCCTGCATCAGGTAGCTGACCCGTTCGCGGGCGGCGACGGCGCGGATCCACCCACGCCGGGCTTCGGCGGCCAGGCGGAAGGTCGCCTCGATCGCCTTGTACTGTGCCTGGCTGAACTGACGCTCGGCGATCTCCCGGCGCGCCGGGATGGTGAACAGCGCCAGGATGTTGGTGATGATGCCAACCTCGACCTCGACGATGCCGCTGCCGGCGATGCGCGACAGGGACAGGCGTGGATTGGGTGGCAGGCCGGCAGCCACGAAGGCGGCTTCCGAGATGCCGACCTCGTTGTAGGCAGCTTGCAGGCCACGGTTGCTGAGCAGTGCCACTTGCACGGCGCCGTCGGCCGTGAGCGGCCCGGCGAGCAGGGCATCGAGGCGCGCCCGCGCCTGTCGGGCGTCGGCTTCGCTGGTGATCTTGACGGCGTCCTTGCCGATCTCCTTGCGGGCGGCCTGCTGCACCGGCGACATCCCGCCATCCGGCGAAAAGGCGGCGCAGCCGGACACGACCAGCGACAGGCCGACGATGGCGGCGGCGGTGCCGGACGGCGCAAACACGCTCATGGTGTTCTCCGTGGCGCGACGCGCTCGTTCTGCTCACGCCACGATCCCGGCTCGACCGGACGGTAGTCGGCGGTGCCGGCGGTGACCGGCGTGTAGCGACTGTCCGCGGCCGGTGCGGCGGGGTCAGCCGGATCAGGTCCGCCACGCCCAGCGGGCAGCGGGCCGGCACAGCCGGCCAGCGCGAGCGCGGCGGCGCTCAGGAACATTGTTTTCATCGAGTCCTCGGGTTCAACCACGCCCACGTCGTGGACGCGGATCGGGGAGTGAACGGTGGCGGTTATGCAGGAAGAGGCGACGACGCCCGCGCGGCGTGCGACCGGCGCGGCTGAGGGCGTGCGGCTGCAGGCAGCCCGAACACTTCTGTCCGTATCGCCGGCTTACGGCGGCAACGGAACGGAGGAGGACGGGCGATCAGCCGATCGGTGCGGCGGTCAGCTTGGGCGGGCGCTCGAGCCGGGTCACGAACGTCGACCCGACCGCCTCGACGATGCGCCTGTCGCTGGAAATGTGCGGCTGTGGCAGCCAGGCGGCGGCGCTGTCGGCCAACGGCAGCGCCGCGTGACACATGGCGACGCAGCACCATACCGAGCCGTCCCGGTGACCGGGACATTTTGGAGCTGACGAGGGTTGATGCTCGGCGTGCTCGGCGCCGGCCGGCCCGGCGACCAGGGACGCGCCCGCCGTGTGATGGGCGCACGGGGGCTGCTCGGCGTGTGCCGCCGCCGCGGATTGCTCGGCGCGGTGGCCGGCGTGCGCAAACGCCGGCGCGCCGTACGCGACGATCGCGCACAGCGCCACGAGCGCACGGACGAGGCGCAGCCCTTGGGCCATGCGGGTCACGCTATCGGCATCGATGGCGATCGGCAAGCCGTCTCGCTGCCGCATCGCGCCGTGCGGGGTCACATTGGCATGATCGCGCGCCGCCCGGTCGTCGGCCTAATGCGCGGCGGCGGACCCCGATGGCGTTGGCTTGGCAGGCAGCAAGTGCACCAGGCCGGGCTGCCCTGCCGCGGCGTCGGCTGCCGGCGCGGCGGCCAGGCCCGGCAGGGCAAACGGCAGGTCGACGCTGCCGGCCGTTGCTGCGTGCGGCCGCTTGACGCGGTACCAGGCGGCGTAGAGCGCCGGCAGGAACAGCAGGGTCAGCGCCGTGGCGACCAGCAGGCCGCCCATCAGTGCGATCGCCATCGGACCCCAGAACACCGATCGCGACAGCGGCACCATGGCGAAGATGGCGGCGGCGGCGGTCAGCAGGATCGGCCGGGAGCGGCGCACGGTGGCCTCGACGATCGCGTCCCAGGCGGCGCGGCCGGCGCGATGTCCTGGTCGATCTGGTCGACCAGGATCACCGAGTTGCGCATGATCATGCCCGACAGCGCGATGACGCCCAGCAGCGAGACGAAGCCGAAGGCGGCGTCGAAGGCGAGCAGGAACAGCGCCACGCCGATCAGGCCCAGCGGCGCCGTCAGCAACACCAGCGCCACGCGCGAGAAGCTCTGCAGCTGCAGCATGAGGAAGCCCAGCATCAGCAACAGCATCAGCGGCATCAGCACGAAGATCGAGCCCTGGCTCTTGGCGCTCTCCTCGCTGTCGCCGCCGACGTCGATGCGGTAGCCGGCAGGCAGCCGGGCGCGCACCGGCGCCAGCGCCTTGTCGATCTGGGCCGTCACGTCGGGGCCCTGCACGCCGTCGGCCACCATGGCGCGCACGGTCATGAGGGTCTCCTTGTTGCGACGCCACAGGATCGGTTCTTCCAGCCGCGGCGCCAGGCGCGCGATCTGCGACAGCGGTACCGGGCCGTTGGCGCCGCGGACGGTGATGCTGTCGAGATTGTCGAGGCTCAACCGTTCGGCGGCCACGGCGCGGGCCACGACGTCGATCGACTCGTCGCCCTCGCGGAACTGCGTGACGGTGATGCCCGACAGCAGCGTGTTGAGCGCGTTCGACAGGTCCTGCGGGTTGACGCCCAGGGCGCGGGCCTTGGCGTGGTCGATGTCCAGGCGCACCGACTTGCCCATCTCGAACCAGTCGAAATTGACATCGCGCGTGTTGGGGTTGGCGCTGAAGACCGCGCGCACCTGCTCGGCGACTGCGCGGATCTGCTGCGGATCGGGGCCCAGCACGCGGAACATCACGGGATAGGCCGTCGGCGGCCCGTTCTGCAGCCGCTGCACGCGCGCCCGCACCGCGTCGAAATCGCCGGCGAACAGCGCCTCGAGCTCCTTGATCAGCGCCTCGCGCTCGGCAATGCCCTTGGTGACGACCACCACCTGGCCGAAATTGCTGTTGCGCAGCTCCGGCACGGTCGGCAGGTAGAAGCGCGGCGAGCCGGCGCCGATGTACGCGACGTAGGTCGCCACCTTGTCGCTGCGCGCCAGCCAGTCCTCGAAGCGGCGCACCTCGGCGTCGGTCGCGGCGTAGGCGGATTGCTGCGCCAGCCGCAGGTCGACGATCAGCTCCGGCCGGTTGGCCAGCGGGAAGAACTGCTTTTGCACGAACTGGAAGGCGAACAGCGCACCGGCGAAGGCCGCCGCGGTGACGCCGATGGTCAGCCAGCGATACGTCAGGCACCAGGCGACGACCTGCCGGAAGGCGCGGTACAGCCGCGTGTCGTACGGGTCGTGGTGCCGCGTCGCGCCCTGGGCGTGAGCGATCTTGGGCGCCGGCAACAGCCGGTAGCCGATGAACGGCGTGAACAGCACGGCCACGAACCACGACACCACCAGCGCGATGGCGGTGACCCAGAAGATGGCGTTGGTGTACTCGCCGGCGCTCGACTTGGCGAAGCCGACCGGCACGAAGCCGGCGGCCGTCACCAGGGTGCCGGTCAGCATCGGGAAGGCGGTCGAGGTGTAGGCGAAGGTCGCGGCCTCGAAGCGGCTGCGGCCTTCCTCCAGCTTCACCAGCATCATCTCGACGGCGATGATGGCGTCGTCGACCAGTAGGCCAAGTGCGATGATCAGCGCGCCCAGCGAGATGCGGTGGAAATTGATGCCCATCACCTCCATCACCGTGAAGGTGATGGCCAGCACCAGCGGCACCGAGAGCGCCACGACGATGCCGGTGCGCAGGCCCAGACTGAGGAAGCTGACCGCCAGCACGATGGCCAGCGCCTCGGCCAGCGAGGTGGCGAATTCCGCGAACGAGGAGTCGACCACCGCGGGCTGGTTGGCGACCTTGTGGACACTGACGCCGACCGGCAGCTCGGCGACGATGCGTGCCATCTCGGCATCCAGCGACTTGCCCAGGGTGGTGATGTCGCCGCCGCTGGCCATCACGATGCCCAGCCCGATCACGGGCTTGCCCATGAAGCGCATGGAGAACGCCCGGGGATCGACGTAGCCGCGCGTCACCTCGGCGACATCGCCCAGGGTCAGGGTGCGGCCGCCGGCGTCGATCGGAATGCGCGCCAGTGCCTCGGGGGTGGCTGGTGCGCCGTCGATACGCACCATCACCCGTGACGAGGTACCCTCGACGACGCCGGCTGGCGTCACGCTGTTCTGCTTCTGCACGGCGTCGAGGATCTGCTGCACGCTCAGGCCCAGCATCGCGAGCTTGGCGTGCGAGAACTCGAGGTAGATGCGCTCGTCCTGGGCGCCGAAGATGTCGGCCTTGACCACGTCGCGCGTGCGCAGCAGGCGCAGGCGGGCCGCCTTGACCATGTCCTTGAGTTCGGCGTTGCTGAAGCCGTCGGACTCGAAGGCCCAGATCAGGGCGTAGGTGTCGCCGTATTCGTCGTTGAACGTCGGGCCAATCACGCCTTGCGGCAGCGTGCCGCGGATGTCGCCGATCTTCTTGCGGACCTGGTACCACAGATCGGGCACCTGCTTGACCGGCACGTCGTCGCGCAGCGAGACGAAGATCACGGTCTCGCCCGGCTTTGTGTAGCTGGTGACGTTGTCGAAGTAGGGTAGTTCCTGCAGCTTGGTCTCGATCTTGTCGGTGACCTGCAGCTGCATTTCCGGCGCCGTGGCGCCCGGCCAGACGGCCGATACCACCATCTGCTTGATGGTGAACGGCGGATCCTCCGACCTGCCGAGGCCGAAATACGACGACACGCCGGCCAGGCTGAGCGCGACCATGAAGAAGATGGTCAGCGCCCGATGCTCCAGGGCCCAGCGGCTGAGGTTGAAGCGGTGGGACATGACGGCGCTCCTGAGGGGGCGTCGGATCGACGAAGGGTTTCTTGGCGCGAGGCGAAGCGGTCCGCGCAATCAGCCGTCGGCGGCGCGCGTCGCGAGGCTGGTGCTGGTCGTCGGCCGCGGGCTCACGCGCTGTCCGGCTGCCAGCTTGTGCACGCCGGCGGTCACAACCAGATCGCCGTTGGCGACGCCGGCCGAGATCACGGCGGTATCATCGCGCCAGCGCTGCACCGTGACCGGGCGCAACGTCACGGCACCCGTGGCGCGGTCGACCAGCCAGACGGCGGGTGCGGTTCCCTGCTGGAAGATCGCCGTCAACGGCAACTCGGCCACCGATTCGCCGGAGCGGCGCTCGATGCTCAACGTCGCGGTCATGCCCAGTGCCACCAGCGGCGGGCGGTCGACCAGCGTATAGCGCGCGGCATAGGTGCGCGTTGTCGGGTCGGCGGCCGGCGCCAGCTCGCGCAGGCGAGCACGGAAGCGCTGGTCGGGCTGCGCCCAAAGCTCGAAGCTCACATCGCTGGTGTCGGCGGCGAAGCTCAGCCGTTGCTCGGGGACGTTGACCAGGATTTCCAGTTCGTCGGTGCGGGCCACGCGCGCCACGTTCTGACCTGCCGCCACCACCTGGCCGACCTCCATGGTCAGTCCGGTGACAACGCCCGGCGCGTCCGCCACCAGCGCCGAATAGCCGAGATTGTTCTCGGCCGTCGCCAGCTGGGCACGCGCCTGGTCGAGCCGTGCCTTGGCCGTGTTGGCGGCCGACAGGCGCTGGTCATGGACCTGCGGTACGAACGCGGCGGTGCCCTGCAGGCCCGCGTAGCGGTCGAGATCGGCGCGGGCCCGGGCTTCCTCGGCCTCGGCCGCCACGACGGCGGCGGCGGCGTTGTCGCGGGCCAGCGTCAGGTCGCTGGGGTCGAGCCGAGCCAGGACCTGACCGGCCTTGACCCGCGCGCCCAGGTCGACCTCGCGGGAGATGATCTTGCCGGAAACGCGGAACCCCAGATTGGTCTCGATGCGCGGCACCACGACGCCGGCGAGGCTCATGCGGCGCGTTTCCGGGCGGAACGTGACTTCCTGCACGCGGGCCGGCCGTGGCGGCGCCTCGGCCACGACAGGGGTCCGCACCGCCGTCGCGGACTTCCAGGCCATCATGCCACCGGCGGCGCCGGCGGACGCTAGAACGGCGATGCTGAGCGCCACGGCGATCCGCTTGTTGCGCATCGGTCTCTCCCGGGTCACCGATGGCGTGTTGGCACGGCCAGCGGTAAGGTGTCGCGACAGGCTTGGAAAGTGATCTGAACAACGTTAACTTAACAACGATAACATACGAGTCAGCCAAGGCTCGTCAAGAGGCAGTGATGGGTTTTTCCACGAGGGCGGCTGCGACAAAGGCACCGGTGCGCAAACCGCGCGGCGAGGGTCACACGCGGCGCGATGAGATCCTGGCCGCGGCCCAGGCGTTGTTTCTGGAGCAGGGGGTACGCGCCACGACCATTCGGCGGATCGCCGAGCGGGTGGGCGTGTCTGCGCCAGCTTTATATTTATATTTCAAAGACAAAGACGCGATTCTTCTGGAGCTCTGCGATCGCACGTTCGAGCGCCTGATGCGCCGACTCGAGGACATCGAGCGCCTGCCGTTGCCGGCGGCCCAGCGATTGCGGCGCATGGGCGAAGCCTATGTCCGGTTCGGGCTGGAGCACCCCGATGAGTATTGGATCACATTTATCGAGGCGGCGCCGCCAGAGGAGGTGCGCTTTACCGGGCACCGCAGCGACATGAGCGACCCGGAGCAACCCGGTGCCAAAGGCGCCCTGACCTTCGCCAAGATCGTGGGGGTCTACCAAGCGCTGGCGAGCGAAGGGGTGACCTTGCCCTATCCGGCGGATACCTGTGCCGAGCTGAGCTGGATGGCCTGTCATGGCCTCGTGGCGGCCCTGATCACCAAGCCAGATTTTCCCTGGTCGGATCGCGAGACGCTGATTCGCGGCATGGTCGAGGTCAGTGTGCGCGGGATCGTACCGACGCTCTGACGATCGCCCTCACCACGTCGCGCGGCCGCCCGAGAGATCGAAGGTCGCGCCGCTGCTGAAGCTGCAGGCGTCGCTGGCCAGCCAGCAGACCAGCGCCGCGACCTCATCGACTGTGCCCGGACGGCCCATCGGAATTTTGCTGGTCATCGCCGCGATCCAGGCGTCGGTCATCTGGCCGAACAGCTCGGTGCGGATCAAGGCTGGCGCGACGGCATTGACCAGCACGCCGCGGCCGGCGACTTCCTTCGCCAGAGATTGCGTCATCGCCATCACGCCAGCCTTGGCGGCGGCATAAGCAACGGCGCCGGCGTTGGCCTCCTTGCCGGCAATCGAGGCGATGTTGACGATGCGGCCGTAGCCGCGCGCCGTCATGCCCGGCACGACGGCGCGGTCGCACAGGAAGACGCCGGTCAGGTCGATGTCGAGCACGCGGCGGAACTCGGCCAGCGGATAGTCGGCGGTCGGACCGGTCAGGCCATTGACGCCGGCGCTGGCGACCAGAATGTCGGGTACCCCCAGGGTCGATGCCGTGCGCGCCAACGCGTCGGCGATGGAGGACTCGGACGTCACGTCGACCATGTCCCCCGTGGCGCGCTGGCCGAGCGTGGCGGCCGCGCGAGCAGCGCGTGCGGCATCGATATCCCAGATCGCGACCCGGGCGCCTAGTCCATGAAGGCGTGTCGCGCACGCCAGGCCGATGCCGCTGGCGCCGCCGGTGACGATCGCCGTGCGGCCGGCGAAATCCGGCGTGGTGGCAGGCTGGCCGGGCCGCGTCATGGCGGACGCCCGGTGTCGGGACTGCCGGGCAATGCCGACGATTCGCCGCGGAACAGCGCGATCAGGCGGCCATCCTGATCCGTGATCCGCGTGTCATAGAGGCCGCGGCGCCGTCCGCGATACTGCTGCGTGCAGGTCGCGGTCAACGTATCCCCGATGCGTGCCGGCGCAAGGAACTGGATGGAGCAGCCGACCGCCATGCTGGGTACGTCGGCGGCGTTGCTGGCGACGCCGAACGCGGTGTCGGCCAGCGAGAACAGCACACCGCCGTGACAGACGCCGTGCGCGTTGGCCATGTCGGCGCGGACCGTCATGGTCATCACGCAACGGTCGGGCGAGCGTTCGACCAGACTCATGCCGAACCATGCCGGCGCATGATCGGGCGTCGACGCGGCGGCGGTGTCGCGGGCGGGCCCGGCGGGAACGGGGGACATGGTGAGCGGCGGCGGCGTGGGCGCGGGGACGGTGTCAGTAGGTGGCGCGCCCGCCGGACAGGTCGAACACCGCGCCGGTGTTGAAGGTGCACAGCGGCGAGGCCAGCCACGTTACCAGGGCGGCCGCCTCCTCGACGGTGGCAAAGCGGCCCATCGGGATCTTGGACAGCATGAAGGCGATGTGCTGCTCGGTCATCTGCTTGAAGATGTCGGTCCGGATGGCCGCCGGACAGATGCAGTTCACCAGCACGCCGGTCGTGGCCAATTCCTTGCCCAGCGATTTGGTGAGGCCGATGACGCCGGCCTTTGAGGCCGAATAGGCTGACGCATTCGGGTTGCCTTCCTTGCCGGCGATGGAGGCGATGTTGACGATGCGGCCCCATTTGCGCGCCACCATGCCGGGCACGACGGCGCGGTTGCACAGGAACAGGCCGACGAGATTGACGTCGATCACCTGCTTCCATTCATTGACGCCATAGTCGGCGACCGTCTTGTTAGGGCCGGTGATGCCGGCACTGGCGACCAGGATGTCGACCGGACCCAGGGCCTTTTCGGTCTCGGCCAGCGCCCGCGCGACGTCGGTCTCGGCGGTGACGTCCATGGCGGTGCCGGCGCCGCGGGAGAGCGTTGCGGCGGCGCGGGCGGCCTCGGCCGCGTCGCGATCCCACAGCGCCACGCCAGCCCCCAGGGCGGCCAGGGCTTGCGCGCATGCCAGCCCGATGCCCCGCGCGCCGCCGGTCACCACCGCGACCTTGCCCTTGAACATGTCACCGTACATGCGCATTTCCCCCTTGGGCTGTCGTTTCAAGCGTAGCGAGGCTTCCAAGGCGATGCCTAGATGCCTCGTCGCGCCCGATATGACGGAAGACACCATAGCCCCGTCGACAGGGCGCCGGGGCCGCGAAAATCGCATGGCAATTCGTTATGACAGCCCCTGTGCCTCGGCTAATATCCGCCGCCTCCCATCATGAGCCTGTGAATGACCAGCCGGATTCCCGAATCGATTGACGCCACGCTCGAGCTGCTGCGCGGCGGCGACTACGTTGCCGACCGCAGCCTTGCGACCGTTCTCTATCTGGCGCTGAAGATGGGTCGCCCGTTGTTCACCGAGGGCGAGGCGGGCACCGGCAAGACTGAGATCGCCAAGGTTCTGGCCAAGACCCTGGGGCGGCGGCTGATCCGCCTGCAGTGCTACGAGGGCCTCGATGCGGCCTCGGCGGTCTATGAATGGAACTATGCGCGGCAGATGATCGAGATCCGGCTGGCTGAAGCCCAGGGGCATGTCGATCGGGACATGCTGGGCAGCGACGTTTTCGCCGACCGATTCCTGATCCGCCGGCCGTTGCTGGAGGCGCTGGAGCCGCAGCCCGAGGGTCCGCCGGTCCTGCTGATCGACGAACTCGACCGCACCGACGAGCCCTTCGAGGCCTATCTGCTGGAGGTGCTGTCCGATTTCCAGGTGACCATTCCGGAACTCGGCACGATCAAGGCGCCGGCGCCGCCCATCGTCATCATCACCTCCAACCGCACGCGCGAGATCCACGATGCCCTGAAGCGACGCTGCTTCTACCACTGGGTCGACTATCCCGACGCGGCGCGCGAGCTGCAGATCCTGTCGGTCAAGGCGCCCGGTGCGCCGGCCGCGCTGACTCGCCAGGTGGTCGGCTTCGTGCAGGAACTGCGGCGGATGGACCTGTTCAAGGCGCCCGGCGTCGCCGAGTCGATCGACTGGGCCACGGCGCTGAGCGAGCTCAACGTGCTCGATCTGGACCCGCGCACCATCAACGATACGCTGGGCGTTCTGCTGAAATACCAGGACGACATCCAGCGCCTGCAGGGCAGCGAAGCGGCCCAGATCCTCGAGCGCGTCAAGAGTGAGATGCTGGTCGGCCACGCGGCGGGCTAGACGGGTGCGTCGCGCATGAAAGACTTGCCACAGAGACACAGAGGCACAGAGACGGGGCCGGAAGACTCTTTGGCGCGCCACCGGCGCGCCGTTGTCTCGCCTCTGTGTCCCTGTGTCTCTG
>JAHCJT010000106.1 GCA_026126245.1 Alphaproteobacteria bacterium
CGCCGCCACGGCGAGACCACCGGGCCGAAGCACGAGGTCTCGTTCGACGAGCCCATGGCGAACTCGTCGAGATTGGTCTTGCCGAGCATCACGGCGCACGCCTTCCCGAGGTTGGCGGTGACGGTCGACTCGTAGGGCGGCGTGAAGCCGTCGAGGATGTGCGACGCGGCCGTGGTGCGCACACCCTCGGTGCAGAACAGATCCTTGATCGCCAGCGGCACGCCGTCGAGCAGCCCGGCCTCGCCCTTGGCACGGCGGGCGTCGGACGCCTTGGCCATGTCCAGGGCCCGCTCCGGCGTTTCGGTAATGAAGGCGTTCAGCCGGCGATGGGCCTCCATGCGGCCGAGAAAGGCCTCGGTCAGCTCCCGCGACGACGTCTCGCCCTTGGCGAGGGCCGCCCGCATGTCGGCAATGCTGAGGTCGACAAGCCCGGCCATCGCCTACTCCACGACCTTCGGCACGATGAAGAAGCCGCCGGCGTCGGGGTTGCCCGGCTCGACATAGACCGCGCCGCCCGGTGCGTTGGCCAGGATCTTGCCTGCGATGCCACCGTCGGTGACGACGTCATCGCGCATCGGCAGGGTGACGTCCGAGACGCTGGATAGAGGTTCGACGCCCTGCGTGTCGACTTCGTTGAGCTGCTCGATCCACGTCAGGATGCCCGACAGCTCCTTGGCGAGTTGCGGCCGGTCGGCTTCCGGCACCTTCAGGCGGGCCAGCCGGGCGATCTTGGCCACGGTATCGACATCGATCGACATCAACGGAACTCCAGCGGGCGGCGCCTCCCGAAACGGTGCGCGCCGGCCCGTGCACCTACCCGGTTTCGCAGCGTCGCGGCAAGGGCGGCGTGCAGCCACGGCGGCCGCGTTGCCGACAGTCGGCGACGACACTTTGCTTGAGCCCTCACCTCAAGCCGATTTTTGTGTCTTTTCAGAGCCTTCGTCGCTTCTGCCGACCGGGAAAGCCATGGATCGACCGGCGGCGTCATGGCGGTGGCAGGGTCGTCGGCCGGGCTGCATTTGACATCAGGTGATCTGCCGGCCCTTGCGCGCAACACCGTGCTGCGCAGCATATTTGCGTTTGAGTCCCGGTGCTCTTTTGCTGCAGTGCAAACAAACCGCACGTTAAAGTTTGGTTTAAGGCCGGGCCGCAGCTATCGCCGCCGCCAGCGACCGCGTACGCTGCGCATGAGCGCGCCATGTTGGGGGAGCAGCGGCGGCGACATGGACCGCACGATCGTGATGATCCATGGCATGTGGGGGACGCCACACGTCTGGCGCCATTGGCGCGGGCTGCTGGAGGCGCGCGGCTGGCAGGTGCTGGCTCCCGCCTTGCGCCATCACGATGCGCCGCCGCTGAAGCCGCCGGCCGCCCTGGGTGCGGTGTCGCTGCTGGACTATCTCGCCGACCTGCAGGCCGAACTCGGGCGGCTGCCGCACAAGCCTGTCATCATCGGCCATTCCATGGGCGGCCTGCTGACCCAGATGCTGGCGGCGCGCCAGGCCTGCCGGGCTGCCGTCCTGCTCTGCCCGGCGCCGCCGGCCGGCGTCTTCGCGCTGCATCCCACCGTGGTGCGTGCCTTCCTGCGCATCCAGTTCCGCCGCGGCTGGTGGAAACGGCCGCACCGTGCGTCGTACAAGGAGGCGATGTACGGCACCTTCAACACCTGCACCGACCGGCTGGAGTGCGACCGCGAATACGGGCACTTCGTGCATGAGGCCGGCCGCGTGTTGCTCGAGATCGGCTACCCGTTCCTCGACCGTCGCCACGCCGCGCGAGTCGATCCGGCCGCCGTCACCTGCCCGCTGCTGGTGATCGGGGCCGGCGAGGACCGCCTGACGCCACCTTCCGTCGTGCGCAAAATCGCGCGCCGCTACGCCGGCGCCGAGCACCGCGAATTCGCCGACCAGGGCCACTGGGTGCTGGGCCAGCCCGGCTGGCGGGAGGTGGCGACCTATGCCGCCGACTGGCTGGATCGCCTGCCGCCGGCGTCGGCCGATTCGGTTGCGGACGGCGACCCCGCCGACGCATGACGGTGATCGACATCGCGGCGCTGGGCCCGGCACTGCCGCCGCACGGCCGGCTGCTGGGACTCGACGTCGGCAGCCGCACCATCGGGCTGGCGACGTCGGACGTGCTGCGCTCGCTGGCGACGCCGCTGGAGACGATCGAGCGCAGCAAGTTCACCAAGGACGCCGCCCGCCTCGCCGACATCATCCGCCGGCAAGAGATCGTCGCCCTGGCCGTGGGCCTGCCGCTGAACATGGACGGCAGCGAGGGGCCGCGCTGCCAGTCGGTACGTCAGTTCGTGGCCAACCTGATGGCGCTCGACCTCGACCTCGGACCGCAGCCGGGCGCGCGCGGCGGCGCGGCGCGCCAGTTCGTCGACCTGCCCGTCGTGCTGCAGGACGAGCGGCTGTCGACCGCCGGCGTCGAGCGCACCATGATCGAGACCTACGATATGTCGCGCAGCAAGCGCGCGGCGCGGATCGACGCCGGCGCCGCGGCGTGGATCCTCCAGGCCGTGCTGGACCGATTGCGGCACGCCGCCACCTGAGGCAAACGCGGCACGCGCCCAACACGGCCGGCGCGTGCTAGGATGTTGGTGCGGGCTGCGCGCGGCCCGCTCCGGTCATGCGCCGCCGTCCTTGCGGCCCTGCCGCATGGACGTTGCTGAACCCGCCGCGCGCGGCAGTAGCATCCCGACCAATGTCCGGCCCGCAAGACCGGAGTCGACCTGCATAGGGAGGTCGCCCATGGCTACCGCAGTTCCGTCCCGCAGTTCCTCGGGCGACGATGCCCGCGCGCTCTACGGCGCGCTGGAAGAGCGCGTTCTGCAACGCGACCAGGTCGGCGCCAGCCGCGCCTACTACGATCTGCTGCGCGCCGGCCGGCCGCTGGCCGAGCTGATCACCGAGGCAGTGCGAATTCACGCGCCCTACACCCATGTGCCGTATCACGAGCGCATCGACGACGGTTACGTGAACTTCGTCAACAACGACCATTGCCTGCTGAGCGCCCGCGCCACGATCAATTTGGCGAAGATGCTGCCATCGGCCTCGGCCGGCCTGCCGATGGCCCAGACCATCTGGTACATCCCCACCGGGCTCGACATCTGGAACCAGAAGATCGGCCGCGCGCCCGGGCACTACACACGCGGTTTCAAGGCGCCGTCCGGGCCGCCGCCGGCACCCGTGGTCTACTGGCCCGACCAGACACCACTGGTCATCGACGGCGATCTGAAGACGCGGCTGGGCCACTGGATGACCCTGGTGCATCGTGGCCAGGTGATCGAGGCCTATCGTGTCTTCCTCGGCCTCATGCAGGAGCCGGCACAGCGCCGCGCGGCACTGGCCGAACTCGTGTTTGCCGGCCTGATCGACGTGCAGGACCGCGCTTTCCAGAACCGCTCCTACACCACCGGCCACAAGTCCTTCCGCGCCCGCTCGACGGTCGAGCTGGGCGACTTCGTCGGCTGGGACAACGCGCACGACATCCTCTACGCCGGCGCACTCGACATCGCCGTGGGGCCGCGCTGGTACTCGACCTATGAGATGGCGTGCAACGCCGTCACGGTGTACATCGAAGGCCAGGAGTTGCACGCCGTCCCCTATCGCGGCACCACCGAGCGCGAGCGCGCCATGCTCGGCAATACCGCGGCGCTGGACGACGCCGAGGCCGCCAGCCTGATCGACGCCATCCTCAACGAACAGGAACCGGCCTGGATCGAGCGCCTCGGCGCCCTGCTGCGCGCCGGCAAGGGACCGAGGCAGATCCTCGACGTGTTGCAAATCGCCGGGGCGCAAATCCTGGTGCGCACGCAGACCGACGTGAACTTCTCCATCCCGCAGCACTGCTACGAATACTGCAGCACGCTGGGATGGTTCTATGACACCTTCAAGCACCCGCAGCGGCTGAAGCTGCTCTATGTCGCTGCCTCATTCCTCAACCGCAACGCCTGGCACCAGCGCAACACCGGCGACATGCAGCCGGTCGACATCCGTGCGCCGGCCGGCGCCGACAAGATGAGCGGTGCACAGCTGCTTGACCGGCTCGAGGCGGCGCTGCTGGCGCTCGACGGGCCGCAGTCGGTGGCGTGGACGCGGGCCTATCTCGATAGCGGCGCCGACCGCGCGCCGCTGTTTGCGCGCCTGGCGCTGGTCGCCAGCCGCGTCGGCAACGACCCGCACAACCAGGAAATCGCCCAGTGCCTGCTGGACGATCACACGCGCAACGGCGCGGCCGGCCGCGACTGGCTGCTGCTGGCCTGTGCCCAGCACACGGCGCGGCATCGCAAATACGGTGATTTCCTCGAGTGCGGCCGACGCTTCGGCGAGGCGATGGGCGTCGCCGGCCTGCAGTAGCGCGCCTCGGCAACCGGCCGGCAACGCCCGATGTGGCGCTGAAACGTTGGGCGTCGACGGCGCGCGGTCCAATGCCGGCGGACGCGCGACGTAGCGCTGGAGCGGCCGTGCGGCGGCGTCTACCATCGCCGGCCATGCGCATCCTGATGATCAATCCCAAGACCTCGACCTCGGTCACCGAGTTGATCGCGACGGCGGCGCGTGCCGCCGCCAGCCCGGGGACCGAGGTCGTTGCGGTCACTGCCACGACCGGCGTGCCCTACATCGCCACCCGCGCCGAGGCGCAGATCGGCGGTCGGGCAGCGCTGGAACTGCTGGCCGAGCACGCCGCGGGCTGCGACGCCGCCGTGATCGCCGCGTTCGGCGACCCCGGCCTGGGCGGGGCGCGCGAGCTCTCGCCCATCCCGGTTGTCGGCATGGCGGAAGCGGCCATGCTGACCGCCTGCATGCTGGGCAGGCGTTTCGCCATCGTCACGTTTGCCTCGGCGCTGGCGCCGTGGTTCCGTGAGACCGTCGATTATCACGGGCTGGCGGGGCGGCTGGCGGGCATCCACACCCTGGAAGGCCGCTTCAGCGGTATCGCCACGGTGCAGGACGAGAAGGAACACCTGCTGATCGACCTGGCCGGCCGGGCCGTGAGCGAAAGTGCCGCCGACGTGGTGATCCTCGCCGGCGCGCCGCTGGCCGGTCTGGCGGCCCGCGTCGCCGATCGCATTGCCGTGCCGGTGGTCGACGGCGTGGCGGCGGCGCTGCGACAGGCCGAAACGCTGGCGGCGCTGAAGCCGCGCAAGGCCACTGCCGGCACGTTCCGCAAGCCCGACCTCAAGCCGTCGACAGGCTTGCCGCCGGCGCTGGCACGCTGGATCTCGGGCGCGTGATACGGCGTGCGGAGGCCGCCACGCATGGTGGCTAAAGCGGTTCCGCCGCCGTGACGGGACGGTTCGGGCGCACATGGCGGATGCCGCCGATGCCGCCATAGGACGGGCCCGCGAGCCGGGCCAGCGGGCGCAGCGCCGCGGTGTCAACCTTGCCGTGGGTGCACAGCCCGTCGCGGATGTGAAATATCCTCACCTCGCCGACGAAGAACTCCGCGCCGGCGCGTCCGAAGTGCACCGACTGGCTGAACACGCATTCCATCGCGATCGGCGCGGCCGCCAGCCGCGGCACGGCGACCATCGTGCTGGGCTCGACCGCCAGGCCCAGCGCTGCCGCCTCGCCGATCTCAGGCGGAAAATCGTCGGCTGATAGATGCAGCGGTTCCATCAGGGTTTCGTCGGCGATATGCACCACGAACTCGCCGTTGGCGCCGATGTTGCGCGCTGTGTCCTTCACGGCGCCGTCGCGGCGGCCGACATTGAAGCCGAGCATCGGCGGATCGGTGGACACGAAGGTAAAGGCGCTGAATGGTGCCAGGTTGACGATGCCATCGGGCGACAGCGTCGTCACCCAGGCGATCGGCCGCGGCACGACGATGCCGGTCATCAGCTTGTAGGCGGCATCATTGTCCAGATCAGCAGCCAGAATGCGCATCGGATACCGTTCCTCCATCGTGGCCGCCGCGTCGCTTCGCGCCGCGCCCGGCCAACCATCCCCGGGATTGCCAGGGCTGCTTACCATCGCCATCGCCGCGCGGCTTGCGTCGCCGCCGCACAACAATATCGCCCCACTTGACGTAATGGCCGCCCGGCGTTGCCGCCGGCCAACCAGGATCAGGCCCGCAGCTCCTCGACGAGGCGGCCATAGGCCGTGCCGGCCGGCCTGGCTGGCGCCGGCAGGTCGCAGCGCAGGAACTGGCCGCGGCCGGGCTCGGCGTTGAGCGCACCGTTCTCGACCACCACCTCGCCGCGCGACAGCACCGTGGTCGGCCAGCCGCGGATGGTCATGCCTTCATAGGGCGTGTAGTCACAATTGTGATGCAGCAGGCTCTGCGTGATCGTGATGTCGGTGCTGTCATCCCAGATCGCCAGATCGGCATCCGAGCCGATGGCGATGGTGCCCTTGCGCGGGTAGAGACCGTAGAGCTTCGCCGCGTTGGTCGACGCCAGGGCCACGAACTTGTTGATGTCGATGCGGCCTTTGCCGACGCCCTCGGAGAACAGCAGCGGCAGGCGCGTTTCGATACCCGGCACACCGTTGGGAATCTTGGCAAACGGCGCGCGCGTGCCGGCCGCCTTCTTGCCCTTGGGATCGTCGTAGCGGAACGCGGCGTGGTCGGACGACACCACCTGGAAGACGCCGCTGGCCAGGCCGTTCCACACGGCCTGCTGGCTCGCCTTGTCACGCGGCGGCGGGCTGCACACGCACTTGGCGCCCTCGAAGTCCGGCTTGTCGAGATCGTCGGCCGTCAGGAACAGGTATTGCGGGCAGGTCTCGCCGTAGATGCGCAATCCTCGCGACTGCGCCCAGCGAATCTGTTCGACCGCCTCGAGGCCGGAGACATGCACGATCAGGATCGGCACGTCGATCAGTTCGGCCAGCGTGATGGCGCGATGCGTGCCCTCGCGTTCGACCGCCGCCGGGCGCGAGACGGCGTGGTAGTACGGCGACGTGCGGCCGGCCTGCTCCAGTTTCTCCGTCAGCCAGCCGATGCAGTCGGAATTCTCGGCGTGCACCATCGTCATCGCACCCTCGCGGCGCGCGAAGGCCAGCACGTCGAGGATCTGCCGGTCATTCAGCTTCAGGCCCTCGTACGTCATGTAGATCTTGAACGAGGTGTAGCCGTCGCGCACCAGCGCCGGCAGCTCCTGGCCCAGCACCCGCTCGCTGGGATCGGCCAGGATCAGGTGAAAGGCGTAGTCGATCACCGGCTTGCCGGCGGCGCGACGATGATAGTCCTCGACCGCGGCGCGCAGCGAGCCGCCCGGCTGCTGCGCCGCAAACGGCACGATGGTGGTGGTGCCGCCGTGCGCCGCCGAGATCGAGCCGCTGCGGAAATCGTCGGCGAACTCGACGCCATCGGCCATCGGCTGATCGAGATGGCAATGGGTGTCGATACCGCCCGGCAGCACCCAGCGGCCGCCGGCGTCGATCTCGCGATGGCCGGCCGCCAGCCTGGCGCCCAGCGCGGCAATCCGCCCGCCGGCGATGCCGATGTCACAGCGGAACGTGTCCGACGCCGTCGCGACATGGGCGTTGCGGATCACCGTCTCGAAATCGGCCATGGCTTCCTCCCGCGGAACGATTGGCATTGGCGGAGCAAACCATATGCCATGCGTGGTCTGCCGCGGACCCCCTTCGCGCGGTCCGCCAGCCGAGAGTCAGCATACGGCGCCGGATCGCGCCGATGGCAGCGGCCGCGCCCTTGGCGGACGATCACATCTTGCGCTGGGCGGCGTTCCAATGGCGTTCCAGATTGGCGATCAGGGCCGGACTGAAATGGCACCACGCCTGCTCGCGCGCGTAGACCGCGGCGTAGCGCCGGAACAGATCGAACGGTTCCTGCCCGGTGCGGATCGCCACGCGGTTGCCGCGGGCGCTGACGACGCCGGAGCTGGTCAATCCCTCCACCGCCTCGGCGACCGCCGCGTCGGTCTGCTCGGTCGGCACGATCTTGTCGATGATCATGCGACCGGCCTCGCTGTCGCTGGGAATGCCGCGTTCGTACATGATCGCCTGGCGCGTGATGCGATCGCCGGTGAAGCGCCACATCCGCAGATTGGCCATGCCGGGAATGATGCCTTCCTTGCGTGCCGGCAAGGTCATGTAGGAATCGGCGCCGGCGATGTTGTAGTCCGTCACGAGCAGCGCCTGGCAGCCGCCGCCGATCGCGAAGGTATCGACCTGCGCGATCCACAGCTTCTCGTGCGTTTCGCCGGTCACCTCGTCAGGCGAGATCGTTTCCAGCGCGTGGCCGCGCATCACCTTGTTGACCCAGCCCAGATCGCGCCGCACGTACCACATGTACGGAATCTTGCCGTAGTAGATGTGCGTCAGGTTGATGCCGGCCTGGAAGATGCGGCGGCCCTTGTACTTGGGATGCTCGACATGGCCGCCGCGCATCACGCAGACCTGGGTCGCGGGGTCGAGCAGCGCGAGATCGACCGCGATCTCCAGCGGGTCCATCGTCGAGTCGTCCTCGGCGTTGAGGTAGCGCGGATTCTTGAGCGTCACATAGGACGCCTTGCCGATCCGTTCGACCTCGGCGAATTTCAGATCGACCTTGCCCGTGGCCTCGAGCTCCGCCAGGCGCTGGCGCGCCTCGACACGCGGCAGCAGCATGGCGTGGCACAGATGCATGCCGGTGTCCGGCCGTGCCAGGACGGCGTGGCAGAAAATGCCCTGGTCGATCTCGATACCGTCCTTCTCGCCCTGCTTGTGCTGCGCCTCGGCCGCGACCTGATCCGCCGTCGGGCACAGACCGGGCACCAGCCGGGCGGCCTCGACCACCAGGCGCTCGACCCGCACGAAGGCGCGCAGATCGTCGGTCAGCGCCCGATACACGTCCAGCGCATGCGCCGCCATGAAGCGCTGGCGGGTTTCGCGTCCGCCCTGCAGCAGGCGGGCGGCGGCGCGCCGCTGGATCTCGTTGCGCGCCGGCGGCCGCGGCAGGCTCTCCAGCAGTTCGCGTCCCAGCTCCCAGTAGCGGCTGTAGGCGTGGCGGTCGGCCTCGAAGCCCGACACCGTCGCCGGCCGTGCCGCAATCCAGGCCTGGGTCCGGGCGCCCTCCATGCCGGCGGCGAGCAGGGCCCGCTTGTCTTCCTCGCGCTGTGCGAAGTCGGCTTCGACCACCGTCATGAGGCGTTCTCCCGTCTTTGTTCTGTGACGATGATCTCGCAGACTGCCGCCGGGACGGTCAAGCGGCGTGGCGCCGCAGCCGCAGACGCTGCTAAGGTGCACTTGCATCCCCGCAACAACCGCAAGAAATGTCGAACGACCTTCCCCTCCCGACCGCCGACGATATTGCCGCCGCCGGCCGGCGCATCGCCGACATGGCGATTCGCACGCCACTGCTCGAGAATCCCCGCGTCAATGACCGTCTCGGCGGCCGGCTGCTGCTCAAGGCCGAACCGTTGCAGCGGACAGGATCGTTCAAGTTCCGCGGCGCCTACAACTTCATCAGCCAGCTGACGCCGGCACAGCGCCGCGCCGGAGTCGTCGCCTGGTCGTCGGGCAACCATGCCCAGGGCGTGGCCGAGGCCGCCCGCCTGCTGCAGACGGCCGCCACCATCGTGATGCCGATCGATGCGCCGGCCGTCAAAGTCGCCAACACCCGGGCAAGCGGTGCCCAGGTCATCACCTACGACCGCATCAAGGACGACCGCGAAGCGATCGCCCGCGAACTGGCCGACCGCGAGGGCCGCACGCCCATCCCGCCCTACGATCATCCCTGGATCATCGCCGGCCAGGGGACCATCGGCCCCGAAGTCCTCGACCAGGCGCGGACGATGGGCGCCGTGCTCGATGCCGTCATCGCACCGTGCAGCGGCGGAGGTCTGTCAACCGGCATCGCCACCGCCGTCAAGGCACTCAGCCCCATAACGCAGTGCTTCGCCGCCGAGCCGGCCGGCTTCGACGATCTGGCGCGCTCGCTGGCGGCCGGAACAATCCAGCGCAACGCGCACCTCACCGGCTCGTTCTGCGACGCGCTGCTGGCGCCCTGCCCCGGCACCTACACATTTGCCCTCGCCCGCCGCCACCTCGACGGCAGCCTCGTGGCCACGGACGAGGAGGTCGGTGCCGCCATGGAGCTGGCGTTCCGCGAATTCAAGATCGTGGCCGAGCCGGGCGGCGCCGTGGCGCTGGCCTGCATGCTCAACGGCCGCCTGCCGATCAAGGGGCGCACGATCTGCGTCGTCTGCTCGGGCGGCAATGTCGACGGCGTGCTGTTCGCCTCGGTCCTGTCGGCCGACAGACGCGCCGCTGTGTAAGCATGGTGACTCCGGTTGCGCCCCACTCGGAAGCGGCCGCCGCCGGACTCGGCCCGTCTCTCCTCGACGCCGAGGACCGCAACCGCCGGCGCGCCGAATGGCGGATGATCTGGAACATCGCCGCGGTCGCTGCCGTCGTCAGCTTCGCATTCGGCTGGATCATTTCCGAAGACCTTGAAACCCCGTGGGTCGGCGGCCTGCAGGGTGTCGTCAATTCGCTGCTGGTTTCCGTTCCAGTGATCTGGCTGGAGCTCGCCGGGCGGCGCTGGTCGGTCGTCCGGCGAATTCGCGCCTGGCCCTTCTGGGCGTACTTTCTGGCCAAGGTCGCTCTCTACGTCGCGACCATTGTGGCGGCGACCCAACTCACCCGCCTCTTGTTCCTTCCGGTCAATCCGCAGTCGTTCGACCTCGATCAGCGGTTCTTCAAGATCCTGCTGTTCGCCGGCAGCATGGCGCTGATCGGCAACGTCGCGGTCGAGATCGGCCGATTGGTCGGCTTCCGCGAACTGCGCCGGCTGCTGACCGGGCGCTATATCCGGCCGCGGCAGGAACGCCGGGTTTTCCTGATGGTCGATATGCGGGCCTCGACCGCAGCCGCCGAGCGGCTGGGCGATCTGCGGTTCCACCAGTTGCTCAACATGTTCTTCAGCGACATCGCCGATGCCGCCTACGACCACGGCGCCGAAATCCACAAATATGTCGGCGACGAGGCCATCCTGACCTGGCCCGAGGACGCGGCGCTGCACGGCGCGGGCTGCGCGCTCTGTCCGTTCGGCATTGCGCGGCGGATCGAGCGCGCGGCCGACGAGTATCGCCGCCGCTTCGGATTCGTGCCGTCGTTTCGCGCCGCGTTGCATGTCGGCGACATCGTGGCCGGCGAAATGGGCGCAATGAAACGCGAGATCGCCTTCACCGGCGACACGCTGAACACCACGGCCCGGCTGATGGACGTGGCGCGCGCCACGGATCGCGACGTCGTCGTCTCCGGCGAACTCGCCGAGCGTCTGCATCTGCCGGCCGGCCTGACGACGCAGTCGTTGCCGGCGGCGCATCTGCGCGGCAAGGAAAAGCCCATGGCCGTCGCGGCCCTGCTCCTGGAATCCCTCGCCACGCCCGTCATGGCCTAAAAGGCGTGCTGTTCCTGTCGCCGCTCCGCGCCGCCGGATCGGCCATCCTCGGCACAGGACTCCGCGGCCCAATGGCCGTCCGAAGCCCGGATTGATCCGAGCCGCCACCGTGCTTGCGAGCGAAGTGCCCTCGCTGTTGGACAGCCCACCCGGCCGGTCTTACGCCGCCGCCTGCTTGGCTGGCAGCGAGGGCGGCGGCGGCGATGGTGGCGAGGCGATATGCCCCGGCTGCCCCGAGAAGTTGATCTGCATGAGCGCGCCGCCCAGCGGGCTCTTGTCGACCGACAGCAGGCCGCCGTGCTGGGTCGCGACCTCGGCGACGATCGCCAGTCCAAGCCCGGCCCCGCCCTGACGGTCGCGTCCGCGCCAGAAGCGCCGAAAGAGATGCGGACGATCCTCCGGCGGGATGCCCGGACCCGCATCGTGCACCTCCACGATCGGTCCGTCGGCGACCACGACCTCGACCGCCGAACCCGGCGGCGTGAAGCGCAGCGCGTTCTCGACCAGGTTGCGGATCGCAGCACTCAGCGCGTCGGCGTTGCCGTGGATGCGCACGGGATGGTCGGGCGCCGTCAGCGACACCTGCTTGCCGTCGGCCACCGCCAGCGGCGCCAGTCCGGCTACGATACCGCCGGCGATCCCGACCAGGTCGACATCCGTCTTGGCCATCGGCATGTGCGAGTCCAGCCGCGACACCGCCAGCAGCTGTTCGATCAGGCGCGTCATGCGCTCCAGATCGGGACGGATCGCGGCAGCCGCTTCGGTATCGGCCATGCCGTCGAGCCGGGCGCGCAGCAGCGCCAGCGGCGTGCGCAGCTCGTGCGCCGCGTTGGCCGTAAAGCGGCGTTGCTCGTCGAAGCCGGCGTCCAGCCGGTCGAGCGCCCGGTTGACGGCGTCAACCAGCGGGCGGATCTCGGCCGGCACCGTGGTGTCGAGGCGCCGGCCCATCGTATCCACCGTGATGCGATTGGCTTCCTCGGCGGCGCGGGCGACCGGCGCCAGCGCCTTGGTGAGCGTGTAGAGCGCGATGGCGATGGCCAGCAGCAGGATCGGTCCGACGACCGGCAGCACCTCGCGCATGATGGTGCGCGCCACCCAGCGCAGTTGCACCGTCTCACTCGGTTCGTCGCGTGCGACTGCAACACGCAGCGGTCCGGCCGGCGACGGCTTCGTGGCCATCAGCAGCTGCAAGCGCGGCAATTCGGGGTCGCCGACCTGCTCGATCACGACGAACGCCCATTTCCACGCCGCCTGGGGCGGCAGAGGCAGCAGAGCGCGCATACCCGCAGGGTGTTCGAGCAGGACCTCCTTGTTCACGGGATCGTAGACGAAGATCTGCAGGCCGGCGACGTCGGCGAACCGCTGCTGCTGCAAGCGCCCGAAATGCAGCTTGACCTTTCTGTCGGGACCGCGCTCAGCGCGAGCTACGACGGCCTCCGCGATTTCCTCTACCTCGTCATCCGCTTCGGCATCGCGGTTGTTCCACGACGCCCACAGATAGAAAAGCGACAGCACCACGAAGGTGACGACAAACAGCAGCGAGAAATTGCGCAGCAGCCGCCGTCTGATCGACAGCGTTGCCGGTACGTTCATTGCACGGCCGCGGCCGGCTTGTCAGCCGTCAGCATGTAGCCCACGCCGCGCACGGTGTGGATGTTGACGGTCGCGCCCGCCGCCGACAGTCGCTTGCGCAGGCGCGAGACGCTGGCCTCCATGGCATTGGAATCGACGTCGTCGTCGAAACCGTACAGGCCGTTCTCGATCGTCTGGCGGGTCACCACCTGGCCGACGCGACGCATCAGCAGTTCAAGCAGAGTCAGTTCGCGGCGCGGCAGCGGCAGGCTGTCGCCGCCGACGCTGACGGCGCTGCTCGAGGCGTCGTACTCCAGGTTGCCCGCCTTCAGCCGCATACCGAGGGCGCCATTGGGCCGGCGCAGCAGGGCGCGGATGCGCGCCACCAGCTCGCTCTGGGCAAACGGCTTGCCGAGGTAGTCGTCGGCGCCGACGTTCAGTCCCTGGACCCGCTGATCGATGGCGTCGCGCGCCGTCACGGCGATCACCGGCGTGGTGTCGCCGGCGCGCCGCCAGGCTGCCAGCAAGTCCAGGCCGTCGCCGTCGGGCATCGACAGGTCGAGCAGAATGACGTCGTACTTGGCGGCGGCCGTGGCGCTGCGCGCCTCGTCGATGGTCGGCGCCACGTCGACGGCGAAGCCCTCACGCGTCAAGTTGGCGCGTACCAGACGTGCCAGTTCAGCCTCGTCTTCCACCAGCAAGAGCCGCATCGTTGTTGTCCTAGCACTGGGATAATGATTCCGGAACATGATAACCGACACTGACACGTCCCTTACCTGATGGCGTCCGGCCGCGAATTAGGGGCTGCCGACGCTGGTTGCACGAGCCGCACCGTTTCCGGCGGCGCCAAGCCTCCGTATTGGGGACTTCCGCTGCCGGCAACTCCCCCGCTACGCTGGCGGACGCACTCACAAAAGCGCCGGCCGCCATGATCTCCACCGACCTTTCCGCCTCATTCTGGGCCGTGACGGCCCCGCCGGCGCCACCCACGAGCCCGCTCGATGGCGAGCGTGATGTCGATGTCGCGGTCGTCGGCGGCGGATTTTCCGGCCTTTCGACGGCCCTGCATCTGGCCGAAGACGGGCTGTCCTGCGCCGTGGTCGAGGCTGATGAAATAGGCGCTGGCGCCTCCGGGCGCAACAATGGCCAGGTCATTCCAACCATGAGCCGGGCCGATCCCTCGGCAATGGTGGCGAAATTCGGGCAGCCACGCGGCGAGCGATTTGCAGGTCTGGTGCGCGATTCGGCGCAGATCCTGTTCGACCTGGTGCGACGCCATGGCATCGACTGCGCCGCCGAGCAGACCGGCTGGGTGCAGCCGGCCCACACGCCGGGCCGGGTCGCAAAGATCGCCGAACGCCGGGTGCGCGAATGGGGCGCCCTCGGCGCTCCGGTCGAGCTGCTGGACCGGCAGCAGACCGCCCAGCTGCTGGGCAGCGACGCCTATTGCGGCGCCTGGCTCAACCGCAGCGGCGGCCACATCAATCCGCTGGCCTTCGCACGCGGCCTGGCACGGGCTGCCATCGCGCGCGGCGCGCAGGTCTTCACCGCCTCGCCGGCCATTGCGATAGACCGTGCGGCGGACGGCTGGCGCGTGCGCACCGCCAGGGGGGCGCTGCGCGCCGGCCGCGTGATCATCGCCACCAACGCCTACACCGACGACGTCTGGCCCGGCCTCAAGCGCGAGGTAGTGCCGGTCTTCAGCTTCCAGATGGCGACCCGGCCGCTGTCCGACAACGTGCGCAAGAGCCTGCTGCCCGGCCGCCAGGCGATGAGCGACACGCGCGGCGATCTGCATTTCTGTCGCTACACGCACGACCACCGGTTGGTGACCGGCGCGCCGCTGTTGTGGCGCGGCGATCTCGACCGCCGCCTGCGCGAGCATGTGGCGCGGCGCCTGCAGGGCCTGTTCCCGCAAATCGGCGACGTCACTTTCGACCACCTGTGGTGCGGCTATGTCGGCATGACCACCGATCATTTTCCGCGGCTGCACGAGCTGGCGCCCGGCGTCGCGACCTGGATCGGCTGCAACGGGCGCGGCGTGGCCTTGGCCACGGCGATGGGGCCGGAACTGGCCCGCTGGGCCGCCAGCAAGGCGTCGATCGACGACCTGGCGCTGCCGGCAACGCCGCTGCAACCGATCGTGGCGCATGCCCTGGCCAAGCGGCTGGCGCGCGGCATGCTCTGGGTCTATCGCCGGC
>JAHCJT010000107.1 GCA_026126245.1 Alphaproteobacteria bacterium
ATCAGCTTGGCGACCGGCGTGCCGTAGGCGTGGCTGTTGCCGAGGTCAAAGGTGGCCAGGCCGGCGATCCAGCTCACGTAGCGCTCCGCCGCCGGCCGGTCGAAGCCGAGCTTGGCGCGCAGCGCCGCCAGTGTGTCGGGCCGCGCCTCGGTGCCCAGCATCACCAACGCCGGGTCGCCGGGCAGGATCTCCAGCACGGTGAAGACCACGACGCTGGCCAGCGCCAGGGTCAGCAGCGCGGCGGACAGGCGGCGGAGCAGGAAGTCGAGCATGCGGCGACAAGATGCCGGCGAACGCCGCGCCGCTCAATGCGTCATTGGCCGGGCGCCGCGCCGGCGCAGCCCGCCGCTACGCCACCGCCTTGGTGTACGTCGCCAGGTCGAAGTAGTCGCGCCAGACCTTGATCTTGCCGTCGCTCATCTCGAACACGCCGCAGCACGGCAGCTCGACCTTCTTGTCGCCGACCGTGGTGCGATCGACCCGTTCGGCGATCACCACGTCGCCGTGCCCGATGAGATTGAGGATCTGCCACTCGGTCGCCGACCAGCCGCGGATGAAGCCGCCGATGAAGCGGCGCAAATTGTCGTGGCCCGACACCGGCTTGGCCATGATGTTGTGGTAGGTGCCGTCGGGCGTGAAGTAGCCGACCAGCTCCTCGACATTGAGCCGCGACCAGGCGGCGATGAAGTTCCGGACGATCTCCTCGTTGGCGGCCATCGCGTTCCCCTCCCACCTCTGTCCTGTCGGCCGGCCTCGTCGCCGTTCGCTCTGCCGGACGACCCCACGAACGACGCCGGCACGGCCGGCGTCGTCACCTGTCGCAAGCCGTCGGCGCGGGAGTGCCTACAGCTTCCAGTACGCGCCCGACATGTCGATCGCCGGCGTCGGCGAGTCTTCCCACATGCCGATCAGGTTCTTGTTCCAGACGCCGACCTTGCCGAGCTGGTAGAGGAAGCCGTTGACGGCGTCGTCGGCGATGATCTTCTGCGCCTTCTTCAGAAGCTCGGTCCGCTTGGCCGGGTCGGTCTCCTTGACGACGGCCGCCCAGTTGTCCTTGAAGGCCTTGGAATCGTAACCCCAGTAGTAGCCGTCGCGGGCGTAGCGATCGAGGTCGTTAGCCTCGGTGTGGGCGACGATGGTGAAGTCGTAGTTCTTGTCCTTGAAGACTTCCTGCAGCCACTGCGGCCACTGCAGTTGGGTGATCGCGAGCTTGATGCCGATCTTGCCAAGCTGGCTGACGATGATCTCGCCCGACCGTTGGGCGTAGCCAACCGGCGGCAGCTTGAGGCTGGCCTCGAAGCCATTGGGATAGCCGGCCTCGGCCAGCAGCTTCTTGGCCTTGGCGATGTCGAACGGATAGGTCTTGGTCAGGTCGACGTAGGCGGCGTTGTGCGGCGGGAAATGGCTACCGATCGGCAGCGCGAAGCCGTTCTCGCCGGCGATCAGGTCGTCGCGGTTGATGGCATGCGCGATCGCCTGCCGCACCTTCAGCTCGCTCATCGGCTTCTTGGCGTTGTTGGTCGCCAGGATGGTCTCGCCTTCGGTCGAGCCGATGACCACCGCGAAGCGCGGGTCGGCCTTGATCTGGTTGACCTGTTCCGGCGACTGGAAGCCGGGGAAGGTGTCGACGTCGCCGGCCTTGAGCGCGTTGAGTTGCGCCGCCGGATCCTTGATGAACTTGAAGATCAGCGTGCTGAGCTTGATCGAGCCCGGGTCGCGGTAGGTCGGCGCCTTGACCAGCACCACCGAGTCGCCCTCCTTGCGCTCCTTGAACATGAACGGACCGGTGCCGATCGGCTTGGTGCCGTTGGTCTCGGCGCTCTTGCGGCCCATGATGGCGGCGTCGCCGATGCCGACGTTGAACAGGAAGAACGCATCCGGGTTCTTCAACGTGATGCGCACGGTCGTCGCGTCGACCACGTCGACGCTCTTGATGCTGGCGTAGAGCGACTTGCCCGGTGCCGTGGCGTTCGGTGCCGACAGGCGATCCAGCGTGAACTTCACGTCGGCCGCCTCGCACGGCTCGCCGTCGTGATACTTCACGCCGGCGCGCAGCTTGAAGACGTACTGCGTGCCGTCGGCCGACACCGTCCAGCTCGTCGCCAGCCCGGGAATGATGCCGCCCTTGCGGTCGATGCGGGTGAGACTCTCGTAGATGTTCTGGTAGGTGATCTCGCGCACCGCCGAGGCGGCGTTGAGGTTGGGATCGAGCACCGGCGGCTCCAGCGACATGCCGATCACCACCACCCCGTCCTTGGCCCGGGCCGGCGCCTGCGCCCAGGCACCCGGCGCCGCGCCCAGCAACGCCAGCGTGCTGGCACCACCCAGTAGTCCGCCCAGCTGCCGGCGGGTGAAGTCGCTCATCTGTCCCTCCATGTCTTGGGCCGTCCGCGAGGCGGCGATCCCGGACGCGGACCTTAACAAGCCGGCCCGGTGCGGCCAATGGCGGCACGCCCGCCCCGCCGCGAGGTGCCGGCAGGGCGCAGCTCAGCGCCTAAACGTGTCGTGCCAGCTGCGCGCACCGCCGAGCGTTTCGGCATGGTAGATGGCGCGCGCCACGGCCCGCGCCAGACAGTCGGCGGCCAGGGTTCCCAGCTCGGCGATGGCCAGCGGATCCATCACCATGTCGAGCCGGCCGGTGGCCAGCGCGAAAACCGAATCGCCGTCCTGCGGCGTGTGAACCGGACGGATGGCGCGCGCCAGCCCGTCCTGCGCCATCACCGCCAGACGGCGGCACGCGGCCTTGTCGAGACGCACATTGGTGGCGACGACGGCGATGGTGGTATTGCCGCGCGGATCGTCGGCCGCAGCTGCCGCGCCGATATCGTGGCTGAGCTCGCCGCGGCGGTGCGAGACGCGCAACGCCAGGCCATTGCGTGGCGGCGGCAGGCCGCCGAACTCGCCGTCCTGCTCCAGCGGCCACGACCAGAACTGCGGCATGTCGCCCATGGTCGTGAAGCCGCGCGCATTGACCGCGACCAGGGCGCCGACCTGCAGGCCGCTGGCGGCGTCGACGGCCGACGCACTGCCCAGGCCGCCTTTGAGATTGCCGGCCATGGCGCCCAGGCCGGCACCGGCATTGCCCTGCGCGAAATCCTTGCCGGCGGCGGCGACGGCCCGGTAGCCCAGCTCGCGATAGGGCGGCCAGGACCAGTCCTTGGCGCCGCCGTTGAGCAGGTCGAACAGGATCGCGGTCGGCACGATCGGCACTGCGACCGGGCCGACCGGCACGCCGCGTCCCTGCTCGCGCAGCCATTTCATGACGCCGTCAGTCGCCGACAGGCCGAACGCCGAACCGCCCGACAGTGCGACGGCATCGATCGCCTCGACGCGGCACACGGGGTCGAGCAGGTCGGTATCGCGCGTGCCCGGTGCGCCGCCGCGCACGTCGACCGAGGCACAGGCCGGCCGTTCGCACAGCACCACGGTCGTGCCGCTGCGCACCTGCGCATCCTCGGCGTTGCCGACGAGGATGCCATCGACGTCGGTGATCAGGTTGCGCGGGCCGGGACGGAGCATCGAAACCTCTTTGCGACGGCGGACGCTGCCAGCCGTCCGGCGCCCGGTCAATCGCTACGGCGGCGCCGGCGTCCGTTGTGGAAGGACCACAGCTCGCGCATCTCGATGTAGGTGAAGGAGGCCGACCACCCGATCATCAGCAGGCCGGTCAACGCCTCGACCCCGGCCACCAGCCGCAAGCCGCCGGTCGGATAGATGTCGCCCAAGCCCAACGAGGTGTAGGTGACGACCGAGAAGTAGACGTAGTCCGGGATGGAGAAGGGTGCGTGCGCCGGCCCGCCGAAGCTGCCGAAATTCGGCAGGCTGTCGAGGACCAGATAGGCCAGGCCGAACACCCAGACCTCGACGGTATGGGCTGCGAAGCAGGCCAACATCACGAAGAAAATACGAAAGCGCGGCGATACGATGGTCAACGCGGGCAGGAGAGCCGACGTCAGTCGCAGAACCTCATAGTGAATCAGCAGGGTCACCACGACCAGCACGGTGACGACCACCATTGCAAGCAGCATCGACATCTCCTCCCGGCGTGCACCGGTTCAAGCGACGCCGACAGTTGCGCATGACCCGGCGACCGCGCAGGCTTACCTTCCCATCCGCGGCAGGTGCCATGGTTACTTCATTCACCGGCGTTGTCGGGCCGTCCTTGATCCGCCGCAAGACCTTGTTGACGATGGCCCTGTTCGGGTTGGTGTTGGCCGCGGCGCCGGCACTGGCCCGGGAACCGGCACCGCTTGCCAGGACCCACATGGTCGCTGCCGCGCACCCTCTGGCCGCCGAGGCCGGTTTGGCGATGCTGCGCGCCGGAGGGACCGCCGTCGACGCCGCAGTGGCCGTGCAAATGGTTCTCGGCGTGGTGGAACCGCAGGCCTCGGGCATCGGCGGTGGCGGCTTCCTGATGCACTACGACGCGCGCAGCCGCCAGGTGACGGCCTGGGACGGGCGCGAAACGGCACCCGCCGGTGCCCGCGAGTCGATGTTCCTGGCGGCCGACGGCAAGCCCGTGGCGTTCCCCCTGGCCGTGGTATCGGGCCTGTCGGTCGGCGTGCCCGGCGCCGTGCGCATGCTGCACGAGGCGCACCGCCGGCATGGCAAGCTGCCCTGGCGCGACCTGTTCGCGCCGGCGATCAAGCTGGCCGACGAAGGCTATGCCGTGCCGCCGCGCCTGGCGCGGGCGTTGTCGATGGAACTCGCCCTGCAGACCGACCCGCAGGCGCGCGCCGTCTATTTCAATGACGATGGATCGCCCCGCCGGCAGGGCGACGTGATCCGCAACCCGGCACTGGCCGCCACGTTGCGGCGGCTGGCCGACGGCGGTGCCGACGCCCTCTATCGCGGAACGCTGGCGGACGACATCGTTGCGGCCGTACGGCAGGCGCCGCGGCCGGGCACGATGTCGGCGGACGACCTGGCGGCCTACCGGGCGCTGCAGCGCGCGCCGCTGTGCCGGCCGTATCGCAGCTGGACGATCTGCGGCATGGGCCCACCATCCTCGGGACCGTCGACCGTCCTGCAAGCCCTGGCGCTGCTCGCGCTGTTGCCGGCCGGCGACTCGGGCGCGACGGCGCAGGCCCATCGTCTGGCCGAGGCAAGCCGCCTCGCCTTTGCCGACCGCGACCGCTGGTTGGCCGACCCGGGCTTTCAGCCGGTGCCGGTCGACGGGCTGCTGGACCCGGACTATCTGGCGACGCGCGCCGGTCTGGTGAACGGCGGGCGCAGCATCGGCAAGGCGGCGCCGGGACTGCCACCCGGCGCCGTGCGCAGCGAAGCGCCGCTTGCGCCGAACAAGCAGGAAGGCGGCACGAGCCACATGGCGATCGTTGATCGCGACGGCAACGTCGTCTCGTTCACCACCACCATCGAGGCGGTGTTCGGCGCGCGTCGCATGGTCGGCGGCTTCCTGCTGAACAACGAACTGACCGATTTCAGCCTGGCGCCGGTCGACGACGGCCGCCCGGTGGCCAACCGCGTGCAGCCGGGAAAACGGCCGCGCTCGTCGATGACCCCCTTGATCGTCCTCGACCGCGACGGCCGCTTCGTGCTCGCCATCGGATCAGCTGGCGGCTCGCGCATCATCGGCGACGTGCTGCAGACTCTGCAGCTGGCGCTCGACGACGGCAAATCGCTGCAGGACGCCATCGCCGCACCACGCATTCTCAATCGCAACGGCGCCACCGAGATCGAGAGGTCGGCGGACGCCGAGGTGCTGGCGAACGACCTGCGGGCGCTGGGCCATGACGTCGTCATCAGGCGCCACGACGGCGGTTTGCACGGCGTGCGTGTGCGCTACGATGGCGAGGGCAAGTTCCTCGGCTACGAAGGCGGCGCCGATCCGCGGCGCGACGGTGCCGCACTCGGCGAGTGATCTCGCGACCTTCCCTCGGACATCGATCGGCACGGATGACGCCGCGACGGCCTGCTCGACCGTCATCGGCACCGGCGTTCGCGCCCGTCACTCGTCGGCGGGACGATCGCGGCATGCCACTGCGAGATGTTGACGGCGGCCGTTTCGCCTTCGACAAGGACATGAGACCGCGCTAGTAGAACCGCAAATGATGCTGCGCCAGGCAAGAGAGCGGCCCAGGGCCGAACCGTCCATGTCGAAATATCCCAGCGTCCTGTTGCGAGCCGGCGAAGACCGCCGCTTACGGCTGGGTCATCCCTGGGCGTTCTCCAACGAGATCCTGATGGAGCCGGCGACCAAGGCGCTGGCCCCGGGTTCGCCCGTGGTGCTGCGCGCCGCCGGCGGCGACGCGCTGGGCGTTGCCACCTTCAATCCGCACTCGCTGATCGCGGCGCGCGTCGTCTGCAGCGACGGCGAGGCGCGGCTGGATCGCGCACTGATCGAGGATCGGCTGGCCTCCGCCTTGCGCCTGCGCACGCGGCTCTACGGCGGCGTGCCGCACTACCGGCTGGTGCATGCCGAAGCCGACGGGCTGCCGGGCCTGATTGTCGACCGCTACGGCGGGCTGTGCGTCGTGCAGACCAACACCGCCGGCATGGACCGGCTGACCGACGACATCGTTGCGGCGCTCGACGCGGTGGTCGCGCCCGATGCGGTGCTGCTGAAGAACGACTCGCCGGCGCGCAAGCTCGAGGGCCTGGAGCTCGAGACGCGCATTCTGAAGGGCGAGGTTGCCGGCACTGTCGACCTGGTCGAGAACGGGGCGCGCTTCGTGTGCGATCCGGCCGGCGGCCAGAAAACCGGCTGGTTCTTCGACCAGCGCGACAATCGCGCCATGGTCGCCGCCTTCGCCGAGGGCGCGCGCGTGCTGGACGCCTATGCCTATGCCGGCGGGTTTGGCGTGCTGGCGGCCGTCAGCGGCGCCGCTGAAGTCATCCTGGTGGACCGCTCGCAACCCGCCCTCGACCTGGCCCGCCAGGCAGCCGACCTCAACGGCGTGGCGTCGCGCTGCACCTTCCAGCGCGCCGAGGCGTTCGAGGAACTGGCGCGGCGCGACAAGGCGGGCGAGCGCTTCGACATCGTGGTCTGCGATCCGCCCGCGTTTGTGAAAAGCCGTAAGGACCTCAAGCCGGGTGCCCAGGGCTATCGCAAGCTGACGCGGCTGGCGGCGCCGCTGGTGGCGCCGGACGGGCTGCTGTTCGTGGCCTCGTGCTCGCACCTCGTCGATCCGGCGCTGTTTGCGGAACAGGTTCGTCGCGGCCTGCACGATGCGGGCCGCGAGGGCCGCGTACTGCGCGCCTCCGGCGCCGGCATGGATCATCCGGTGCATCCCAGCCTGCCGGAAACGGCCTATCTCAAGGGACTGCTTCTGGCGTTGGATTAGCCGCGTCGGTCCCGATCACACATCCCGCCATGTCCGCCATCGCCACCCCGGCCGCCGGCCTCGACTTGCGCGGCCGACGCGCCTGGACCCTGGTCTGGGGCGTGTCGGTGGCGCAGCTCATCTCCTGGGGTACGCTCTACTACGGCTTCGCCGTGCTCGTGGTGCCGATGGAACGCGAGCTCGGCTGGTCGCGTACCGACCTCAATGCGGCGCTGTCGATCGGGCTTCTCACCTCGGGCCTGTGCGCCTTCAGCGCCGGCGTGTGGATCGACCGCAACGGCGCGCGCGGCCTGATGACGGTCACGTCGCTGGCCGGTGCCGCGCTGCTGGCGGCGTGGTCGTGGATCGGTGCGCTGTGGGCGTTCTATGCGCTGTGGGCCCTGATCGGCGTCGCCATGGCCGGCACGCTCTACGAGCCGAGCTTCGCGGCCATGACCCGCACCTTCCCGCGCGACTTCCGCCGCGCCATCACCGCCATCACCTTGGTCGGCGGCTTTGCAAGCACGGTATTCATTCCGCTGATCCAGTTCCTGATCGAACGCATCGGCTGGCGCGACGCCCTGCTGGTGATGGCGGCGTGTAACCTGCTGTGCGCACTGCTGCACTGGGTCCTGATCCCGCCGGTGGCGATCACCGAACGGACGCACAACGTGCCGCGCGACCGCGCCGCCCTGCGGGCGGCACTGCGGCGGCCGGCCTTCTGGAGCCTGGCGGTGTGCTTTACCGCGCTCAGCCTGGTGTTTACCGCGGTCGGCTTCCACCTCGTACCGCTGATGCTGGAAGGCGGCCTGTCGATGGAGACCATCGTCGGCGGCTACGCCGTGATCGGGCCCCTGCAGGTGGCCGGCCGGCTGCTGTTCGTCTGGCTGTCGCGCCGCTTCTCGACCCGGCTGATCGGCACCGGGTCGTTCGCACTCTACCCGGTGGCCATCGCCGTGCTATTGCTGCCGGCGTCCGCCCTGTCGCTGGTCGCGTTTGCCATCCTCTACGGGCTGCCCAACGGCATTGTCACGATCGTCCGCGGCACCATCGTGCCCGAACTGTTCGGACCGGCGGCCTATGGCGCCATCAGCGGCGCGTTGTCGACGCCCAGCATCCTCGCGCGCGCCGCCGGACCGCTGGTCATGGCGCTGATCTGGTCGGCCGTCGGCAACTACAGTGCCGTGGTGTGGACATTGCTGGCGCTGTCGCTGGTCGCGGTCGCGTTCTGGGTCGCCGCCGTCTCCGGCCCCAGGTCCTAGGAAACCGATGGCGGCTGCGGCAGGCTGAACCTGAACGTGGCGCCCGCCTTGCTGTTGGCCGCCAGCATGATCTCGCCGCCGTGCGCCTGGATCAGTTCCCGCGCGATGGCGAGCCCCAGTCCCGAACCGCCGGGCCGGCCGCCGGCGGCGAAAGGCTGGAAAAGGCTGGCCTCGGCATGGGCCGGCACGCCGGGCCCGTTGTCCGCGACGTCGACGACGAGGCTGCCGGCCTGGCGTTCGCTGCGCACGACGACCTCGCGCGCGCCGGCGTCGAAGGCATTGCGGCCGAGATTGTAGACGATTCGGAACAGAAGATTGCGATCCGCCCTGACGAGGAGCGCCGGATCGACGTCGTTGCGCCAGTCGCGCAAGGCGTTGGGATCGGCCGCTTCGCCCTGCTCCAGCAACTGCACGCCGACCTCGTCGACCAGGTCGGCAAGCTCGAAAGCCGCCACCTTGGGCGTCGGTCGGCCGCGGGCGTAGTCGAGCGTGTCGGCACACAGCCGCACCGCGCGGTCGATCGACGCGAACATGATAGGCGCCAGCTCGCGCACCTTGGGATCGTTGCTGCGCGCCAGCTTGTCGGTCAGCAACTGGGTCGTGGCCAGCATGTTTCGCAGGTCGTGGTTGATCTTGCTCATGGCAATGCCGAGCTCGGCCAGACGGGTCTTCTGCCGCAACGCCGTGCGCAACTCGCGCTGCAGGATGTCAAATTCGCGATCGACGATACCGATCTCATCGGCACGTCGGGCCGCGAGCTGGTGCGCGCTGTCACCCTCGGGACTGCGGCGGAACGCCACCATGGCCGCCGAGACGTGCTGTAGCGGCCGCACGATCAGCCAGCGCAGGCCGACATACAGCAGGCCGGCGGTGAAGGCCGCGATGATGACCGACAGGATGAGGATGCGCTGGGCATAGCCGTACATGGCGATGCGCAGCGGCAGCTCGTCGACGTAGACGTAGACGTGGGCGTTCGTCATGCGGCTCGACTTGCCGCCGACGCGCAGTTCATGGCTGCCGGATCGGGCCATGGCTTGCAGGGCTTCCCAGATCAGGCTGGCGAAGCCGGCGTCCATCAGCTCCACGGTGCCCATCGGCTCCGGCGTGCCGGGCGGCATCAGCACGCGCTTGGGCTTGCCCGGCTCGATGACGGTGACGGCGTCGACCCGGGCGTGGTTGAGCAGCATGCGCGCCAGCGCCTCGTCGACCATGTTGTCCGGTGTGGCGTCCAGCGCCAGGGTCGCGAGCGTGCCGGTTTCGATGCGCTCCTCCAGCCAGCTCTGACGAAAGCGCGCGATCGACGGCAGGAACAGCGCCACTTCGGCGGTCATGACGGCGACCACGACCAGCGCCAGAATCCGGGGCGACAACCCGAAGCCAAGGCTGCGCCAGCGCCGGCGTCGCGTCACGCCGGCCATCGTCGGGGCGGTGTCGGTGCTCGCCATGCCTGAACAACACTAACCGAGGTTGCCACCTGCGCCTAGCCGGCAGGCCGGTGCACGGCGATCTGTCAACGTCACGATGTTTTCGTGCCTGGGCCGCTGCCGGCGCACATCCTTGCCGGTCGCAGCGGCCGGTTTCGCGCGATCCGCAGCAGACGCAGACGGTCGGCGCCGCGTCGGCGGCAGCCTACCACAGCCGGAACAGCCAGCCCACGATCCACCGGGTCCGCGGCGAGAACAGCCAGTCCGTGAAGTAGGCGCCGGCGGCGCGTTTGTTGATCTCGCCCAGGGTCGGATAGGGCACGACCATCTGCGCCACCGCACCGATCTTCATGCGGCGCGACAGGGCCAGGCACCAGACCTGGATCAGTTCGCCGGCACGCGATCCGGCGATGCCGGCGCCCAGCACCCGGCCGCGCCGGTCGGTCACCACCTTTACCAGGCCTTCGGTTTCGTGCTCCGCCTGGGCCCGGTCATTGTCGTGCAGCCGCCAGCGAACCACCCGCACGCCCTCGCCATGTGCCTGACGGGCACGCGCCTCGGTCATGCCGACCTGCGCGACCTCCGGGTCGGTATAGGTGCACCACGGCACCGGCATGGCGGCGACGTTGATGGGCAGGCGGAACATCGCGTGCTTGATCACGAGTGCCGCCTGCGCGCCGGCCATGTGGGTGAACGGCGCCAGGCCGTTGACGTCGCCGACGGCATAGATGCGCCGGTTGCTGGTGCGCAGACGCCGATCGACGGTGACGCCCTTGCGGGTGACGGCAACGCCGGCCTTGTCGAGATCGAGTTCCTCGATGTTGGGGGCGCGGCCGGCAGCGACCAGCAGGTGCGAAGCAGCAAGGTGCGTCTCGCCGTTGTCGGACGCCACGACGGCGACGATCTGGTCGCCCGCGCGCTCGATGCGCGTCACCTTGGCCTGCTCGCGGATCTCGATTCCCTCGGCGGCAAGGCGCTGGCGCACGACATCGACAAGCTCGGGATCGTCGTTGGCCATCAGCCTGGCGGCTTCCAGCACCGTGACGCGCGAGCCCAGCCGGCGATGGGCCTGCGCCATCTCCAGGCCGATGGCGCCGCCGCCGATCACCAGCAGATGATCCGGCCGGACGCGGTTGTCGAACAGCGTTTCGTTGGTCAGGTAGGGAACGTCGGCCAGTCCCGGGATCGGCGGTGCCGTCGGTCGCGAGCCGGTGGCCAGCACGAAGCGGCGGGCGCGGATGCTGACATCGCCGGCCATCACCTCGTCGCGCGCAACGAAGCGGGCCGGCGCCTTGATGACGTGCACGCCCAGACCTTCGAACCGCTCGACCGAGTCGTTGGGTTCGATGGCGGCGATGACGCCGCGCACATGGCCCATGGCGGCGGCATAGTCGACCTCGGGCTCGACGCTGCGCACACCGAACCGGTCGGCATGGCGCATGCCTTGCGCCACCTGGGCCGCGGCGATCAGCGCCTTGGACGGCACGCAGCCATAGTACAGGCAGTCGCCGCCCATCCTGGCGCGCTCGATCAACGCCACCTTCAGGCCGAGCTGGGCCGCGCCGGCGGCCACGACCAGGCCGGCCGCGCCGCCGCCGACGACGCAGACGTCGAACTGCAGGCGCTGGGTCACGACCTCTCTCCGCGCCGTGCCTTCCACCTATTGTAGAGCATCGGAACCAGCGACAGGGCCGCCAGCGCCAGCAGCGGCAGCAGCACCTGCGGTTCAAACACCAGCCCGGGATCCGGCGCCGCGCTGCGGTCGAGCACGCCGCCCAGGCCGGCGCCGACGCTGCAGTAGACGGCGGTGCCCGGAATGATGCCCAGGAACGTCGTCAGGGCGTAGGTGCGCAGCGGCACCTTGAAGACGGCCGGCGCAATGTTGACCAGCCAGAACGGGAAGACCGGCACCAGGCGCAGGAACAGCAGATAGCTGAAGGCGTCGCGTCGGAAGCCGGCTTCCATGCGGCCCAGGAAGGAGTCCGCGCGCGCCCGCAGGATGTCGCCGAACGCACTGCGCGCCGCCAGGAAGACGGCAATTGCACCGCTGGTCGCGCCCAGCACGGTCAACGTCGAGCCCAGCACGGTGCCGAACAGCAGCCCGCCCAGCAGCGTGGCCAGGGACGCCAGCGGCAGCGAGAACGCCACCAGCACGGCATAGGCCAGCATGTAGGCGAGGGCTGCCAGCACCCAGTGGTCGGCAACCCACGCCGTCAGGTCGGCGTGGTGGGCGCGCAGCATGTCGAACGTCAGGATCCGGTGCAGGCCGGTGGCGAAGAAAAGCGCCAGCCCGATCGCCAGAACGGCCAGGGGCGCCAGCCGACGCCACCAGGACGTCCGGGCGGGAGGCGGTGTCGCCTCGGCATGTGACTCAGGCGCCGTTATACTCTTCATTTCTCATCCATCCGGTGGTGGAAGCCGCCGGTCTACCTCGCTGCCCGCGCCCGCCCTGATTTATTGCCAGCGTCTGCGATCACAGGCGATTCATTTACCGTCACGGCGGGGTGAACCTGCCAGCCCCGCCTGTCGGTTCCCTGTCGGAGGCGCGGCACCGCCAGCCCGCCCGGTCCGTTGACTTCGCGGCCCCGGCCTCGTATAGGCTCCGCCCATTCTGACCGCCCTTGCGGCCCGTCGCCGGCCTTGCCGGCAGCCGGGAAGCGTCCCGGGCGGTTGTCGCGTTTTGGCCGGCAGCGCGTGCCGCGGTGCTGATAAATCAGGGAGTTGCGCTGTGAAACGCACTTACCAGCCCAGCAAATTGGTGCGCAAGCGCCGCCACGGCTTCCGCAGCCGCATGGCCACCGTCGGCGGCCGCGCCGTGATCGCCAATCGCCGGGCAAAAGGTCGCAAGCGCCTGTCGGCCTGAGCCGACGGCGCCGGGTTCCGGCCCGGACGCGCACCCGCCCCCTCCAGCCCACGGCCGCTGCCATGCCGGCCGCCATTTCGAGGCCGATCGCAGACCTCCCCGCGCCGACACATTCGCGTGAAGGCGGCCGGCGGATCGGCCGGCTGCCGCAACGGGCCGATTTCCTCAGACTGCAAGCGGCCGGCCGCAGGCACGTGACGCCGGGCTTCATCTTGCAGGCCGCCGAGCGGCCGGCCGGGTTGCCCGCCCCACGACAGCCTCGCGTCGGCTTCACCGTCACCCGCAAGGTCGGCAACGCCGTCATCCGCAACCGGGTGCGCCGGCGCCTGCGCGCCCTGGCGCGCGAGGTGCTGCTGCCGGTGGCGCGAAACGACCTCGACTACGTCTTGATCGGCCGTCAGGACGCGCTACATCGCGATTTCACCGCCATGGCCGACGACCTGCGCCGGGCGTTGCGTCGACTGAAGGCCGAGCGGCCCGCGGACATGAGCCCATGACGTTCGGACGGCCACACACGGTTCTGGCACGGCTTGCGACGCTGGCGTTACACGGCCTCATTCGCCTCTACCAGCTGGGGCCGGCGTACTTCTTCCGCGGCAGTTGCCGCTACGAGCCCAGCTGCTCACGTTACGCCATCGAAGCCATCGCCGTGCACGGTCCGATCAAGGGTTCCTGGCTCGGGGCGCGGCGCATTTGCCGCTGTCATCCCTGGGGCGGTCTGGGCTATGACCCGGTGCCTCCGGCCGCAACCGCCAGCGGCCGCCTGCCTGCCGCGCCGCCGCGCCCACCGCGCCCCCTCGAGTTCTGACGGACCGTCATCATGGATCAGCGCAACCTCATCCTCGCCATCGCGCTGTCGATCGCGATCATCCTGGGATGGCAGGTGCTGTTCGCGCCGTCGCCGCCGCCGCCGGGGACGCAGCAGCCAAAGCAGCAGCAACCGCAGCAGCAGCCGCAATCGCCGACCGCGTCGCCTGGCGTTCCGGCCGCGCCCGGCCAGCCGACGCAGGCCGGCGCGCCGCAGGTGCAGGCGGTTCCGCGCGACGCCAAGCTGAAGGAGTCGCCGCGCGTTGCCGTGTCGACGCCGCAGGTCAAGGGTTCGATCGCCCTGCGCGGCGCGCGCATCGACGATGTGCTGCTCGCCAAGCATCATACGACGGTCGAAAAGGGCAGCCCCCTGGTGACACTGCTGTCGCCCGAAGGCACGTCCGATGGCTACTACGCGCGCTTCGGATGGTTGAAGGGGCCCGACGTCGCCGTCAAGCTGCCCGACGCCGACACGCTGTGGAGCGCCGACAAGCAGGACCTCGGCGCCGACCAGGCGGTGACCCTGACGTGGGACAATGGCGAGGGCGTCGTCTTCCGACAGAAGATCGCGATCGATCAGAACTTCATGTTCGCGGTGTCGCTGTCGGTCGAGAACAAGACGGACAAACCGGTTTCGCTGTTCCCGTTCGGCCTGATCACCCGCCAGGGCGAACCACAGACCGTCGGCATCTATCTGCTGCACGAAGGCCCCTACGGCGTCTACGACGGCACGCTGAAGGAGTTCTCCTGGAAGGACTTCGGCGAGGGCAAGAAGCAGGCCATCCCGACCACCGGCGGCTGGCTGGGCTTCACCGACAAGTACTGGATGGTGACGCTGGTGCCCGACCAGAAGGCGCGGGTCGCCACCGAGATCAGCCAGACCGTCGATGGCGGCCGCAAGGACTATCACGCCTCGTTCCGCAGCGAGGCGCCGATGACCGTGGCGCCCGGCGCGACCGGCGAGAGCACGGCCCGGCTGTTCGCCGGCGCCAAGATCGTGCGCATGATCGACCGCTACACCGAGCGGCTGGACATCGCCCGCTTCGACCTGTCGATCGACTGGGGCTGGTTCTGGTTCTTCACCAAGCCGCTGTTCTGGCTGCTCGACCATCTGTTCGGCCTGATCGGCAATTTCGGCGTCTCCATTCTGGTGCTCACCGTGCTGGTGAAGGCCGCCTTCTTCCCGCTGGCCAACAAGTCCTATGAGTCGATGACCAAGATGAAGAAGCTGCAGCCCGAGATGGAGAAGCTGCGGGCGCGCTTCGGCGAAGACAAGATGAAGATGAACCAGGAGCTGATGGCGCTTTACAAGAAGGAGAAGGTCAATCCCGCGGCGGGCTGCGTGCCCGTGCTGCTGCAGATCCCGGTGTTCTTCGCGCTCTACAAGGTGCTCTACACCACCATCGAGATGCGCCATCA
>JAHCJT010000108.1 GCA_026126245.1 Alphaproteobacteria bacterium
GCGCGGCCGCTCGGGCGGCGGGCGCGGCGGCAGGAAAGCGCCAACCAGCGCCGCCTGTGCCACGATTCCGCACGACCACACGCCGTTGGCCAGCAGCGAGGTGCCGACCCAGCTGCCCTTGCCGGTCTTCGCGCGCCGCATCAGGCCCATCAGGATGGCGGACACCAGGCCCATGGCGGTGGCCCGGTCGCCCTGCGCCGGCACCGCCGTACCGGGCGGACCGCCTTCGTAGCGTTGCGCATCGAACAAGCCGGAGCGCGCGAAATAGGCCGTCGCGTCGAAGCCTGGCCGGTCGCGGTCGGGCCCGCTCTCGCCATAGCCCGTGAGCGAGGCGTAGATCAGGCGTGGATTGACGTCTTTTGTGTCCTCGTAGCGCAGGCGCAGGCGCTCGCGCACGACCGGCGGAAAATTGCAGATCAGCACGTCGGCGTGCGCGATCAGGCGATCGAGCGCGGCGCGCGCCCTGGGTTGCTTCAGATCCAGCAACACCGAGCGCTTGTTGCGGCCGTCGAGATGCCAGGCGTAGTTGATCGGGCTCTTGGGATAGCTCGGCGAATCGCGCACCATCAACCGGTTCGGATCGCCTTCCGGGCCCTCGACCTTGATGACGTCGGCACCCCAGTCGCCCAGCACCGCGGCGGCAGCCGGCGCGGCGATGAACGAACTGATGTCGAGCACCCGCAGACCGGCGAGCGGCGGAGCCTCGTCGGTTGCAGTCTCAGTATCGGCCACGGTGAATTCCCCTCGGTCGCATGATCTGGCGCCGCGAGAATTGCGGTGAACGACGGTCCGGTCAATCGACGGGCACGAAAGGCTTCCCTGCACCGGCGTCGGTCGCACCGCGGTCAGTCACCGATGGTGTAGGATTTCCAGGCGCCCTGTGCGTCGATGCCGATGCTCCAGCCGACGTAGTAGCCCTTGGCGCGACCCTCGACCCAGTACTGATCGATTTTCGCACCGTAGAGCGCCTGCAGCGCCGCCTTCTCGCCGGCCGTCAGGACCTTCCAGTCGATACCCACGGCGCTCGGCCAAGTGTAGATGGTGGCGCCGTCGCCGGCCCGCACCACGACACAGGCCATGTCGAGGATGGCCAGCAGGGGGCGCGCCGGATCGTCGCCCTTGGCGGCAGCCGCCCGCCAGGCCGGCACCGGATCGCCCTCCTCGTAACCGCCCCACTGGAATCCTGGACCGGCCAGCCGGGCCAGCGCCGGCCAGTCGCGGCGTGCGGCGGTGTCCTTGAGCGCCTGGCGCTTGGCGGCGACCGGCGCCGGCAACTCGGCCGGGCAGCGTGTGACAGCTGCGTCTGGCTTGGACTGGGCCGATGCCGTATGCGGGACCGTCGAGCCACCCAGCGCGAGCAGCAACGCAACGACGCCGCGCCCGGCGAACACGGCGTGTTTCGGATCACCAGGACTCATGGCCGTCATCTCCTTCGCCGGCACGACGCCACGGGTGGTGTCGTCTGTAATTTGTTGACAATTTTTCCCCTGCCTCCGCAAATGTCGCGCCAAGGAAGGCGCGCCGGCAAGAGCGCGCATCGGGAGGATAGTGTGCACGCGCAGCCGGCCATCAAGGCTCCGGCGCGTCGGGCGACGCGCCTGCGAGCGTCGCGTCCATCGGACGCGACCGTCGAACGCGTGACTCTGCACCGCGCGATCACCGTTCGTCCCGAGGCGGCCGGTCCGCCGATCTGCGCGCTGCCGCTGCCGCAGCAGATCGCCGATCATCTTGGCCACCGCATCATGAACGGCGAATGCCCGCCGGGCGCCCGCCTGAAGGAAGAGGAGTTTGCCGACCTCTACAGCGTCAGCCGCGGCCCGGTGCGCGAGGCGTTCCGCATCCTGGAGCGCCGCGGCTTTGTCGAGATCGTGCCGCGTCACGGCGCGCGCGTGCGTGCCTTCGATCCGGCCGACCTCGCCTCGCTGTTCAGCGTGCGCGCCGTGCTGTTCGGGCTGGCGGCCCGGCAGGCCACGGAACAGGCCGCGCCCGAGCTGATCGCGCAGCTCGCCGGGCAGGTCACGCGGCTGCGCCGCTCGGCCGAGACCATGAACATCACGCCGCGCGAGCACGCCACCATCGCCGGCGACACGCAGCACCTGATCGCCCGCTTCAGCGGCAACCGGCCGCTGCTGCGCGCGCTGGAAGAGCTGACCGGACGCGCGCTGTGGCGCATGGCGTGGTGCGAAACGCCGCTGGATTTCACGACTCGCGCCCGCCGGCAGCAATCGGCGCGCTTCTGGAGCGAGCTGTTGCGGGCGATCAGGACCGGCCAGGCCGAGCGCGCCGAACGCATTGCCCGCGCGCTGCTCGAGGCGTCGCGTGACTGCATGATTTCGGCCATGGCAGCACACCGCGGCAATCCGCCGGCATCGCGTCGCCTGCCTGCCCGCCGACAGGCTGCGCCGGGAACTGGCGCCATCGCCAGCCCGGCCGCCGAGGCAGACTGAAATGCAGGCCTACATCGCCCGGCGCCTGCTGGCGTTGATCCCGACGCTGTTCTTCGCCAGCGTGATCGTGTTTGTGACGGTGCGGCTGATTCCCGGCGACATCATCGACCTGATGCTGTCTTCCAACGACATTTCGGCCGGCAAGCTGTCACGCGACCAGCTCGAAGCGGCGCTCGGCCTCGACCAGCCGATGTACAGCCAGTATTTCCGCTGGATCGGCGCCATCCTGATCCACGGCGATTTCGGCAAGTCGCTGTGGCAGAACGCACCAGTGGCCGAACAACTGCTGATGCGGCTGCCCATCACCTTCGAGCTCGGCTTCCTGGCGCTGCTGGTGGCGCTGGCCGTCGCGATCCCCATCGGCGTCTATTCCGCCATCCGGCAGGACACGGCCGGCGACTACATCGCGCGCTCGTTCTCCATCCTGATGCTGGCCGTGCCCAGCTTCTGGATGGGCACCATGGTGATGGTCTTCCCGTCGATCTGGTGGGGCTGGTCGCCCGACGTGAAGTTCGTGCATTTCACCCAGGATCCGCTGCGCAACCTCGGGCAGATGGCGATTCCGGCCGTCATCCTGGGTTGCGCGCTGTCGGCCGTCACGATGCGGCTGACGCGCACCATGATGCTGGAGGTGCTGCGCCAGGACTATGTGCGCACGGCGTGGGCCAAGGGGCTGGACGAGCGGCTGGTGGTGACGCGCCATGCGCTGCGCAATGCACTCATCCCGGTGGTCACCCTGATCGGGCTGCAGGCGCCGCTGCTGATCGGCGGCGCGGTGATCCTCGAGCAGATCTTCGTCATCCCCGGCATGGGCCTGCTGCTGCTCGAGGCGGTCAGCCAGCGCGACTACCCGATCATCACCGGCGTCTTCCTGATCGTCGGCGTGGCGGTGATGCTGATCAATCTGCTCGTCGATCTCAGCTACGGCGTCCTGGACCCCAAGGTGAGGTACCGCTGATGGCCAGCGTCGCCGACAGCGCCATCGCCCCGCCGCGCCGCCAGCGCAGCGCCGTCCTGCGCTTTGTCGGACGGCTGTTCCGCGAGAAGCCGCTGGGTGCCGCCGGTGCCGTGGTCTTCGTGCTGTTTTTGTTCTGCGGCCTGTTCGCCGACCTGCTCGCGCCCTACGGCATGAACCAGATCAGCCCGATCAACCGGCTGAAACCGCCGTCGCTGCAGTTCCCGTTCGGCACCGACAATCTCGGTCGCGACATGCTCTCGCGCTGCCTGTACGGCGCGCAGCTGTCGGTGATCATCGGTTTCTGCGCCGCCGGCCTGGCGACCCTCATCTCGGTCGTGCTGGGCATCCTGACCGGCTATCTCGGCGGCAAGTTCGACCTGGTGACGCAGCGTTTCGTCGACGCCTGGATGAGCTTCCCGGACCTGATCATCCTGATCGTCGTGGTTTCCGTGCTGGGCCCCGGCATGCCGCAGATCATCGGCACGCTGGGCCTGCTGCTGGGCATTGCCGGCTCGCGCATCATCCGCAGCGCCGTGGTGTCGGTGCGCGAGAACATGTACGTGCACGCCGCGCAGTCAACCGGCGCCTCGACGTTCCGCATCCTGTGGCGCCACATCCTGCCCAACGTGATGCCGCCGGTGATCGTCCTGTTCACCACCCGCGTCGGCGTGGTGATCCTGGTCGAGTCCGGCCTGTCTTTCCTCGGACTGGGCGTGCCGCCGCCGGCGCCGACCTGGGGCGGCATGTTGTCGGGCGCCGGCCGCACCTTCATGTACCAGGGCCCGTGGCTGGCGCTGGCACCCGGTCTGTGTCTGACCGTCGTAGTGTACGCGACCAACATGTTCGGCGACGCCTTGCGCGATCTGCTCGATCCGCGCATGCGCGGCAGCCGTTGACCGACGTCGGGCGCGGCGCACGTGGCCGGTGAGAAGGGAGAGGCGGATTGGGGGTATCGGACAAGCCTACCGGAACGGGCCCAACGGAAACGCAAGATTTCATCACGTCGAGACCGGTGGTCGATGCGAATGGTTCAAGGCGACAGCTCGGCGCCACCAAGCGCTGGCGACGCATCATGCGGGAGGTGACCATGCTTTTCGGAAATCTCGGACGAACGCTCTTGGCGGGCACGGCGGCGCTCGGCCTCGCCGTCGCGCCGGCGCTGGCGCAACCGAAGGAAAAGCCGCAGTACGGCGGCACGCTGGAGATCGGCACGGTCTACGTGACCCTGTCGGCGTTGTCGTGGGATCCGGCCGACTGGAACTGGAAATCCAATCACGACAGCGGCCAGTTCTACGAGCAGCTGTTCGCCGCCGACCTGTCGAAGAGCAAGAAGTATGGCGGCAAACACGCCTTTTATGCCGACGCCTGGCTGCCTAGCGACGCCACGCGTGGCGAGCTGGCCGAGAGCTGGCAGTGGAAGGACAATCCGCTGCGCGTCGAGATCAAGCTGCGCAAGGGCGTCATGTTCCCGGAGAAGCCCGGCGTGATGAAGAGCCGCGAGCTGGTGGCCGAGGACGTGGTCTACGCCTACGACCGGCTCGACAAGAGCCCGCGCAAGATCCGGGGCTACTTCGACCACATCGAGAAGGTCGAGGCGACCGACAGCCACACCGTGGTCTTCACGTTCAAGGACTTCTTCGCCGAGTGGGACTACCGGTTCGGCTGGGGCTATTTCTCGGGCATCTATCCCAAGGAAGTGGTCGATGCCGGCATCGCCAACTGGAAGAACGCCAACGGCACCGGCCCCTTCATGCTGACCGATTTCGTGCAGGGCAACTCCAACACCTACACCAAGAATCCGATCTACTGGGACAAGGAGACGATCGACGGCGCCGAATACAAGCTGCCGTTTATCGACAAGCTCGTGTACCGCACGATCAAGGACGAGGCGACCTTCATCACGGCGCTGCGCACCGGCAAGCTCGACATGCTCGAGGCAATCCGCTGGCAGAACGTCGAGAGCCTGAAGAAGAGCGCGCCGCAACTCAAATGGTCGCGCTGGCTCAACATGAGCGGCACCTTCATGGCGTTCCAGGTCGACCAGAAGCCGTTCGACGACGTGCGGGTCCGCCGGGCGCTGAACATGGCGGTCAACAAGCAGGAGATCGTCAAGGCCTACTACAACGGCAACGCCGAGCTGTTCGCCTACCCGATGCATCCTGACTACGTCGGCTACTACGAGCCGCTCGACAAGATGCCGGACTCGGTCAAGGAGCTATTCACCTACGATCCGAAGAAGGCGCGCAAGCTGCTCGACGAGGCGGGCGTGCCCAAGAACTTCAGCTTCAAGGTCCAGGTCTGCTCGTGCAGTCCCGACCACATGGAGCTGCTGCCCCTGGTGGCGGCCTATCTCGAGCAGGTCGGGGTCAAGCTCGAGATCCAGCCGATGGAGTACGCCGCCTTCCTGTCGGCCATGACGTCGCGCAAGATGACGGCCGGCTACTTCATGAACAACGGCCATACCAATCCGACCACGACCATCCGCAAGAGCTTCACGACCGGTCAGCAATGGAATCCGTCGGGCTGGTCCGATCCCGAGTTCGACAAGAAGATGGACGTGGCCTACCGCACGCGCGACGAGGAGAAGCGTCAGGAGATGCTGAAGGAGATGACGCGCGAGATCCTCGACAAGGCGCCGTATGTCTGGTTGCCGACGCCCTACGTCTACACGGCGTGGTGGCCGTGGGTGAAGAACTACAACGGCGAACTGCGGGCCGGCGCGGTGCGACCCGGACCGATCTATGCTCGTATCTGGCTCGACCAGGAGATGAAGAAGAAGATGGGCTACTGAGGGCGGTCGCCACCGTGGACAGCCTCCCCGAGCCATCGACCGGCGCGCCCCGGCTTGCGGGCGCGCCGCTGCTGCAGGTCCGCGACCTCGTCACCACCTTCCGGACCGATCGCGGCAAGGTGGTGGCCGTCGATCGCGTGTCGTTCGACGTCGCCGCCGGCGAGACGGTGGCGATCGTCGGCGAATCGGGCTCGGGCAAGAGCGTGACGGCGCTGTCGATCCTGCGCCTGATCCCCAACCCGCCCGGCCGCATCGAACAGGGTGAGGTCCTATTCGAGGGCCGCGACCTGCTGAAACTGGACGACGCGTCGATCCGCGCCGTACGCGGCGATTCCATCGCCATGATCTTCCAGGAGCCGATGTCGTCGCTCAATCCGGCTCTGACCGTCGGCATGCAGGTCGCCGAGCCGATCAATCTGCACCGCAAGCGGTCATGGACTGCCGCCTTCGCGCGCGCCCGGGACCTGCTGTCGAAGGTCTCGATTCCCGACGCCGGCAGCCGTCTGGGTTCGTATCCGCACCAGTTCTCCGGCGGCATGCGCCAGCGAGTCATGATCGCCATGGCGCTGGCCTGCGATCCCAAACTGATCATCGCCGACGAACCGACGACGGCGCTGGATGTGACGGTGCAGGCGCAGATCCTGGCGCTGCTCAAGCAGCTGACGCGCGAATCGAAGTCGGCCCTGATCCTGATCACCCACGATCTCGGCGTGGTCGCGCGCTACGCCGACCGGGTTGTCGTGATGTACGGCGGCCGCATCGTCGAGACGGCACCCGCGGCCGACCTGTATGCGAAGCCGCGCCATCCCTACACCCGCGGCCTGATGGCCTCCATTCCGCGGCTCGACGGCGAGACCGGCAGTCGCCTGGTGCCGATCGAGGGCCAGCCGCCTGATCTCGCCAACCTGCCGCCGGGCTGCGCCTTCGCGCCGCGCTGCAAGCACGTCAGCGAGCGCTGCCGCGCGGCGCTGCCGCCGCTGGAAGCGGTCGGCGCGCGGCACTACCGGGCCTGCTTCCACGATGCCTGACGCCCTGCCCGCCACGCCGTCGGCCGCGCCGGCGCACGACGGTCCGCTGCTGCAGGTCGACGACCTGAAGGTCCACTTCCCGGTGATGAAGGGCGTGGTGATCCAGAAGCAGGTCGCCACGGTAAAGGCCGTCGACGGCGTTTCTTTCACGCTTGGCCGCGGCGAGACCCTGGGTCTGGTCGGCGAAAGCGGCTGCGGCAAGTCGACCACGGGGCTGGCCATCCTTCGCATGCTCAAGCCGACCGCCGGCCGTATCGTCTTCGAGGGCGACGACATCGCGGGCCACGACAAGGCGGGCATGCGCGGCGTGCGGCGGCGCATGCAGATGGTCTACCAGGACCCCTACGGCTCGCTCGATCCGCGCATGACCGTGGGCGCCATCGTCGGCGAGCCGCTGGTGGTACATGGACTTGCCGGCGACAAGGCTGCCTACCGCGCCCGCGTCGCCGAGCTGATCCGCATGGTCGGGCTGCTGCCCGACATGGCCGAGCGCTATCCGCATGAGTTCTCCGGCGGCCAGCGCCAGCGTATCGGCATTGCCCGCGCGCTGGCGCTCAGCCCCAGCCTGATCATCTGCGACGAACCGGTGTCGGCGCTCGACGTGTCGATCCAGGCCCAGGTGGTCAACCTGTTCATGGAGCTGCAGGAGCGGCTGGGGTTGACCTACCTGTTCATCGCCCATGATCTGTCGGTGGTGCGCCACATCAGCAATCGCATCGCGGTGATGTACCTGGGTCGCATCGTCGAGATCGCCACCCGCAACCAGCTCTACAAGGAGCCGCTGCACCCCTACACACAGGCATTGCTGGCGGCGGTGCCGATTCCCGATCCGGCGCTGGAAGCGACGCGGCCGCAGCAGATCATCACCGGCGAAGTGCCCAGCGCGCTGCGCCCGCCGCCGGGCTGCCGCTTCCACCCGCGCTGCCCGCACGCCATGGACAAGTGCAAGACCGAGGATCCGGCGCTGCGCGACCTGGGCGACGGCCGCGCCGTGGCCTGCCACCTGCACGCCTGACGGTCGCCTCCCCGCCGGCGTTCAGCTTGTGCCCGGCGGCGCAAAGAAACAGCGCCGCACGCCGTTGGGCTGGTGGCAACGCCAGAAGCGGCCATCTTCGCTGGGCAGCGTGTCGACATAGGGCACGACCTCTTCGGTCGGCAGGATGCGCCAGCCCGACGCCGTCGGCTCCATCTGGTCGGCCGGAATGGCCACGCAATCGTCCTCGCCGCAGCACCATTCGTTGGTCAGCGGGCTGCGGTATTTGCCCTGGCGGATCCAGTCGTGATCGTCGTGCGCGGCGGCCGTCGCCGTCAGCCCCGCCAGCGCCAATGCCGCGAGCAGCAGCGCCACTGTTCGCCCGACGATGCGGTCTGCCCGATGCGGGCTTGCGCTGCGGCGCGACATCGCGCCTCCTTGCTGCACGGATGCCGGCGCTGCGCGCGGCCGGCGGCGGCGCAGTCTACCGCGCCGCGTCGCCGGCGTCGCGGCCGGCTTGGCCGCCGCACCGGTCAGGGGCTGTAATTGACGAACAGGGTGCCCTTCTTGGCCGGCGTGATGGTCTTGAACAGGGCGGGAAAGGCGCGCGGCTGGCCGCCGCATTCGTCGGTCGCGCCCGGCTTCTCGACCGTGCTTTTCGCAAAGACCGGCTCGAAGGTCTTGTTCTTGAGTTCGTCCCAGGCCACGCCCTCCTGCCCGCGGTCCCAGATCGCCAGCGCCGCCGAGGTCGAGATCGGATGGCAGGCCTCGATCATCTTGTCCCACGTCGTCTCACCGACGGCGATGTAGAAGCCGATCAGGTTCGAGACCAGGTCCTCGACGCTGAAGCTGCTGTGGTGCACCCAGGACTCCGGGAACCAGCCTTGAAAGCTCTCGAAGGCGAAGGTGACTTCCATGAAGATCGCCAGCGCCACCTGCTTCTTTTGCGCGTTCGAGAGGCCCTGGCGCACCACGTAGCTGCGGTCCTCGCCCACGGTCAACCGCGCTCCCAACACGATCTTGCCCATGTCCTGCTTGTAGCGGACGAGGAAAGCCGGCGTGCCATCGGGCATGGTCAGGTCCCTCATCGGCAGCGTTGGCGTGAAGCCGCCGGCCGGTGACATGGCCCGCACATTGACCACCTGGCGTACCTCGTTGAGGAACTGCTCCCACAGGCTGACGGCGCCGATATAGGCCGCTGCCTTGCGTGGATTGGCGTGGCCCATGTCCAGCCAGCCGCAATTGCAGGTGTAGACCACGCCAGTGCGGTTTCCGATGTTGGCGTTCTCGATCTGCGTTCGCGTCACCATGGCATCACCTCGCGATCAATCGCACCTCGATCCGGCGGCACCCGTCCTGCGCCGCCGCGTCGAGCTCGATCTCGACCTCGCTGTAGTCGCGGCCCAGACAGTGCCAGCGCATTACGCTGCTGTCCGCCTCGGCGCGACAGTCGGCGATGAGCGGCGCGTAGGCGGCGCGCGCGCCATCGCGGTCGAGACGCGTGCGGAACCGCACGGCGGCCACCTGCGGCCGGGCGCCGTCGATGCCGTGGAAGGCGTAGAGCGGCGCGTCGCAGGCTTGCGGCGTCGGCATCGCCTGCAGATAGCCGGGCAGCACGACATACCAGGCCAGCGAGCCGCGTTCGACGCCGTCGACCTCAGCGACCAGCCACCACAACGCCAGGCCGCTGAAGGCCAATGCCGTGGCGGCCACGGCCACCACCGCAAAGAGCCAGGGCCGAAGCCGTTGTCGCGTACCTGACACCGCGATCCCCCACCAGATCCCACCACTGCGCTGATGCCGAAATCTAACACATAATCGACGGAGCGTTCACTTAAAGTATGTGATCCTTCGAATCCCAGCGCGACGATGGCGGACCACCAGACGAGTCTGCGCACGACATGCGCCACCATCGGACGGCCTGGGCCGGACAACTGCCGGACGCGTAACGCGGTCTGGCATCGCTTCGACCGCCGGCGAAGCGATGCACCGCGCCGGCGCCACGCGCGGTGATAGCGTTTGCCGGTCCTGTTGTCCGACAAACCCGGAGATGATCATGACCGCATCGACCACATCGCAACCCGGCCCTGTCGCCCTGGCCGTGACCTGGGAGGCGCGCGCCGGCGAAGCCGACGCCGTCGCCGACATCTTGCGCCGCATGGCGATCGCTGTACGTGCCGAACCAGGCGTCCTGCGTTTCGATCCGCATCGCTCGGCCGCCAACGATCACGTGTTCTTTCTGTATGAACTGTTTGCCGACGACGCCGCCTTTGCCGCCCACCAGCAGACCGACCATTTCAAGAACCTGGTCGTCGAGCAGGGGCTGCCCCGTCTGGTGCGTCGCGAGCGGGTGCCCTTTACACCGTTGGCGACCGCCTAGGCAGAGAGGCCGCGGCGCCAAGCCGAATCGCCGCCGCCGGGAGACGGCGGCGCCGTACCTGCGGCGGCGAAACAAGCGGCGCATGTCAGCATCGCGCCGACCGCTGGCGCGGCGCCGGCGAATTCGGGTAGTAGAGCGCAGCCCCTGACGCCGGAGATGCCGATGTTCGCCGCGCTCGCCCGCTTGCTGGTGCAGAAATACGGCGGTACCGCCGACGATCCGCTGCCGATGACGATCTTCGATCCCGATGGCAATGCCGTTGACGCCAACGACCGGGCCGCGATCCGCTTCGCGCGCTTCCGCTGGTCGGGCTGGAAGCTGCTGGAGCCTTACCAGGCCGACCAGTCGGTGACCGACTACGTCGTCGAATCCACCGCCACCTCCGGCAAATGGTCGATCGTCATTTCGGCCCTGACCAACAGCGGCACGGTGATCGCCGTGCGGACCGACGGCGAGATCACGCCGCCGGTGGCGACGTTCGCCGCCAAGCTGGCGGCCAAGCTCAAGAGCTGAACCGGCGCCTCAGCCGACCACCTTGATGTAGGTGTCCTTGAGCAGGATCTTGCCGCCGCGGAAGGTGTAGAGGTCGCAGCCCAGCCACGCCTGCCGCGTGCCGTCCGCCAGTGTCGCGGTGCGATGCCATTCAGTGACCGCACGGTCGCCGGCGACGAACTCGGCCGTGTGGCGCCACTGCACGTCCGGGCTGGCGGCGAACAGGGCCGTGAAGAAGGCGCGGATCTCGGCCTTGCCGCGATAGCTCTTGCCCCACACGTCCGGACCCCTGGCGTTGCGGAATTCGCCGTCGTCAGCAAACGCCTCGACAATGCCCTCGACGTCGTGGCGGGCGAAGGCGCCGCCGATCTCACGCAGGCGGTCCAGGGTCACGGCGGGCGGCTTGGCCATACGATCCTCCAGTGGCAACGCGCGGCGTCGCCCGACGAAAACACAGGCGGTACGACGCGCCGTCTAGCGCACCGGTCCCTGGCCGCAGCGTGGGTTGACCCTGCCGCCGTCGGCAATGGCGATGACAATGACGATTTCGTCTGGCAGCGGCGCGTCGGGCAGCGACACAGTCATGGTGTCGAAATGATCGAACGACCAGACGTTGTCCTTGTGGCCCAGCGGCACGTCGAGCGCCGCGCCGGCGGGCGCCAGCTTGACGTTCGACGGAATGATCGCCTGGCCGCCACCGATCGCGGCCCGCATCGGCCGGCCGAGCATGGGATGGATGCAGGCGCCGCCATGCTCCATTTCGCCATCGAGCCCAACCAGCGCACCCTTGCCATAGGACACGGCCGCGCCGCCGAGCTGGGCCACCAGATCGGGCATCAGCCGTTCACCCACCGCGCGGCCGGCCTCGAACAGTATGCCGAGATCCTCGACGTAACGGCCGGCGCAGGGGTTGGCGATGACCGCCAGTCCGACGGCACGAACCACCGGCCGGGCAGGCGCCGGCCCGAAGCGGGCGCGCACAGTCTCGCGATTGACGACGAGGCGGCGGATGTCAGTCATGGCAACTCCCACGGCGGCCGGGGCGACAGGTTAGCCGCAAGCCCTGCCGGCAGCCACGGCTGCGCGCGGTGCCGCCGCGGTCAGGGAGCAGACGCCGCGCGTCGCTCGTCGAGCGCGCGGCGCACGATGTCGGCCAGCTCCTGTTTGCGGAACGGCTTGGACAGCACGCGCAGCAGCGGTTCCAGCCGGCCCTCACGGGCCATGACGCTTTCCTCATGGCCGGACATGAAGACGATCGGCAGATCCGGTCGCAGCGCGCCGGCACGCTCGGCGATCTCGCGGCCGTTCAGCCCGCTCGACAGGATGACGTCGGTCAGCAGCAGGGCGATTCGCGGCTGCGCGGCCAGTGCCGCCAGTGCCGCCGCGCCATCGGCGGTCACGACCACCTCGTAGCCGAGATCCGTCAGTTGCCGCGTCAGGGACTCGCGCACCATTTCCTCGTCCTCGACCAGCAGGATCGCCTCGCCGGCGCCGCGGCTGGGTTCACTGCCCGGCTTCCCGGACTCGGCGGCGGCGAGCGACGAGTCGACGGCTTCCGGCAGGTAGAGCCGGATGGTCGTGCCCTTGCCCGGCTCGCTCTGGATGCGCACATGGCCGCCGGACTGCTTGACGAAGCCATAGACCATGGCCAGCCCCAGCCCGGTGCCTTGGCCGACCTCCTTGGTCGAGAAGAACGGCTCGAAGACGAACGGCAGCTGTTCGGCGGGAATGCCGACGCCAGTGTCGCTGACGCTCAGCATCACGTGGCGACCGGCAACGGCGTCGGGCTGATCGCGCACATAGGCGGCGTCGAGATCGACCAGACTGCTGGCGATGGTCAGCCGGCCGCCCGACGGCATGGCGTCGCGCGCGTTGGCACAGAGGTTGACCAGTGCCGTCTCGACCTGGCCGGCGTCGATCAGTGTCCGGCAGGGCGCGTCCGATAACTCCAGCTGCAACTCGACCTGACGACCCAGCACGCGACCCAGCATGCCGGCGGCAGCCCGCACCAGCTCGTTGATGTCGATGCGCTGTGGCCGCAGCGGCTGGCGGCGCGCGAAGGCCAGCAGCTGTTGTGTCAATTCGGCCGCACGCTCGGCCGCCCGGCCGATTTCGTCGACCGCCTCGCGCGTCACCTGCGCATCGGTGTTGTCGGACAGCCGATCGACGTTGCCCAGGATCACGGTCAGCATGTTGTTGAAGTCGTGCGCCACGCCACCGGTCAGACGACCGACGGCCTCCAGCCGCTCGGCATGCCGCAGGCGGCTCTCCGCGCGGCGCTCTCGGGTGACGTCGTGGAACACCACCAGGACGCCTTCCGGCGCATCCGGTCCGGCTTCCTCCCACGAGCCTTCGACGTGCAGCAGCCGGGCCGGATTTTGTACATCGCCTGTTCGCAGGTCGAGGGCGAAACCGCGGTGCGCCTCGCGGCAGGTGTCGATCTCGCGCCGGAACGCCTCGGCGTCGATGTCGACGACCAGATCGGCGATCGCATCGGCCGTCACCGTTGCCCGCGCCGCCGGCCAGGCGAAGAAGGCGCGCGCCCGATCAGACACGGCGGCACCGAGGTCCGGTCCGCTGAAGCGCAGCGAGGCCATGTCGGCGATGCGCTGGGCCTCCATCAGGTGACGCTCGCGCTGCGCGATGGCGCGCTCCGAGCGGGCACGCGAGCCGGCTTCGCGCGCCAGGGCCCGGCCGCCGTAGAACACGGCCAGGCCCATCAGCGCCAGCGCCACGACGCGCACCAGCGCATCGCGGTTGAACTCGTCGCTGACGTCGGCGGCCGACAGCGACACGCCGACCAGCAGGCGCGGCTGGTTCAGCATCCGGTAGACGGTGAGCCGCTCGCTCCCTCCCTTGGCCAGCGGGCCCTTGACCACGCCGCTGAAGCCGCCATGGGTCATGGCCTCGGCCAGGGCACCCTCCGTCAGCTGCGCCGGCACGGCGGCGCTGTCCGGCGGATGACGCAGCAGCACCGTGCCCCCGGAATCGGCGATCAGGATGGCGCCGTTGGGTCCGACCTCGACGGCCTGGTAGATGGCGCGCAGCAATTCGGGATCGAGCGTGGCGACGACGGCGCCGGCAAAAACGCCCTGCTCGGTCTCCAGGCGCAGGCCTAACGGCAGCACCAGGTGGCCCGACACATGGCTGCGACGCGGCGCGCCCGCCACCAGGCTGGTGCCGCGGCCATCGCGCAGACTCTCGATCAGCCGGTCATCGGCGTGCGACAGGCCTGCCAGGCCGGGCGACGTCGCATATCGCACGACGCCATCGGCGGAGACGACCGAGAGCGACCCGACACCGGACAGGCTGGCCAGCACCGAGGACAGGATCGGCGACCATTGCTCCTTGCCGGCCTCCGGTCCGCCGACCCGCCGGCTGTGCGCGGCCAGCTGCTTCAGCGCGCCGTCGATCGACACCACAGTGCTACGCAGATGCTCCAGCAGGAGATAGTTGAGGCCTTCGGCCCGCCGCGTCGCCTCGTCGATCGCATCGTGGCGGCGCACGAACAGTTCCAGCACCGCCGTGGTCGCAAACACGAGGTACAGTGCCGCCGCCAGCGCGATGATGGCGCGGCCCAGCCAGTCGCCTCTGGGCCGCCAGAGCTGCGAAAACATCGGTGAACCCGTACCCTGCGCGTATCCCCGACGCCGGCGCCCCGGTGGCCAGCGACGCAGGGGAACGACAGGCGTCTACCCCGCACCCTATGGCGACGCAATCGCCATGAAAGCGGTGTTGGGTTCATTGCGGACCGGTCGCGCCGGCCACACCCGCGGCTGCCGGGCGGGGCCGCGCATCGGGGCTGGCCGGTGGACGCGGTGTGGCGTGGCGTGGCTTGCGCCTATCCCAACGTTGCCGCCTGCGCTTTGCAACTTTTGGTATATATCGTCAAACATTATTCGTTCTATAATTGTTCTTACCATTCGGGAGGGCAGCGATGGTC
>JAHCJT010000109.1 GCA_026126245.1 Alphaproteobacteria bacterium
GGCTGGCTCTGGGGCGGTGGCGCAAAATCCGGTGCTGGTTGCGGCTGGCCGCCACCCAGCTGCGCCTGCAGGTAGCGGACCTGGTATTCCAGCGCATCGAGGCGCCGCTGCGCGGTACCGGCGCGCACGAAGCCGGCACTGGCCAATACCGGGAACGCCAGCATCGCCAGCGCCACCAAGACGCCCAGGACTACCCAGCCATCCATGATGCGTGTCCCCAAGTCCCCTTCAGTTTGGTCGCCGCCGGCCGGTCGGTGACCGGCGAGTGCGGCCTACCTGTTTCGACCGGTGTCCATGCACCGGCGTCGGACGGATGATCCTCGGTCGGTCAGGCCCGTCGGTTGTTATGGTTTCATGCCGGGTGGATTGAGGGCGGTCACTGCGCCGCGATGCGCAGGGCATCGGCGGCCGCGGCGCGGTTGTCCCGGGCCGCCGCGCCGCGCTTGATCACCAGCCGGTGGTTCTGCTTGCGCGAGGCGCGCGTGATGTCGGCCAGCGGATCGCCGTCGACGACCAGCAGATCGGCCACATGGCCCTCGCGGATGCGGCCATGATCGGCCAGCCGCATCAGGTCGGCGGCGCTCGCGGTGGCGAAGAACATCGAGTCGCGATTGCTGATGCCGATATCGCACATGAACTCGAGCTCCAGGGCGTTGTCGCCATGGCGGTTGTACGGCGTGCCGGCGTCGGTGCCCATGGCGATCTTGCAGCCGGCCTCGTAGTACATCTTCACCGACTGCACGTGACGCTCGGCCATGCGGCGCGACTTCTCGATCACGTAGGGCGGGATGCTGGCATCGCCGGCATCGGCGCCGCGCAGGATGTGCACCAGCGCCGCGAGCGTCGGCACCAGCCAGGTGCCGCGCGTGCGCATCTCGCCGATCGCCTCGTCGGTCATGAAGATGCCGTGCTCGATCGAGGTCACGCCGCCCCGCACGGCGTTGAGGATGCCCTCGGTGCCCTGGGCATGGCTCGCCGTGGTCTTGTGGAAGCGCGTGGCCTCGGCGATGCCGGCACGCATCTCCTCGGCGCTGTAGTGCGCGTCCTCGGGATTGACGCCCGGCGTCATGACGCCGCCGGTGGCCATGATCTTCACCAGGTCGGAGCCGGCATGGATCTGCTCGCGCACCGCCTTGATGACCTCGTCGACGCCGTCGGCGATGCGGCCGGTGCGGTTGCCATGGCCGCCGGTCATGCAGATCAGCCGGCCGGCGCAGCGCATGGTGGGCCCGAGGAAGCGGCCGGCGTTGAAGGCGTCGCGCAGCGCGAACTCGATGTAGTCCTTGCCGCCGCACTCGCGCACGGCCGTGATGCCGCCGTCCAAGGTGGCGCGCATGAATTCCATGCCGCGCACCGCGATCTGGGCGGTCGTCATGCGGTCCTGCACCAGGCCCGGATTGCCCTCGGCACCCGACAGCGAGTGGACATGGCAGTCGATCAGGCCGGGCAGCAGAGTGCCGCCCGTGGTGTCGACGCGCGGCCCGGCAAAACCGGCGAACTCGCCCACCGGCGCCAGGCGCTTGATGCGGCCGCCCTCCTCCAATACCGCATGCCCGTCGAGCGGCTTCTCGCCGTCGAATATCTTGCCGCCGCTATACAGGGTCGCCATTGCGTCCTTCCATCGGATTGCCGATCGGGCCGCAGCATGGGCGCCGTCGGTCGCCCTGTCCAGCGCGCCGCGCCGCCCGCCGCGTCGCTGCCCGCACGGCGGCAGGCATCAGTCCGGGGGTCATTTACCGCCCCTAAAAGGCCGCGAATCTCCGCTCAAAGCCCGTCGCCCGCCGCCAGGTCCTTGAACCGCGGCGGCCGCTTCTCCTGCATGGCGCGGAACGCCTCGGGCATGTCCTCGCCCTGGATGAAGGCGGCGTTCCACACGCTCATGTAGTTCAGCGCCTCATCAACGCTGTGGTCGCGCGTGTAGTTGATCATCTCCTTGCTGCCGTAGATCGCCAGCGGCGACTTGGCGGCGATGGCGCGGGCGATCGCCATGACGTCGTCCAGCATGGCCGCCTGCGTGTCGTAGACACGGTTCACCAGGCCGCAGCGTTGCGCCTCGTCGGCCGCCAGGTTGCGGCCGGTATAGGCCAGTTCGCGCACCAGCCCCGGTGGCATCAGGTGCGGCAGGCGCTGCAGGGTGCCGACATCGGCCACCATGCCGAGGTCGATCTCCTTGACGACAAAGAAGGCGTCCTGCGTGCAGTAGCGCATGTCGCAGGCCGAGACCATGTCGACGCCGCCGCCGATGCAGCCGCCCTGGATCGCGGCCAGCACCGGCACGCGGCATTTCTCGATCGCCGTGAATGAGTCCTGGTAGGCCAGCAGGCCGCGGCGGAAGCGCTCGCGGCGACGCGCCGGATCGCCGCTATCGGCGACGACATCGGCGAACACCGACAGATCCATGCCGGCGGTGAAGTGCGGTCCCGTCGAGGAGATCACCGCCACCCGCACGTCGGCGCGCTGGCGGCCGATCTCGACCGCGAAGACGTGGCGGATCTCCTCCCAGAAGGCGCGGTTCATGGCGTTGCGCTTGTCGGGGCGGTTGAAACGGACATGCGCCACCTGATCGGCGACGCTGAAATCGAAGGTCGTGTAGGTCACGCGGGCGCTCCGGCGGCTTGAGGGCGGACGCCATAGAGCCCATGACCATTGCGGCTGGCAATCGTGTTCGGCAGGGCCGGCGGCCCGGCCGGCGCGGCGGCGCCCCCGCCGGTTCCGCGCGCGGCGCCAGGGGTTGAAGGCCCCCGCCCCCTGTGGCATACCCGCCGCCGTCTCGCGACCGGCCAATTCTGCCGCAATCGGGGCTGCCGTAGCTCAGTGGTAGAGCACTCCCTTGGTAAGGGAGAGGTCGACAGTTCAATCCTGTCCGGCAGCACCAGCACCATGCTGAAATCGTTGAGGATTTGGCGGCACTCTCGGAACATATCGAGGCCGCCCTTGGACCACCCGGGACCGGGCCGGTCAGAACACGGCAGCAACCGTTGGGAATAGCCAGGCCCGCAGGCGCTCACTCCTGAACGGTGCAAGCCGCCCGAGCCCGAACTGTTACCTGTGCTGCATCGATCGCGGCGCCCTAGTACCTGCCGCCCATCTCGATCGCCGGCTCCAGGAATGTCAGCCACATCTCGTCGCCGTCCTCCTCGTAGGGCGCCGCCGCGCGCGTCAGACGCCAGCGCGCGCGCTCGTCGAGCGCCGCCTCCCGGGTGATCACCTTGGCCTTGCCATCCCATACGCCGCGCATGGACAGATCGGCGCGGAAGCTGGCGCCGTCCGAGAGTTCCCTGGCTTGCGCGATTGTCGGCGCGTTGAACGCGGCGATCGGCCGACCGCCGACCTCGACCACAAAAATGCTCATAGACCCCTCAGGCCGCCGAAAAATGACTTTCAAACAATTTTCAAAACATACCATGAGCTGCTGTGGTCTCACAGCCAAAGACGGGGACGGGTGCTGAAGACCGCGCCACATGGCGGCGCGCCGTCCGCATGGCAGATGGCACCAGATGCGGTGCCGAGCGCGTCAGAGCCATCGCCTTGGTCTGCGTCGAATGTCGCACGACCGGGACATATCTCGCGGCCCCCTTCCGGAGGTCCGCGCCGACCCGATATTCTGGCATGCCCTCTGCCGCGGGGAACGGGATGCGACGACGACATTTCTTCGGGATCGCTGGTGGTGTCGTGGTCGCCCGGCCGCTGCGCGGGCAAGCCCAGCAAGCCGGAAGAACCTACCGACTGGCGCACCTTTCGCGCGGCACCACCGCCTCGCGGGCACCGCTGGTAGCCGCGTTTACGGGCGGCCTGCGCGATCTCGGCTATGTCGACGGACAGAACCTGGTTGTCGAGGAGCGCTATGCGGAAGCCAGGTTCGAGCGGTTGCCGGCGTTCGCGCGGGAACTGGTCGCCTGGAAGCCCGACGTTCTCTTTGTATCGACCACGCCTGCGGCTTTGGCGGCAAAGACGGCGACGTCCACTGTACCGATCGTTTTTGTGAGTGTCGCGGACCCCCTCGGCGTCGGTCTGGTCGCGAGCCTGTCGCGGCCCGGCGGCAACATTACCGGCATCACGAACATCGGCGCCGAGCTCGCAGGCAAACGCCTGGAAATCCTGAAGGAGATGATCCCGTCCGCCTCAAGGATCGCCGTTCTGATCAATCCCGACGATCAAAACGCGGCATTGCAGATGAAGAGCGCGAGGTACGCGGCCGACAGGCTTGCCATCAGGCTCGAGCCAATCCTGCAGGTGCGCAACGATGCGAGCCTTCGGGCAGCCTTTGAAGCCGCCGTGCGGGCACGTTCCGTCGCGGCGCTGCGGATGATTGACCCGCTGACTCAGACGTTGAGACAGCAGATTGTGGGATACGCTGCCGAATACCGGCTGCCCGTGATGTATTCCTTTCGCGAGGACGTCGAGGCAGGTGGCCTGGCGTCGTATGGCCCTGGCCTGCCGGAGCAGTATCGCCAGGCCGCACGCTTCGTGCACAAGATCCTTGGGGGCGCAAGACCCGCCGACATCCCTGTCGAGCAGCCGACCAATCTTCAGTTTGCCATCAACATCAGGACCGCCAAGGCACTGGGGCTCACCGTGCCGCCGTCGCTCCTCGCCCGCGCGGACGAAGTGATCGAGTAGGCTGCGCCGTCCGATATCGAGCGCCCGGCGGCGCCGTGCACGGAAGTCCAGTGGCAAGCGAGAGGGCGGCAGTTCAATCCTGTCGCCAGCACCAGCGCACACGTCGCGCAGGGCCATGCGCGAGGTCGCCACGCCCGACGCCAGACCATCTTCGACTGAAACGCGGCAGGCTCGATAGCGAATGGCATATGCCCATTGCACTACGCCCGGCCTGCCGGCGACCTCTGTGGTGGCCGGCTGCCTCAAAACCGACGCGGCCGTTACTCGCTTACTGATAAGTTTGCATCATTATGCGATTAAAAACGTGATGAATTTCGCCTATCAGTCGTCAAAAAAATCCCCAGGTCGCGGCCATGTTCCTGATTTGTATGAGAACAACTTGCATAATCCGCCCAGTGTTCACGGTCCATTGACAAGATGTTCACAAAAATCGAGGCGATCCTTCGCAAAGCTGCAAATTTACGTGAAAACGAGAACATAGAGTGATCTTCCGTTCAGGCTGCCGTTCGGTCGCCTCAGCACCGACGGCCTACATTCTGCAGTTGCAATGAACAGGCGCGACAACCGCTGACGTGGCCGTCGCAACCTGACATGCCGCGCCGCGCGGCTGACGAACGCGCTCACCTTGACCTGCCCCGCTCGGCATCGCGCGACGTCCTCGGGGGACCCCGGCGTCTTGCGCCGCTGCTTACGCCGCGGGGTGTTCCCGTGCCTGCGGTGCGCGACGCGGCCAAGGCGCGTGTCGCCGATCTGTGTCGCCACATCGTCTCACCGCGCGAAGCTTGACGACGCCACCTGATTGTCGGATGGCAGCGGCCACACTCGACACCGGCGACCCGCTCCGCACGGCATCACCGACACCGCGCGTCGCTGCCATCGCGCCAGATCCGACGCGCTTGCCTTGTCCGCCACATCGTGATGCGCTGTCGCCCCCTATGAAGCTCCGACTCCTTGCCCTCATCGTCGCGTGCGGCGTCGCGTTGTGCGTCGACGCACGCGCCGAGACGATCCTGTCCGGCACGGCCGCGGGCCTCGACGAGGACTCGATCGCGTTGCAGGGCAAGCGCGTGCGCCTGTGGGGCATCGACGCGCCCGGTCTCGATCAGCCGTGCAAGCGGGCCGGCAAGTCCTGGGCCTGCGGCCGCGACGCCGCCCGCGCGCTCGCCAATCTGGTGACCGGCAAGACGGTGCGCTGCCGCGTGATCGTCGAGGACAAGCTGCGCCGTCTGATCGTCGGCGACTGCACGCTGGGCGGCGAGAGCCTGTCGCGCTGGATGGTGCGCAACGGCTGGGCGGTGATGAACGGGCGCCAGACGCAGGTCTATGCCAAGGAGGAAGCCGAAGCCAAGGAGGCGCGGCGCGGCATCTGGGCCAGCGAGTTCGACATGCCGTGGGACTGGCGCATCCAGCAGCGGCTGAAGGGCAAGTCTCACTAGCGTGCGAGCCGGCCGCGACGGTGGCGCTCAGGCCGCGCGCGCGTCCTCGCGGATCATCGCGGCGCCCTTCTCGCCGATCATGATGGTGGGTGCGTTGGTGTTGGCGGTGGTGACCGCCGGCATGATCGAGGCGTCGACCACGCGCAGGCCGTCGAGGCCACGCACCCGCAGCCGCGAATCGACGACGGCCATGGGATCGTCGCCCATGCGACAGGTGCCGACCGGGTGATAGACGGTCCAGCCGGTGCGGCGGGCGAAATCGCCGAGCTCGGCATCGCTGTCGACCGCAACGCCGGGGAAGGTTTCGCTCACGGCGTAGCGCGCCAACGCCGGCGCTGCGAACACCCGCCGGGCATGGCGGATCGCCGCGACCAGCACCCGCAGATCGTCGGGCGCCGAGAGGTAGTTGGGATGGATCGCCGGCGCTGCCAGCGGATCGGCCGACGTCGCCATGATCGTGCCGCGGCTGGCGGGCCGCGCGATCGAGCAGGCGATGGTCATCCCGGGCGCGCGTTCCAGGGCGCCGAAGCGCTGCTGATCGTAGCTCGCCGGCGTGAACAGCAGCTGGATGTCGGGGCTGGCCAGCCCCTCCCGGCTGCGGCAGAAGAGCTGCGCCGAGCTGACGCCGAACGTCAGCGCGCCGCGTCCGGTGGTGAGCCAGCGCGCCACTTCGCCCGCCAGCCGCGGGCCGCGCGACAACTGGTTGATCGTCGGCGTGTCCTTCACCCGCCACGACACGCGCGCAATAGTGGTCCGACAGGTTGGCGCCGACGCCGGGCAGATCGTGCCGCACCTCGATCCCGATCGACATCAGGTGCGCCGCCGGCCCGATGCCCGAAACCTGCAGCAGATGCGGCGAGTTGACCGAGCCACCCGACAGGATGACTTCGCGCGTCACGGAAATCTCGCGGTCGACGCCATCCTGGCGGAAGGCGACGCCGGTGCAGCGCCGGCCATCGAGCCGCAATCGGGTGGCGACCGCGTTGGTCTCGATGCGCAGATTGGCGCGGCCACGCGCCTGGCGCAGGAAGGTGGTGGCGGTCGAGCCGCGCAAACGGCCGTTGCGCGTCATCTGGGAGTAGCCGACACCTTCCTGCTGCGGCCCGTTGAGGTCGGGGCTGCGCGCGAAACCGGCCTGCTGAGCGGCTTCGACGAAGGCGTGCGTCAGCGGCAGGATGGTGCGGTAGTCCTCGACCCGCAGCGGGCCACCCTTGGCACGATTGGGTCCGTCGCCCGAGACGTAGTGCTCGGATTTCATGAAATAGGGCAGCACCTCTTCCCAGCTCCAGCCGCGGCAGCCGCTTTGTGCCCAGGCGTCGTAGTCGGCGGCGTTGCCGCGGATATAGAGCATGCCGTTGATTGATGAGCTGCCGCCCAGCACGCGGCCGCGCGGCCAGTGGATCGACCGGTTGGCGGTGGCTTCCTCGGGCTGCGTGCCATAGTTCCAGTTGACCACGGGATGACGCAGCAGCTTGAGCACGCCGGCCGGCACGTGGATCCAGGGATTCCAGTCGCGCGGTCCGGCCTCCAGCAGCACGACCCGTGCGCCGTCTTCGCTCAGCCGGTTGGCCAGCACGCAGCCGGCCGAACCGGCGCCGATGATCACGTAGTCCGCCTGCATCGTCCGCCGCCTCCCTGTCGCAGCACCTCGAGCCTTGTTGTGATCCATCGAGCCGCCGCTTGGGCGCGAAGGCAAGCGCCGAAAGCGCCGGTCAGGGACGTGCCGCAGGCACGCCAACCGCTCCGGGTCGCCGCCCCCGGCCCGTCATGTCGCGTGCGGGCGGGCGTCCCGACGGCGCAGCGACCAGCACAGCGCCGTTCGAGTCGTGCCGCGCGTCGGGGCGAACGCCCCGTGGTGGCGGCGCGGACCGTCCGCGCGCCTGGCGGCGACGAGCCGCAACGAGGCGGCCGATGCGCCGACAATGGCCGCCGCGACCGCCGCGCCGCTTCCCTCGCCCCGGCGTCTGCTCTAGTCTCTGGCGATTGTTGGGACTCCGACAATCAGGGAGGGAATGATGTTGAGACGGCTCTTCGCCGGCGGTGCGGGCACGCTTGTCGCCGCCCTCATGTGCGGCGGCGCGTTCGCCCAGGACACGGTCAAGGTCGGCCTCATCCTGCCGATGACCGGACCTTTCGCGTCGACGGGCCGGCAGATCGAGGCGGCCGCCAAACTCTACATGGCGCAGCACGGCGCCATGGCCGGCGGCAAGAAGATCGAGCTCATCGTCAAGGACGACACCGGCGTCGCCGATGTTACTAAGCGGCTGGCGCAGGAGCTTGTGGTCAACGACAAGGTCGCCTTCCTCGCCGGCTTCGGCCTGACGCCGACGGCGCTGGCCACGGCACCGATCGCCACCGAGGCCAAGGTGCCGATGATCGTCATGGCGGCCGGCACCTCGATCATCACCGAGCGCTCGCCATTCATCGTGCGCACCAGCTTCACCCTGCCGCAGAACACCTTGCCGGTCGCCGAGTGGGCGGCCAAGAACGGTCTGAAGAAGGTCGTGACGCTGGTCACCGATTTCGGTCCGGGCCTGGACGCCGAAAAGACCTTCACCGAGGTCTTCACCAAGGCCGGCGGCAGCATTCCCGAGAAGCTGCGCGTGCCGCTGCGCAACCCCGACTTCGCGCCGTTCCTGCAGCGCGCCGCCGACGCCAAGCCCGACGCGCTCTTCGTGTTCGTGCCGTCCGGCGCCGGCTCGGCGGTGATGAAGCAGTTCGCCGAGCGCGGCCTGAACAAGGCCGGCATCAAGCTGATCGGCCCGGGCGACGTCACCGACGACGACATCCTCAACGACATGGGCGACGTGGCGCTGGGCACCATCACCAGCATGCACTACTCGGCGGCGCACAAGTCGGCCGAGAACCAGGCGTTCGTCGCGGCCTTCGGCAAGGCTAACAACGGCATGCGTCCCAACTTCATGGCGGTCGGCGGCTGGGACGGCATGCACCTGGTCTACCAGGCGCTGGCCAAGACCGGCGGCAAGACCGACGGCGAGGCGCTGGTCGGCGCCATGAAGGGCATGAAATGGGTCAGTCCGCGCGGTCCGATCTCGATCGACCCCGAGACGCGCGACATCATCCAGAACGTCTACATGCGCAAGGTCGAGCGCGTCGATGGCCAGCTCTACAACGTCGAGTTCGCCACCTTCGAAGCCGTCAAGGACCCCGGCAAGACGAAGAAGTGACGTCGTCCTCCCCGCGACGTGGCGGGGTGCCCGGAGGACGGAGCGGACGCGACGCGGTCCTGGTCGCCAGGGCCGCGACGGTTCATCTTCCGGCACGTCCCGCTGGCGTCGCCGCCGGGCGAGGAACGGAGTAGTCGACTCCATGCTCACCATCCTCTTCGACGGCCTCGCCTACGGCATGATCCTGTTCGTGCTGGCCTGCGGGCTGGCGGTGACGCTGGGCCTGATGAATTTCATCAACCTCGCGCATGGCGCCTTCGCCATGGCCGGCGGCTACATCACCGTGCTGCTGATGGGCCGCCTCGGCGTGCCTTTCCTGGTGTGCCTGCCGATCGCCTTCGTGGCGACGGCCGTGCTGGGCGCGCTGCTCGAGCGCACGCTCTATGTCCGCCTCTACACGCGCCCGCATCTCGACCACGTGCTGTTCACCATCGGCCTGGTGTTCATGTCGGTCGCGGCGATCGACTATCTCCTCGGCGCGCAGCAGCAGATCATCAGCCTGCCCGAGGCGCTACGCGGCCGCTTCGAGGTGCTGGGCGCCAGCATCGGCGTCTACCGCCTGTTCGTCATCGCCGTCTGCGGCGCACTGGTCGTCGTCCTGCAATCCGTCCTGACGTACACCCGCTTCGGCAGCCAGCTGCGCGCCGCGGTCGACGATGCGCGCGTGGCGCGCGGCCTGGGCATCGACGTCAACGCGGTGTTCGCCCTGACATTCGCTGCCGGCTCCGGGCTGGCCGGCCTGGGCGGCGCGCTGGGTGCCGAGATCCTCGGCCTCGACCCGACGTTTCCGCTGAAGTTCATGCTGTATTTCCTGATCGTGGTGACGGTCGGCGGCACGACCAGCATCACCGGTCCGTTCCTCGCCTCGATCCTGCTGGGCATCGCCGACGTCGCCGGCAAGTACTACGTGCCCAAGCTCGGTGCCTTCGTCATCTACGCGCTGATGGTCGGCGTGCTGCTGTGGCGCCCGCACGGCCTTTTCACCCGCCGCGGCGCACGCTGAGGCAGGCGATGACGGGCCATCGCCGATGCCACGATTTGCGATTTTCCCCCGCAGCGCAGGACGATCGCCTGTGACGCGGCCGGACTCGGTCGATGTCGTGATCTTCCCCCGGAGGGGGAAGGTGGCGCGCAGCGCCAGAAGGGGGATGTGGCAACAGAATCGATGTCACAGGCGAAGGCCGCGCATGATCGAGCATCCCCCTTCCGCCCCTTCGGGGCACCTTCCCCCTCCGGGGGAAGGCCAGCGACGGGCTGAGCACCGCGCCATCACCTGCGATCGCATGTGGGCAAGTCGACCATGATGCCGACGCCACCGCAACCTTCCAGCTGGATTGAACGCATCGCGGCCAGCCGCTGGGAGTGGGCCTTCTGGCTGGTCGCGCTGGCAATGCCGCTGCTGCTGCCCGGCAAGCGCCTGCTGATCAACGAGATCGCCATCCTGGCGCTGTTCGCGCTGTCGCTCGACCTGCTGCTGGGCTACGCCGGCATCGTGTCGCTGGGCCACGCCGCGTTCTTCGGCGTCGGCGCCTACACCGCCGGACTGCTGGCCAAGCACGGCATCGGCGAGCCGCTGGTCGGCCTGCTGCTGTCGATGCTGGCGGCGGCGCTGGTCGGGTTCCTCAGCAGCTTCCTGGTGCTGCGCGGCTCGGACCTGACGCGCCTGATGGTCACCATGGGCGTCGCGCTGATGCTGCTGGAGATCGCCAATCGTTTCGATACCGTCACCGGCGGCGCCGACGGCCTGCAGGGCGTGTCGATGGCGCCGCTGCTGGGCCTGTTCCGCTTCGACCTGTTCGGCCGCACCGCCTGCGCCTACAGCCTGATCGTGCTGCTGCTGCTGTTTCTGCTGGCGCGCCGGCTGGTGCGATCGCCCTTCGGCCTGTCGCTGCGCGCCGTCAAGGGCAACCGCCTGCGCGCCGTGTCGGTCGGCGTGCCGGCCGACGCGCGGCTGGTCGCCATCTACACCGTGGCCGCCGCCTATGCCGGCGCCGCCGGCGCGCTGCTGGCCCAGACCACGCAGTTCGTGTCGCTCGACGTGCTGGAATTCCACCGCTCGGCCGACGTGCTGCTGGTTCTGGTGCTGGGCGGCTCGGGCTACCTCTACGGCGGCCTGATCGGCGCGGCGATCTTCAAGCTGATGCAGGACTGGCTGGCCGCCCAGACGCCGCAATACTGGCAGTTCTGGATCGGCCTGGTGCTGGTGCTGGTCGTGCTGGTCGGCCGCGAGCGCTTCGCGGCGCTGGCGGCGCGCCTGCGGGCGCGCTGGGCGGCACGCACCACCCCGCCGGCGTCGCCATGACTCTGGCGCTGGAAACCGTCGGGCTGGCCAAGCGTTTCGGCGCGCTGGCGGCGACGCGCGACGTGTCGCTACGCGTCGAGGCCGGCGCGCGCCACGCCCTGATCGGCCCCAACGGCGCCGGCAAGACGACTCTGATCAATCTGCTGACCGGCGTGCTGCGGCCGGACGCCGGCCGCATCCTGCTGGGCGGCAGCGACGTCACCGGCACGGCGCCGCACGGCCGCGCCCGGCGCGGTATGGCGCGCACCTTCCAGATCAACCAGCTGTTCGCCGAACTGACGCCGCTGGAAACGGTGGCGCTGGCGGTCTGCGAGCGCCGCGGCCTGGGCCGCAGCTGGTGGCGGCCGCTGGCGGCGCGCGCCGATGTGCTGGGCGAGGCGGCCGCCCTGCTCGAGCGCTTCGGCCTGGCCGACGCCCGCCATGCCCGAGTCACCGCCCTGCCCTATGGCAAGCAGCGCCTGCTTGAGATCGCCGTCGCCATCGCCGGCGGCCCGCACGTGCTGCTGCTCGACGAGCCCGCGGCCGGCGTACCGGAGGACGAACGCCACGACATCCTGGCGAACATCGAGGCGCTGCCCGACGACGTGGCGGTGCTTCTGATCGAGCACGACATGGATCTGGTGTTCAGTTTCGCGCGGCGCATCTCGGTGCTGGTCGATGGCGCACTGTTCGCCGAGGGCGCGCCCGAGGAGGTGGCGCGCGATCGGCGCGTGCGCGAAGTCTATCTCGGCGAGGCGCAGCATGGCTGAGCTGCTGGCCGTCGAGCGCCTGCGCGCCGGCTACGCCGAGGCCGTGGTGCTGGAGGACGTCTCGCTGTCGCTTCGCGAAGGCGAGGCGCTGGCGCTGCTGGGCCGCAACGGCGCCGGCAAGACGACGCTGATCGCCAGCCTGCTGGGCCTGACCACCTGGCGGTCGGGTGCGATCCGGCTGGCCGGCGTCGACATCACGCGCCTGGCGCCGGAGCGGCGGGCCCGCGCCGGCATCGGCTGGGTGCCACAGGAGCGCGGCATCTTCCGCTCGCTGTCGGTCGAGGAGAATCTCACGGCGATCCTGCGGCCCGGGCCGTGGAGCGTGGCGCGCGTCTTCGAGCTGTTCCCGCGGCTGGCCGAACGGCGGCGCAATCTCGGCGACCAGCTGTCGGGCGGCGAGCAGCAGATGCTGGCGATCGCGCGCGCGCTGGCGCTCAATCCGCGCCTGATCCTGCTCGACGAGCCGCTGGAGGGCCTGGCGCCGCTGATCGTCGAGGAAGTGCTGACGATCCTGCGCCGCATCCTGCGCGAGGAGGGCCTGTCAGCGATCGTGGTCGAGCAGAAGGCGCGCCAGGTGCTGGCGGTTACCGACCGCGCCGTGATCCTCGACCGCGGCATGGTCGTCCACGAGGGCGACAGCGCCGCGCTGCTCGACGACCACGCGCTGCTCGCCGCCAAGCTCGGCGTCAGCGACAGGGGCGACAAGGACCGGCCGTAGGCGGCGGCGCCCAGGCGCCGCAGGATCCGCCGCCTGGAGCCACGTGGCGCCCGCCATCGGCGCACCGGCCGCAAGCCCGGCCATCGGCACCATCGCCGGCGCGGTCGATGCGTGACAGGAGGCTCAAGGCGGCGTGCACCGGCTGTCGACGGCTAGAAGATCGGCCCGGACAGCAGCGTCACCATCTGGAATACCCTCTGCAGCTCGGCATTGAGCGGCGACATGTACTCGCCGTGATTGTTGTGTTCGCGTCCGAACTTGTCGCTGGGGTGACCCTCGTCCTGCCCCTTCCAGTAGCCCCAGTGGGCCATCTCGTGGAATACGGTGATCGGGACCAGCATGACGTAAGTCGGATGGCCTTCCTTGAATCCCTTGAAGTAACTGCTGTCGATCCGGATCGTGTCGCGAACCTGCTGGCCACTGGCGCCGCCGCCGACCGCCCCCAGTTCGACCATGGGAAAGGTGCCGGCGGACGTCGCGTCGGTCAGCCGCGAATCGGTCAGATAGCCGGACGTGTATTTCTTCATCGCCGCCCTGACCAACGGCATCTTTGCGATCCTCGGCACATCCTCGAGAATCAGCTTCGTGAAGGCGGGATCGCTGTGCGTCAGCAGAAGCATGGGCAACTCCATGAGGTGCGCCATCTGGCGGACGCGCAACTGACGGGAGCGGCCGGAAACGCGGATTGCGCTGCTCCTCAGGCATCAACGGCGAACTGGCCGAAAGGTTGCAGGCCCTGCATATGGCGGGGCCGCGGCATCGGCCTACTCCCACACCACGCCGTCGATCAGGTTCTGCTCGTAGAGCGCCGCCAGGTCGATGCCGCCTTCGGGCAGCGCCGGCTGCAGGCCGGCGATGGCCTGCGCCAGGCGCTTCTCCTGGTCGCGGCGCAGCGCCTCGGCCTCGGCCACCGTGACGGCGGCGAAGCGCACCGTGTGGCCGGGCAGCATGCGGCCCAGCCGCGGCAGGTCGGCCGAGATCACGGTGGCGATCTTGGCGTAGCCGCCGACCGTCTGGCGGTCGGCCAGCAGCACGATCGGCAGGCCGGCGCCGGGCACCTGGATGGCGCCCGGGGCAATGCCGTCGGACACGATGTCCGGCCCCAGCGTCGAATGCGCAATCGGCGGCCCCTCGAAGCGGATGCCCATGCGGTCGGCTTCCTTCGACACGACGTACGCGCTGCCCAGGAAGGTGGCGTAGCCGGCGTCGCTGAAATGGTCCTCCTGCGGCCCCGGCACGACGCGGATCGGGCCGCTGCCGTAGTCGAAGGCCGCGCCCAGCCGGACCTCCGCCCGCGGGCTCGCCATGTCGCGCGCCAGCGGCAAGGCATCGCCGTCCTGCAGCTTGCGGCCGTCCAGGCCGCCGACGCCGGCCCGGGTGTAGGTCGACAGGCTGCCCATGAACGGCGGCAGCGCGAAGCCGCCCTCGACCGCGAGATAGGCGGTGCTGGCGCCGTCGACCATGCCGACGCGCAGGCCCTGGCCGCGCAGCAGGCAGTGCGAGCGATTGGCGTCCAGCGGCCGGGGCGGCGCGCCAGGCCCGGCGATCAGGTCCAGCGTCACCGTCCCGACCACCGCCAGCCGCACGCTGTCGGCCTCGATGCGCAGGGTCGGCCCCATGACGCCGATCTCGATCGCCGCCACGTCCTGGGCGTTGCCCGCCAGCGCGTTGGCCAACCGCAGCGCGATGCGGTCCATGGCGCCGGCCACCGGCATGCCCAGCGCCTGGAAGCCGATCCGGCCGCGGTCCTGCACGGTGTCGAACAGCCCGGCGCGTTCGATGAACAGGTGGGCGGTCATGGCGACGCCTGCCTTTCTCCCAGGGGCAGGGCAATCGCGTAGGGCGAATTGGCTGTCGTCCTGAGCGCAGCGAAGGATCTTGCGGTGACGATGACAGTGAACGGCAGGGCCGCTGAAGCACC
>JAHCJT010000011.1 GCA_026126245.1 Alphaproteobacteria bacterium
CGTAGCGTGCGGTCGCGGCCGTTCGGGTGCCCGGCTGTACGCTGACAAGTGCCCGCAGCAGGCGCGGCAGGGCCGCCTGGACCTCCGGCGCCAGACCGGCCAGCACTTCCTCGGCGCGCCGGCCGATCGCGCCATGCAGACCGCCGAGCTCCTGATAGGCGGCATAGGTCAGCTGGCCGGAAGCCGTACGGCGATGCCACAGCTGATCGAGAAGATATTCCAACAGCGGCAGCGACGCTGCGTCGCCGGCCGCCGCCTCGCGGATCGTCTCATCGAGACTGTGGCCCGTGCTGCTGTCGATCTCGAAATGCAGGCCCGCCTCGCGCGCCGGCTGCCGGATGATCTGGCCGATCTCGGAGTCGTCCGGCGGTGTCAGCAGATATTTGGCTTCACCGCCGGCCAGGCGTGCCAGCGGTGGCAAGCGCTCCAGCCGGTCGAAGAAATCCGATCTCATGGTGGCGACCACCCAGACGAGACCGCTGGACGCCAGCGCCGCCAGCGCCGCGACGTAACGGGTGCGGTCCTCCGGAGAAATGCCGTCAGTCGTGAACAACTCCTCAAGCTGGTCGACGACCAGCAGCAGGCGGGCCTCGCCGCGGCTGGTGACGCCGGCAGTTCGTGCCACGGCGGCCAACGCATGGCGGATCGGCTGCGCGGTGGCCGTCGGGGTCCGGGCCAGGAGCGCGGCCAGGGCATCGGGCGTGTTGTCCGATGATGCCGCCGCCAGTTCAGGCAGTGCCGCACCTTCGAACAACGCTGCCGCCAGGCCCGACAGTGGCCCGCCGGCTGCGTCGAACGCGCCGGGCCGGGTCAGTGCGTGACGCACCATGGCGGCATGGCCCACCATGCCGGCTTCGCGCAGTTCCGGCACGACGGCGGCCTTGACTAGGCTCGACTTGCCCGAACCGCTGGCGCCCATCACCAGCACGAAGGCGGTGCCGTTCGCCACCTGCCGCGCCAGCAGCTCCCTGACTTCGTTGCGGGCGCGCGTGCGGCCGAAGAAGATCTGCTCGTGTTCAGGTTCGAAGGCCTCGAGACCGCGATAGGGCGAACCCTGGTGCCAGCGAACGATCGCCCCTTCCTTGCCGGCAGAGCCAGCTAGCCGTCGGCGCAGCAGCTCTCGCAGATGCTGTTCCAGCATGCCTTCGAACGCCGCGCCGTCGGCGAAGGCCCGCCAGGCTGCGGTCGCCGACACGCCGTCGGCGTCGCTGAACCAGCGGCGCATGAAATCCTCGACCAGCTCCGCCTGGCGCTGCTGTTCCTCCACGGCCGCGCGATCGCCGATCCTGGCGACCACCTCGGCATGCTTGCGGTACACAAGCAATTCCGGTCGCTGTCGCTGGCGGTAGCCGGCCAGCGCATCCTCGAATTCCCACTCCGTGCCGGTCACTCGTCGGCCGGACAGCGGGCCAGTGTACTTGTCGGCGGGCAGCGGCAGGCCCAGCCGCGACCACAGAACGACAACCACGATGTCGGTATCGTGCGGCGCGATGAGTCCGTCCTGGAAATGCGCCGACGCCAGCAGCGGTTCGCGCTCCCACAGGACAGCCTCGACGGTGAAGTGGTGCGCGAATTCGCGTGCCAGACGATGCACGACGCGGGCGGCGATGCCGCGCTCCGGCCGCACGTCGTCGGGTGAGGAGATGAAGATGCGCACTGGCCGTGGATCGGCCATCAACGCCTCCGGCCGTCGTGACGCGTAACGGCCCGTCGCGACGTTACGCGCGCGCCAAAGATGCGGGGTTTCGCGCCGCTCACTCGCGGTGTGATCGTCGCGGCGTGGGCATCATTCATCTTGCGTCGGGCGCCGCTGGGCGTCCAGCCTCGACGCCGCGATCGGCCGGTGCTTGAGCTGCGCTCGGGCGTGGCCGTGCTAGGGTTCAAGTTCCTTGCGGTGGCGCGTGTCGCCGCCCATCGCGTGTGCCGTCCACGAGGTCGCCATGGTGGAACTGCAAAAGATCGTCGCCGGTTCGGGCCTCGAATTCGACGCCTGGATCGACGGGCGTGCCGACGGCCCGCTGGTCTTGCTGCTGCACGGTTTCCCGCAATCGCGTCACACCTGGCGCCACCAGCTGCCGGCGCTGGCAGCGGCCGGCTACCGCGCCGTGGCCCCCGACCAGCGTGGCTATTCGCCGGGCGCGCGGCCTGATCCGGCCGACCTTGCGAACTACCACTACGACCGCCTGATCGGCGATGTCATCGATCTGGCCGCGGCCTGCGGCCACGGCGCCGGCCGCTTCCATCTGGTCGGTCACGACTGGGGCGGCCAAGTGGCCTGGGGTGTCGCCGACCGGCATCCCGACCGGCTGGCGTCGCTGACCATCCTGTCGCGGCCGCACCCGTCGTCGTTCGTGCGCGCCCTGCAGGCACCCGACGGCGAGCAGAAACATCGCTCGCGCCATCACCGCGCGTTTCTCAGTGGCGATACGGCACGGCTGCTGCTGGAGGACGACGCACGGCGGCTGCGGCGCAACCTGGCGGAAGCCGGCGTGCCAGACGACGCGGCGGCCGACTACGTGTCGGTCCTGGGAACCCCGGCCGCGCTGGAGGCGGCGCTGGCGTGGTACCGCGCCCAGGAAGGCCTGCGCGCGGCCCTGGGCAAGATCACGGTGCCGACGCTCTACATCTGGGGCGATGCCGACGCGACCGTCGGTCGCATGGCGGCCGAGGGCACGGCCGAGTTCGTGACCGGCCCGTTCCGGTTCGAGGTGCTGCCGGGTGTCGGCCATTTCATTACCGATCAGCTGGTCGACGAGGTGAATGCGCTGCTGCTGGCGCACTTGCGGTCATACCCGGCGCGCTGAAGGGCGGACGGCTGCCTGTTTTGCGGGCAGCTGGCATCGTCGGCGCTGCGCTTGCTGCTGTACGGGAATCGCGCTACCTAGCGCCGCCTTTGCGCACCGGCGGTTTCGCTCTGTGCGATGAGACCGGCCCCACATCGAAGGAGACCCGCATGGCCCGCAGGAAGATCGCGCTGGTCGGCGCCGGCCAGATCGGCGGCACGCTCGCCTTGCTCGCTGGCCAGAAGGAGCTGGGCGACGTCGTCCTGCTCGACATTCCGGATTTCGAGGGCGTCGCCAAGGGCAAGGCGCTGGACATCGCCGAGCTGACGCCCGTCGCCAAGTTCGATGCCGGCTACAGTGGCACCTCGAGCTACGCCGACATCAAGGGCGCCGACGTCGTCATCGTGACCGCCGGCGTGCCGCGCAAGCCGGGCATGAGCCGCGACGACCTGATCGGCATCAACGCCAAGGTGATCAATGCGGTCGGCAAGGGCATCAAGGAGAACGCGCCCGACGCGTTCGTCATCGTCATCACCAACCCGCTCGACGCGATGGTCGGCCTGATGCACGAGGTCACCGGCTTGCCGGCGTCGCGGGTTGTCGGCATGGCGGGCGTCCTGGATTCGGCGCGCTTCCGGTTCTTTCTGGCCGAGGAGTTCAAGGTTTCGGTCGAGGACGTGACGGCGTTCGTGCTGGGCGGCCACGGCGACACCATGGTGCCGCTGGTCCGCTACTCGACGGTGGCCGGCATCCCGCTGCCCGACATGGTGAAGATGGGTTGGACGACCCAGGAGCGGCTGGACAAGATCGTGCAGCGTACCCGCGATGGCGGCGGCGAGATCGTGGCCCTGCTCAAGACCGGCTCGGCGTTCTACGCCCCGGCGGCGTCGGCCATCGCCATGGCCGAGAGTTACCTGAAGGACAAGAAGCGCCTGCTGCCATGTGCGGCCCTGCTGACCGGCCAGTACGGCATCAACGGCCTGTATATCGGCGTGCCCGTCATCATCGGCGCCGGCGGGGTCGAGCGCATCGTCGAGGTGGCCATGAACGGCGAGGAAAAGGCGATGTTCGACAAGTCGGTCGCGGCCGTGCGCTCGCTGGTCGACGCGACCAAGAAGATCGTCGCCGCCGCCTGATAGCCCTTTCGTCGAAAGGGATTTATGGGCGCCGGCGCGCCACTTCGGCCGTTGGATTGACATTGCGTCGCAACGTCGAAATGGTAGATTATTCGCACGCTAGATATCAGTTGCTTGAAAAAACGAACTTGAGAATACGCCCGGCCGACTGACAGCCCGGCCGGGGCAGGGCATACCCCCTTCACTTTGCCGACCGGGTTTCCATGAACATTCACGAATATCAGGGCAAGGCGCTGCTCGCGAAATTCGGCGTGGCGGTGCCCAAGGGGTATGTCGCCTATACGGCGGCCGACGCGATGGCGGTCGCCCGCAAGCTGCCCGGTCCGGTCTACGTCGTGAAGTCGCAGATCCATGCCGGCGGCCGCGGCAAGGGCCGCTTCAAGAACGACCCCGGCGGCAAGGGCGGCGTGCGGGTCGTCAAGTCGATCGACGAGGTCGGCGCCCAGGCCGAGGCCATGCTGGGCAAGGTGCTGGTTACCAAGCAGACCGGGCCGGCGGGCAAGGAGGTCAAGCGCGTTCTCATCGAGGAAGGCTGCGACATCAAGCGCGAGCTTTACCTGTCGATGCTGCTCGACCGCGCCACCAGCCGGGTCACGATCGTCGCCTCCACCGAAGGCGGCATGGACATCGAGACGGTGGCGCACGAGCATCCCGAGAAGATCGTCAAGGTGGCGATCGATCCGGTGGCCGGCTACCAGCCGTTCCACGGCCGCAAGATCGGTTTCGCGCTGGGTCTGGACAGCAAGCAGGTCGGCGCGGCGGTGAAACTGCTTGGTGCGCTGTACAAGGCGTTCGTCGAGCTCGACTGTTCGCTGATCGAGATCAATCCGCTGATCGTCACCGGCGCCGGCGACGTCGTGGCGCTCGATTCCAAGGTCAACCTCGACGACAACGCGCTGTACCGGCACAAGGACTTCGCCGAGCTGCGCGACGAGAGCGAGGAGGACCCGGCCGAGCTCGAGGCTGCTCGCCACGACCTCAACTACGTCAAGCTCGACGGCAACATCGGCTGCATGGTCAACGGCGCCGGGCTGGCGATGGCGACCATGGACATCATCAAGCTCTATGGCGGCGAGCCGGCCAACTTCCTCGATGTCGGCGGCGGCGCCACGCGCGAGCGCGTCACGACGGCCTTCAAGATCATCCTGTCGGACCCCAACGTGAAGGCATCCTGGTCAACATCTTCGGCGGCATCATGCGCTGCGACGTGATCGCCGAGGGTGTCGTGGCGGCGGCGCGCGAGGTGAGCCTGCACGTGCCGCTGGTGGTGCGGCTGGAAGGCACCAACGTCGAGCTGGGCAAGAAGATCATGCGCGAGTCCGGCTTGCCGATCGTGTCGGCCGACAATCTCGGCGAGGCCGCCGAGAAGGTGGTCAAGGCCGTGCGGGAGGCGAAGTGATGGCCGTCCTGGTCGACAAGAACACCAAGGTCATCTGCCAGGGTTTTACCGGCTCGCAGGGCACGTTCCATTCCGAACAGGCCATCGCCTACGGCACCAAGATGGTCGGCGGCGTCACGCCCGGAAAGGGCGGCAGCAAGCACCTCGACCTGCCGGTGTTCGACACCGTCAAGGAGGCGGTCGAAAAGACCGGCGCCAACGCCTCGGTGATCTACGTGCCGCCGGCGTTCGCGGCCGATGCCATCCTCGAGGCGGTTGATGCCGGCGTGGCGCTGGTCGTGACCATCACCGAAGGCATCCCGGTGCTCGACATGGTCGCCGTCAAGCGCGCGCTGGCCGGATCGGGCTCGCGCCTGATCGGCCCCAACTGCCCCGGCGTGATCACGCCCGGCGAATGCAAGATCGGCATCATGCCGGGCCACATCCACAAGCGCGGCAAGATCGGTATCGTGTCGCGCTCCGGCACGCTGACCTACGAGGCGGTGTCGCAGACGACGGCGGCCGGGCTGGGCCAGACGACTTGCATCGGCATCGGCGGCGATCCGGTCAACGGCACCAACTTCGTCGAGTGCCTGGAGATGTTCGTGCGCGATCCCGAAACCGAAGGGATCGTGATGATCGGCGAGATCGGCGGCGACGCAGAGGTCAGGGGCGCCGAGTTCCTCAGGGCCAGCGGCACGAACAAACCGGTGGTGGGCTTCATCGCCGGCCGCACCGCGCCGCCCGGCCGTCGCATGGGCCATGCCGGCGCCGTGATCTCGGGCGGCAACGACACCGCGGCGTTCAAGGTCGACGCCATGCGCGCTGCCGGCATCCATGTGGTCGATTCACCGGCCGCCCTGGGCACCGGCATGCTCGAGGCGCTGCGCAAGGGCTGAGGTCGCCGTGGTGCGAGCCGCTCCCCGAGGCGGCAAGTATTTGTTGATCGATTTTGCGGGCCCGGGTGGCATCGCGACGTACTAGCAGAGGCGGTGCCCCAGCGCGCCGGCGTTGTCATCATGCAGCAGGCAGAACGCACTTCCTTCCTGTCCGGCGCCAATGCCGCGTTCATCGAGGAGCTGTTCGCGCGCTACGCCCGCGATCCCGCCTCGGTCGACGAGAGCTGGCGGGCGCTGTTCGACGAGTTGGCGGCCGAGCAGCCCGAATTGCTGCGCGAAGCGGCCGGCGCCAGCTGGGCACCGAAGGAAACCCGGATCATCGGCGTAGTCGACGCCGACATGCGTCCGCAGGCGGCCAACGTCAATCTGACGGCGAACGGACAGGTGGCCGCAGCGGCGGCCGAACCGGCGATATCGCAGGAACAGGTGCGGGCCACGGCGCTCGATTCGGTGCGGGCGCTGATGCTGATCCGCGCCTTTCGCATCCGCGGCCATCTGCAGGCGGACCTCGATCCGCTGGGACTGACGCCCAAGACCTACCATCCCGAGCTCGATCCGAAGACCTACGGTTTCGGCGACGGCGACTGGGACCGGCCGATCTACATCAACGGCGTGCTGGGGCTTGGCGACTCCGCGACGCTGCGGCAGATCATGTCGCGGCTCGAGAAGACCTACTGCGGCAAGATCGGCGTGGAGTTCATGCATATCGGCGATCCCGACCAGAAGGCGTGGATCCAGGAGCGCATCGAGAACATCGAGAACCACACCGAGTTCACCCAGCTCGGCCGGCGCACCATCCTGCAGCGCATCATCGAGGCCGAGCACCTCGAGAAATACCTGCACGTGAAGTTCGTCGGCACCAAGCGCTTCGGGCTCGACGGTGGCGAGTCGCTGATCCCGGCGCTGGAGCAGATCATCAAGCGCGGCGGCGCGCTGGGCGTGAAGGAAATCGTCATCGGCATGCCGCACCGCGGCCGGCTCAACACGCTCGTCAACATGATGGGCAAGAGCTACACGGCGCTGTTCTCGGAGTTCCAGGGCAAGGCCTCCCATCCGGAGGAGCTGCGCGGCTCGGGCGACGTGAAGTATCACCTCGGCGCCTCGTCGGACCGCGAGTTCGACGGCCACATCGTGCACCTGTCGCTGACCGCCAACCCCTCGCACCTGGAGGCGGTCAATCCCGTGGTGGTCGGCAAGGTGCGCGCCAAGCAGGACCAGCGCAGCGACAAGGACCGTCTGTCGGTGATGGGCCTGCTGATGCACGGCGACGCCGCCTTCGCCGGTCAGGGCCTAGTCGCCGAAACGCTCGACCTCAGCGACCTCAAGGGCTACCGCACCGGCGGCACGGTGCATTTCGTGGTCAACAACCAGATCGGTTTCACCACGCTGCCGACCTATGCCCGTTCGGGCCCGTACTGCACGGAAGTGGCGAAGATCGTCCAGGCGCCGATCCTGCACGTCAACGGCGACGATCCGGAGTCGGTGGTGCACTGTGCCCGCATCGCGGTCGAGTTTCGTCACCGCTTCAAGCGCGACATCGTGATCGACATGTTCTGCTATCGCCGGCACGGCCACAACGAGTCGGACGAGCCGATGTTCACGCAGCCGTCGATGTACAAGCGGATCGCCCAGCACCCGCCGGTGCAGGAGGTCTATGCCAAGCGTCTGGTCGCGGAGGGCGTGGTCAGCCAGGCCGAGGTCGATGCCATGGTCGCCGACTTCCGCAAGAAGCTCGACGACTCGTTCACGGCGGCCGCCTCGTTCAAGGCCAACAAGGCCGACTGGCTGGAAGGCAAGTGGACGGGCATGACGATCGCGCCCGGCGAGGAGGATCGCAAGGGCCACACGGCGGTCGACATGGCGCTGCTGCGCGAGGTCGGACTGGCGATTTCCAGGCGACCGGAGAACCACGACACCAACCGCAAGATCCTGCGCCAGCTCGACGACAAGCGGAAGATGATCGAGAGCGGCGAGGACATCGACTGGGCGACGGCCGAGGCACTGGCGTTCGGCACCCTGCTGGTCGAGGGCACGCCGGTGCGCCTGTCCGGCCAGGACTCCGGCCGCGGCACCTTCTCGCAGCGCCATTCGGTGCTGGTCGACCAGACCAACGACAACCGATACGTGCCGCTCAACAACATCCAGCCGGCCGATCAGGCCCATTTCGAGGTCATCGACAGCCCGCTCAGCGAGGCCGGCGTGCTCGGCTTCGAGTACGGCTACACCCTGGCCGAGCCCAATGCGCTGGTCCTGTGGGAAGCGCAGTTCGGCGATTTCGCCAACGGCGCGCAGGTCATCATCGACCAGTTCATCAGCCCCGGCGAGAGCAAGTGGTTCCGCTTCTCCGGCCTGGTGCTGCTGCTACCGCATGGCTACGAGGGTCAGGGGCCGGAACATTCGTCGGCGCGCCTGGAGCGCTATCTGCAGTTGTCTGCAGAGGACAACTGGCAGGTCTGCAACATCACGACGCCGGCCAACTACTTCCACGTCCTGCGCCGCCAGGTGCGCCGCAGCTTCCGCAAGCCGCTGGTGATCATGACGCCCAAGTCGCTGCTGCGGCACAAGGATTGCATTTCGCGGCTCGAGGAGATGTCGGGCAGCACGAGCTTCCATCGTGTCCTGCCCGAGACCGACAGGCTGGCGGCCGATGCCAAGATCCGACGAGTCATCCTGTGCTCCGGCAAGGTCTACTACGACCTCGTCGCCGAGCGCCGTAACCGCAAGATCGACAACGTGGCGATCCTGCGGGTCGAGCAGCTCTATCCGTTCCCGTTCACGGCCACGGCCAAGGAATTGCGCCGCTACCGCAATGCCGAGGTCGTGTGGTGCCAGGAGGAGCCGGAGAACATGGGCGCCTGGCATTTCGTCGACCGCCGCATCGAGCGCGCGCTGGCCGAGCTGGACGTCAAGGCCAGGCGGCCGCTGTACATCGGTCGCAAGGAGTCGGCCTCGGCGGCCACCGGCCTGCTCAAGAACCATACCAAGGAGCAGGCCGAGCTGGTCGATCGGGCGCTGAGCGTCGACTGATCGGCAGCGTCGTTGACGGCCGGCGACCGGCCGCCGCCTGCACCGGTGCAGAGGATCATCATGGCGATCGAGATCAAGGTCCCGACCCTGGGCGAATCGGTAACCGAAGCGACCGTCGCGGAGTGGTACAAGAAGGAAGGCGACGCGGTCGCGGTCGACGAGGCGCTGTGCGCGCTGGAGACCGACAAGGTGACCGTCGAGGTCTCGGCGTCGGCCGCCGGCGTCGTGGGCCAGATCCTGGCGCCGCAAGGCGCCACGGTGCCGGTGGGCGCCACGTTGTGCCTGATCGAGGCGGGCGCCGCCGCCGCGCCGACAGCCAAACCCGCCGCCGCCGCGCCTGTGGCCGCCGCGCCACCGCCGCCCGTGGTGGCGACTCCGACTCCCGCCGCGCCGGCAGCCGCCAACATTGCCGCCTCCGGTCCGGCGGCACGCAAGCTGGTGGCCGAGCGGAGCCTTGAGGCGGCGGCGATTCCCGCCAGCGGCAAGGACGGACGCGTCACCAAGGCCGATGTGGTCACCTTCCTGCAGGCCGGCGCGACGGCCGCCGCCCCGGCACCGGCCAGGGCGCCCGTGCCGGCAGGTCCGCGTCCCAACGCCGAGCGTGAAGAGCGGGTGCGCATGTCGCGCCTGCGCAAGACCATCGCGACGCGCCTGAAGGAGGCCCAGAACACCGCCGCGATGCTGACCACCTTCAACGAGGTGGACATGAGCGCGGTGCTGGCGCTGCGCGAGCGGCTGAAAGACGACTTCGAGAAGAAGCACGGCGCGCGGCTGGGCTTCATGTCGTTCTTCGTCAAGGCATGCGTGGCGGCGTTGAAGGAGATCCCGGCGGTCAACGCCGAGATCGACGGCGAGGATCTGGTCTACAAGAACTACTACGACATCGGCGTCGCCGTTGGCACGCCATCGGGCCTCGTGGTGCCGGTGCTGCGCGACGCCGACACGCTGGGCTTCGCCGCCGTCGAGAAAGGCATCGCCGAACTCGGCAAGAAGGCGCGCGACGGCAAGCTCAGCATCGCCGACCTCACCGGCGGCACGTTCACGATCTCCAACGGCGGCGTCTACGGCTCGCTGATGTCGACGCCGATCCTTAACCCGCCGCAGTCCGGCGTGCTGGGCATGCACAAGATCCAGCAGCGGCCGATGGCCGTTGGTGGCGACATCAAGCTGCGCCCGATGATGTATCTGGCCCTGACCTACGATCACCGCGTCATCGATGGTCGCGAGGCGGTCACCTTCCTGGTGCGGGTCAAGGACTTCATCGAGGATCCCGAGCGCCTGCTGCTGGAAGTCTAGGGCGGCCGCCCTCATCTCATGATCGCGCGATAGCTCCGGCGCACGAGCAAGGACAGAGCCATGGCCAGCGACAGCTACGATCTCGTCGTCATCGGCGCCGGTCCGGGCGGCTACGTCGCGGCGATCCGTGCCGCGCAGCTGGGCATGAAGGTGGCCTGCGTCGAAAAGCGCGCCACGCCCGGCGGCACCTGCCTCAACGTCGGCTGCATTCCGTCCAAGGCGCTGCTGCAGTCCTCGCATCTGTACGAGGAGACGGGGCACGACCTGGCGGCGCACGGCATCGCCGTCGGCGAGGTTAGGCTCGATCTGCCGCAGATGATGAAGCGCAAGGACGAGGTGGTCGGCGCCACGACCAAGGGCGTCGCCTTCCTGTTCAAGAAGAACAAGGTGGCGGCCATCACCGGCACGGCGCGTATCGACGCGCCCGGCAAGGTCGCGGTGCTGGGTGGCGACGGCGCCGTGGCGCAGACGCTGGAGGCGAAGAGCATCCTGATCGCTTCCGGATCGGAGGTCATGCCGCTGCCCGGCGTGAGCATCGACGAAAAGACGATCGTGTCGTCGACCGGCGCGCTCGAGCTGGCGGCCGTGCCGCGACGGCTGGCGGTGATCGGTGCCGGCGTCATCGGCCTGGAGCTCGGCTCGGTCTGGCGCCGGCTGGGCAGCGAGGTGACGATGATCGAGTTCCTCGACCGTATCGCGCCCGGCGTCGACAACGAGATCACCAAGCACTTCCAGCGGGCGCTGGAGAAGCAGGGGCTGAAGTTCCGCCTCGGCCGCAAGGTGACGGCGGCCGAGAAGAGCAAGGACGGCATCGTGGTCAGCCACGAGGCCGCCCAGGGCGGCGCCGCCGAGCAGCTGACGGTCGACGTGGTGCTGGTCTGCATCGGCCGACGGCCGTACGTCGAGGGCCTGGGTCTCGACAGGCTCGGTGTCAAGCTCACACCCCGCGGCCGCATCGCGGTTGACGGCCGTTTCCAGACCAGCGTCGCCGGCATCTACGCCGTGGGTGACGTCATCGACGGTCCGATGCTGGCGCACAAGGCCAGCGAGGACGGCGTCGCCTGCGTCGAGATGCTGGCCGGTCAGAAGGGTCATGTCGACTGGAACAAGGTGCCGTCGATCGTCTACACCCAGCCGGAAGTCGCCTGGGTCGGCAAGACCGAGGAACAGCTCAAGGCCGACGGTGTCGCCTACAAGGTCGGCAAGTATCCCTTCACCGCCGATCCACGCAGCCGCGCCAACGGCCGCACCGACGGCTTCGTGAAGGTGCTGTCGGACAAGACGACGGACACCGTGCTGGGCGTGCATATCCTGGGCGCCGAGGCCGGCACCATGATCGCCGAGGCGGTGCTGGCGATGGAGTACAGCGCCTCGGCCGAGGACATCGGCCGCGTCTGCCACGCCCATCCCACGGTCAGCGAGGCGATGAAGGAGGCCGCGCTGGCCGCCTGGGACAAGCCGATTCACCTCTGATCATTTCTCCCCAGCTTTGCTGGGGAGGTGCCCCGAAGGGGCGGAGGGGAGCCGACGAGGTCGATGTACCTCAGACCACGTCTGCTCCCCCTCCGGCCTTCGGCCACCTCCCCCAACTTCGTTGGGGGAGGGAAGCGTCACGCCGCCGGGAACGTCGCGGCGTACGACTCGGGCGGCAGGCGCAAGCCGTTGCAGAAGTACGATACCGTCCGGTAGAAGCCGCACAGGGCGATCATCTCCAGGATCTGCTCGTCGTCGAATCGGGCGCGCAGTTCCGCCCACAGGCCATCGGAAATCGACGCCGTGTCGTGCAGTTCGTCCGCCAGCCGGATGACCGTGCGCTCCTCGTCGCTCCAGCACGCCGCGTCGGCGCCGCCGTGCACGGTCGCGTGCTGTTGTGCCTCGCTGAGGCCGGCGCGCTTCGCAAAGAACGCGACGTGGACGCCCCATTCGTATTCGTTGCCGCAACGGGCGCTGACGCGGTCGATGACAATCTCGCGCAGACGCAACGGCAGCGGCCCCTTGTCGAGCAGCGAGCCGGCGCGGAATTTCTCCCAGACCCGCGCGCAGCCCGCCAGCGTGCGGAACAGCACCAGCGGGTCGACGCCGGGCGGCATGATGCGGTCGAACGCGGCCTGCGCCGCGGCGGGATAGGGCGCCGCGAGCGGCGCGATGCGGGGTTCGGTCAAGACGGCCTCCATGTCGTGTCGCTACGGAAAACTCGACGCTACGAAAATCGTAGCGATACTTTTTCCGTAGCGCAAGGGCGCGATGCCGCGTAGCTTCCATGCATGTCCGCCGGCTCCTCGCCCAAACGCCGCACGCCGCCGTTGCCCGGCCGGCCGGTGCGCGGCTCGGCCACGGGCCGGCCGGTCATGGCACTGCTCGACCTGCTGGGGCGCCGCTGGGTGCAGCGCATCATCTGGGAGCTGCGCGGCGAGGCCCTGAGCTTCCGCGCGCTGCGCACCGCCTGCGACGAGGTTAGTCCGTCGGTGCTCAACGCCCGGCTCGGCGATCTGCGCACCGCTGGCCTCGTCGAGCTGTCCGAGGCCGGCTATCGCCTGACGCCCGAGGGCCAGTCGCTGTTGCGCCTCATGCTGCCGCTGCACGACTGGGCGGAGCGCTGGGCCAGGCGCTGGCGCTAGGGCCCTTCTCGCGCAGCTAGACTCGCCGCGCGCGTCGTTACTCGGCACGAGAGCGTCGGCGACACCGTGCTCCCACATAGCCGAGATGCGCTCTGCGATGTCGCGGCCACGCAACCATTGATCGCGACCGGCGTCGTTACTCGGGATGGCTTTCTTGCCGCCGGTTGGCGGGTGGCAAATCCGGTCGCTTCAGCGGACAATCATGCACATGACCGCTTCTCAGCCCGATCCGGCGGCAGACGCGATAGTCGAGACGGACGTGCCGGGCCGTCTGGACCGGCTGCCGTGGAGCGGCTTCCACTGGCTGGTGATCGCCGCCCTGGGCATCACGTGGATCCTGGACGGGCTGGAGGTCACGCTGGTCAGCGCCCTGGCTGGCGCCATCCACGAGAGCGAGTCGCTGGCCTTGAGCGGCACCCAGATCGGCCTGACCGCGAGCGCCTATCTCGCCGGCGCGGTGCTGGGCGCGCTGTTCTTCGGCCATCTCACCGACCGCATGGGCCGCAAGAAGCTGTTCACCGTCACGGTGCTGCTCTACGCCCTGGCGACGGCGGCCAGCGGTCTGGCCTGGGATTTCTGGTCGTTCGCCGCCTTCCGCTTTCTGGCGGGTGCCGGCATCGGTGGCGAGTACTCCGCCATCAACTCGGCGATCCAGGAACTGATCCCCGCGCGCCGCCGCGGCTATACCGACCTCGTGGTCAACGGCAGCTACTGGCTCGGCGCGGCGCTGGGCGCCCTCGGCTCGCTGGTGGCGCTCAACCTGCAAAGCGTGCCGGCCGAGCAGGGCTGGCGTGGCGCCTTCGTGATCGGCGGCCTGATCGGCATGATCGTCATTGTCTTGCGGCGCTTCCTGCCCGAGAGCCCGCGCTGGTTGATGACGCACGGCCAGCCCGAGGAGGCGGATCGCGTCGTGCGCTCGATCGAGGCCCGCGTCGAGCGCCAGCACGGCAAGCTGCCGCCGGTCACGGCGCGCCCGATCCGGTTGCGCCGCCACCACCGTGCCGACCTGGTGCAGCTCGTGCGATCGCTGCTGGTGCACTATCCGCGTCGCACGCTGCTGGGCATCACGCTGATGGCGGCGCAGGCCTTCTGCTACAATGCGATCTTCTTCACCTACGCCCTGATCCTCACGAAATTCTACGGCATCGCCTCGGGCGATGTCGGCTGGTTCCTGCTGCCATTCGCGGTCGGCAATTTTCTCGGGCCGCTGTTGCTGGGCTCGCTGTTCGACACGCTGGGCCGCAAGACCATGATCACCGCGACCTACGCGCTGTCGGGTTTGCTCCTGACCGTCACCGGCCTGATGTTCCAGCAGGGGATGTTGGGTTCGGTCGGCCTGACCGCGGCATGGACGATCATCTTCTTCTTCGCCTCGGCGGCGGCCAGCGCCGCCTACCTGACGGTAAGCGAAAGCTTCCCGCTGGAGGTGCGCGCAATTGCCATTGCGATCTTCTATTCCTTCGGCACGGCACTGGGTGGCGTCGGCGGGCCGGCATTGTTCGGCGTGCTGATCGATACCGGGTCGCGCACCGAGGTCATGTGGGGCTACGCCTTCGGCGGCGTGCTGATGCTGATCGCCGCCGCAGTCGAGGCGGCGATCGGCATCCGTTCCGAACGCCGGCCGCTGGAGGAGGTGGCGCGCCCGCTGTCGTCCTGGGACTGAGTCGGTGGCTCAGGGATCGCGGCCGGACAGGCTTTCGACGATGCGGAACTTCTGCACCTTGCCCATCGGATTGCGCGGCAGCTCGGCGACCAGCTCGATGCGTCGCGGCACCTTGTAGCCGGCCAGCCGTTCGCGGCAGAACGCCTGCACGCCGGCTGGGTCGGGCTTCGCACCGTTGCGTGCCACGATCACGGCCGTCACCTGCTCGCCCCAACGCGCATCGGGCAGACCGACCACGGCCGCCTCCAGCACGCCGGGATGCTCATGCAGCACGCGCTCGACCTCGGCGGTGTAGACGTTCTCGCCACCGCTGATGATCATGTCCTTCTTGCGATCGACGATGCAGAGGCGCCCGTCGGCCTGCCAGATGCCGATGTCGCCCGACATCACGTAGCCGTTGCGCCACGCGGCCTGCGTCGCCTCGGGCCGGCCGAGGTAGCCGTCGAAGTGCGTCACGCTCTTGACGCCGACCTCGCCCGCTTCGCCGACGGCGCAGGGCCGGCCGTCGTCGGCGAAGACGCCGACTTCGTTGCCGAAGGTCGGCCAGCCGACGGAATGCGCCAGCAGCGTTTCGGGCCGCTTGACCTCGAACGTCACCCAGCCGCCTTCCGTCCAGCCATAGGCCTCGCACACCTTGGCGTTGCCGAACATGCGCATGGCGGTCTGCGTCAGGCTGAGCGGTCCGGGCGCGCCGGAGCTGATCATGAAGCGCATCGCCGGCACCGCCGGCTCGCCGCGGCGCTGCCATTCCTGGGCGATCATGCCGGTCATCGACGGCACCAGGAACGCAAACGTGCAGCTGCCTGTCAGCTCGTCCAGCGCCGCCGCCGGATCGAAAGCCGGCATGATGCGCACCCGCGCCCCGATGCACAGCGCCGCCATCGACAGGCCGGCATAGGACAGGTGGAACAGAGGTCCCGGCACCAGCATCAGGTGATCGCCGGTGAGGCCGAACTCCCAGCCCCAGCGCATCAGGGCCGTCAGGTAGTGGTCGTTGCTGTAGAGCGCGCCCTTGGGGAAGCCGGTCGTGCCCGAGGTGTAGCCCACGACGCAGGGCATTGCGCCGCGATCCTGCACGGCCAGCACCGGCGGGCTGACGGCAGCCGGCGTGGCGATGTCCTCGGCAAGCACCACGCGCGCCCGATGCTCGGCCGCCACCGTGGCGGCGACTTCGGCGTAGGTGCGGTCGGTCAGGATCAGGCGCGCACCGCTGTCGCCGACGATGAAGCCGACTTCCGGTGCCGCCAGCCGGGTGTTGACCGGCACGGCGGTCACGCCGGCCCACTGGCAGGCGAGGTAGGCCAGCAGCGCGTCGGCGCCATTGCCCAGCAGCACTGCCACCATCCGGCCCTGCGGCCCTGGTTCGACGGCGCCGACGGCATCGGCCAGCGCCACCACGCGGCGCCACGCCTGACCGTAGGTCAGCGTCGTGCCGCCCAGCACCTCGATCGCCGGCCGGTCGGGATGGGCGAGCGCCCGCGCCGCGACGCTCTCGGCGATGGTCAGATGCATGCCCGGCCTCCGTCAGTCACGCGTGACGATCAGCGACGCGTTCTGGCCGCCGAAGCCGAACGAGTTGACCTGCAGCGTGCGGTAGTCCAGCGCACGCGGCGCGCCGATCACGATGTCGAATTGCGCCTCGGGATCGGGATCGTCGGTGTTGGCGGTGTGCACGAAGCGGCCGTCGCGCATGCCCAGCAGGCCGGTGATGATCGCCATGCCGCCGGACGCGGCGCCGCTGTGGCCGATGTGGCCCTTGATCGAGGCGACGGGCAGCTTCTGCGGCCGATCGCCGTGCACCCGGTTGATGGCGCGGATCTCGGCCGTGTCGCCCTTGGGCGTGCCGGTGGCGTGCGCGATCAGGGCATCGACCGCCCCGGCGTCGATGCCGGCATCGGCGATCGCCAGTTCCATGGCGCGCGCCTCCCACTTGCCGGTCGGCTCGGGCGAGGAGGGATGGAAGGCGTCGGCCAGGCTGCCGTAGCCGCGTACGTAGCCCAGGATCGGCACGCCGCGGGCGCGGGCGCGATCGCCGCGCTCCAGTACCAGCATCGCGGCGCCTTCGCCGACCACGATGCCGCTGCGCTTGGCGTCGAACGGCAGCATGGCGCGGTGCGGGTCGTGCGACGGCGCATCCATGCCGTAGAGCGTGCTGGTGTGGAACATCGCCGGCACGAAATCGCCGTCGGCGCCGCCGCCGGCCAGGCTGATGCCGCCTTCGGTGGCGCCGGCGATCATCACGTCGGCCTGGCCGCCGGCGATCAGGCGCGCCGCCGTACCGATGGCATCGAGCGACGAGGCGCAGGCCGTGGTCACGGTCAGGCTGGGGCCGTGCAGGTGGTAGCGCATGGCGATCTGGGCGGCGGCCATGTTGGGCCAGATCTGGATCTGCGTCTTGCGCGGGATCGCCTGCGGGCCCTCGGTATCGAGCAGGTATTGCGCCTTCATCACCGCCCGCGCGCCGCCGATGCTGGTGCCATGCACGACGCCGGTGCGTTCAGCGTCGACATCACCCAGGCCGGCCTGCTGCACCGCCTGTTGTGCTGCCGCCAGCGCGAACTGCGCGAACAGGTCGGTGCCGGCCTCGATCTGCGCGTCCATCCAGTCGCGCGGCGCGAAGTCGGTGATGGTGCCCCACCACGCCCTGCCGTCGCCGCCGCTTGTCGTCCACGGCGCCGGCCGGATGGCGACCTCGCCGGCCAGCAGCCGGCGATGGAACTCCTCGACGGCAAGTCCCAGCGCGGAGACGATGCCGGTGCCGGTGATGGCGATATCGAGCATGGTTCACCGTCCTCTCGCCGCAACCAGGCGCGGCCGCGCCGCCGGCGCATCGCCGGTCAGCAGGGCGAGCGCCTCGCGGAAGAAACGCTTGCCGGCCGGCGGCGCGGCGGCCTCGATGCGGGCGACATTTGCCGACAGCAGCATGCGCGCCCGCAGCGCCGCCTCGTCGCGCGCGTAGCCGAGATCGCGGAACGCCTGCGTCAGGAACGCCAGCACGATGGCTTCGGCGTTGCGCATGGCGGCGGCGGCGCGCGGATCGGTGGCGGCCCACACGCGCATGGCCGCGTCGAGCCGGAACAGCCGCGTGCGGGCGCTCAGCGTGCGCAGGCGCCGCAGCCGGGTCAGCGGATCGGCACTGCCTTCGGCAGCCTGGCGCAGCGTATCGTGCACCTGGTCGGCGGTGAAGTGCTCGGCCACGGCGCTGAGGTAGGAGTCGAAGTCGGCGAAGTGGTGGTAGAAGCTGCCGGTCGAGACGTGCAGGCGGCGGGTGAGCGCCGCCAGCTTCAGACCGGCGATGCCGGCGTCGCACAGGATCGCCTGGCCGGCCTCGAGCCAGTCCAGCCGGGTGAGGCGCCCGGTGCGCCGGAGTGTGCCGCTGCGGCTTGTCATGCGGCGAAACCATAAGATAAGTTATGTTATTGTCAAACCGTGCCTGAGGACGGACGAGGAGGGAACGATGGGCCTGAAGACCCCGGCGGAATACGTCGCCAGCCTGCGCGACGGGCGCGTCACCTACTGGGACGGCGAGCGCATCGACGACATCACCACCCATCCGCGCTTCCGGGTGCCGATCGAGGTGGCGTCGCGCGACTACCTCTACGACGATCCCAGCCATGCCGAGCTGCGCAGCTTCGCGACCGACGAGGGCGGACGGGCGCACCGCATCTACCAGATCCCGCGCAGCGAGGCCGACCTCGCCACGCGCGTCGAGCTGATGTACCACACCTCGATCGTCGGGCTGGTCAGCGGCGTCTACATGGCGCTGATGAGCGTCAAGGACGCCGTCGCCAAGGTGAACCCGCAATACGCCGCCAACATCGAGGCGATGTACCGCCACGCCCGCGACAACGATCTGCGCGCCGCCGAGGTGATCACCGACGCCAAGGGCGACCGCAAGCGCAAGGCGCACGAGCAGGACGATCCCGACCTCTATCTGCGCATCGTCAAGCGCAGCAACGAGGGCATCGTGGTGCGCGGCGCCAAGCTGCACATCACCGGCGCCTCGCTGTGCCACGAGCTGGTGGTCATGCCGACCAAGGGCATGCGCCAGGACGAGACCGACTACGCCGTGTCGTTCTCCATCCCGGTCAACACCAAGGGCGTCAAGATCATCAACCGCAGCTTCGCGCCGGCCGAGCTCAACGCCTTCGACTACCCGGCCAGCGCGCATCACAGCATTCCGGAAGGCTTCGTGATCTTCGATGACGTCTTCGTGCCGTGGGAGCGCGTCTTCCTCGCCGGCGAAGTGCAGCTCGCCAGCCTGTTCGCCCAGTCGCTCGGCCTGTGGGAACGCACCGGCGGGCTGGTCGAGGCGGTGCGGATGTCGCAGATCTTCGTCGGCCTGGCGCAGCTGGTTAGCGAGCACCAGGGCAAGGAACGCGATCCCGTCGTGCAGAACTCGGTCGCCGAGCTGATCAGCTACGCCGAGATGCTGCGCATGAGCCTCGACTACGCCTGCCGCAACTACGAGCGCACGCCATCGGGCATGATCCATCCCAACGTGCTGGCCGTGAACGTTGCCAAGTACTACTACGCCGCCAACTACCACCAGACGATCCGCTACCTGCACGACGTCAGCGGCGGGCTGGTCATCACGCTGCCGCTGGAGGCCGATCTGCGCAACGAGGAGTCGGGCAAGTATCTGCGCAAGTACCTCAAGAGCGTGCCCGGCGCCGAACCCGAAACCCGCATGCGCGTCTACAACCTGATCCGCGACCTCACGGCCGATGCCTATGGCGGCTGGCAATTCGTGGTCGCGCTGCAGGCCGGCGGCGGATTGAACGCGCAGCGCATCATGATGCACCGGACCTACGACATGGCCACTGCCCGGGCGCGGGCGCTGGCCGCCGCCGGCGCGACGCCGCACTGAGGTGGAATCTGCCTGCGCGGCTGGCTGATGGCGCGCAGGTCCGGCGCCAGGCCGGCGCGGTCCTGCGATCGCTGGCGCAGGCAAGATCGCAGCTTCGTCGGGGGCAGGTGATGAGCAACGCTGAGAAGACGATGCGCGGGTTGATTGACGGCATCGCCGAGGCGCGCGCGTCGCTCGACGATGCGGCGCGCGGTCCCGCCATCGAACGCCAGCACGCGCGCGGCAAGCTGAGCGCGCGCGAGCGGCTGGCGCGCCTCGTCGACGAGGGCTCGTTCGTCGAGGTGGGCGGCCTGGTGGCGGAAGACGATGATGCCAGCGCCGCCACCGGCCGGGCGCGGGCGCCGGCCGATGGCGTCGTCGTGGGCACGGCCCGCATCGACGGAAGGCCGGCCGTCGTGCTGTCGCAGGACTTCTCGGTGTTCGGCGGCAGCAGCGGCAAACTGGGCAGCGCCAAGACCCGGCGCGCGGTGCAGATCGCGATCACGTCGGGCCTGCCGCTGGTCTTGCTGCTGGACGGCGGCGGCCATCGCATCCAGGACGGCCAGGACGCACGCCACTTCGCGCATGCCAACGGCCTGTTCCACGACATGGCGCGCGCCTCGGGCTGGATTCCCGTCGTCGCCCTGATGCTGGGCGCCGGCTTCGCCGGACCGACCAACTACGCCGGCCTCGCCGACTTCGTGGTCATGGTGCGCGGCCTGTCGACCATGGGGCTGGCCGGGCCGGCCCTCGTCAAGGCCGCGACCGGCGAGGATATCGACACGCAGGCGCTGGGCGGCGCCGAGATCCAGGTCGACAGGCAGGGGCTTGCGGACCTCGGCGTCGCCGACGAGGACGCCGCCTTCGCCGCGGCGCGGCGGTTTCTCTCGTACCTGCCGGGCAATGCGCGCGCGCCGCAGGCGATGACGCCCAGCGAGCAGCCGGCCGGGCCGATCGACGATGCGATCCTCGATCTCGTGCCGGTCTCGACGCGCAAGGCCTATGACGTGCGCAAGGTGCTGGCGCTGATCGCCGACCGCGACAGCCTGTTCGAACTCAAGCCGACCTTCGCCGGCAACCTCGTGACCGCCTTCGCGCGCCTGGGCGGCCGGCCGGTCGGCCTGATCGCCAACCAGGCGCTGCGTCTGGGCGGCATGCTGGACTCCAACGCCTGCGACAAGGGCGCGCATTTCATCGCACTGTGCGACGCCTTCGGCCTGCCGCTGGTGTCGTTCATCGACGTGCCGGGCTTTGCCATCGGCTCCGGGGCCGAGCGCACGGCTTTGGGGCGGCGCAGCGCCAAGCTGATCTTCGAGTGGGGCCATGCCAGCGTGCCGCGCATCGCCGTGGTGCTGCGCAAGGGCTACGGCCTGGGCTATTTCGCGATGTGCGGCGGCCGCAGCTTCGCGGCCGACGCCTGCTTCGCCTGGCCCAGCGCCGAGATCTGCGCCATGTCGATCGAGGGCGCCATCGATGTCGCCTACCGCAAGGACTACGCGTCGGCACCCGATCCCCAGGCGCGGCGCCAGCAGATGATCGACGAAACGCGCGCGCGGGTCGGCGCGCTGCGCGCCGCCGAAGGCTTCGGCGTCGACGACATCATCGATCCGCGCGACACGCGGCGGCGCCTGATCGAGGTGCTGGCCTATGCCCAGGCGCGGCGGCCGAACGATCACCCGCCGAAGTTCCGCTCGATCGTGCCGATCTGACGGCTACTTGCCTTCGCGGAACCAGGCCAGGCCGATGCCCAGCAGGAAGGCCAGCGCGACGAGCAGGCCGGGCAGCAGCGGATAGCGGTTCACGCCGGTCACGGCATAGCTCTCGTTGCGCCGCAGGCCGATCCACGAATCGCCGTAGGCGACCCGATTGGCCGAGACGCGCCGCACGTCGGGGTCGGGCACGTCGGCCAGCCAGATCATGCCGCCGCCCGAAGCTTCGGCCAGCGGCTTGAGTTTGGCGGTGGTGGCGCGCACATCGGAGAATTCCAGCGGGTCGGGATTGCCGACCGCCGCGACGGTCTTCAGCTTGCCGTCGTCGAACTTGTAGAGCCCCGGCTTGTCGACCTGGATGTTGGCAATGGCCCGGCCGGGCGCGATGCGGCTGAGGCTGATCGTGCGGCTCGAGCCGTCCGGTGCGGTCATGACCACCGGCGGGAATGAGTCGGCCAGTGTCTGGCGCTTGATCTCGATACGGCCGCCATGCGCGGTTGCGCGCAACGCTTCTTCCTCGAGGTCGGGCTCCTTCATCAGCCAATGGGCGATGCGGCGCACCAACTCGGCCTGCGGTCCGCCACCCTCGATGCCGCGGTTCCACAGCCACAGGTGATCGGACAGGATCTGCGCCACGCGACCCTCGCCGACCCGGTCGAGCACGACCAGCGGGCGGTCGTCGGCTCCCGACAGCACCGTGACGCCGCGCTCGGCCCGCGCCGGGGCCAGGCGGAACCAGCGGCCCCAACTCGGCTCTTCGCGCGGCACGTCGGCCGGCGCATCCTCCGGCGCCGGCCTGCCGGCCTGCGGCAGATCGGCGGTCACCGGATGGCGGTCGCCCAGGGTCGTCGGCTTGGGCTTGAAGCCGCGTTCGATGACGTCACCGGCCGGCGCCGCCGGCAGGACCGCCCCCAGCGGCGTGCGATAGATCGAACGCTGCGTGGCGTAGACCGGTCCGACCGACAGCAGCAGCGCGCCGCCGCCGCGGACGTAGTTCGCGATGTTGGAGAAGTACTCGCGGGTGATGATCGAGCCGGTCTCGTAGCGGTCGAAAACGATCAGGTCGAACTCGCGCAGCTTCAGATCGAACAGCTCCTTCATCGGGAACTGGATCAGCGACAGTTCGCGGGTCGGCGTGAAATCGTCTTTCGACGGCGTGCGCAGGATGGTGAAATGCACCAGATCGACCGCCGGGTCGCCCTTCAGCAGATTGCGCCAGGCGCGTTCGCCGGGATAGGGCTCGCCGGACACCAGCAGCACGCGCAGCCTGTCGCGCACGCCGTTGACCACGAACAGCGCCCGGTTGTTCTCCAGCGTCAGTTCCTGCGTGCCGGGCGCGACCTCGACCTGCACGACGTTGGCGCCGCCGGTCGTGACCGGAATGTCGACCGTCACAGTGCGGCCGATCGGCGCGTTCAGCCGCAACGGCGGATCGCTGCCGACCGTGACGCTGACCACCGCCGGGCTGCGCGCGTTGGGTGCCGAATCCTCGACCCGGAACTTGGCGGTGACGGTCTTGCCGACGACCCCGAACTTGGGCGTCTGCTCCAGCACCAGCAGGCGGTCGGCTTCGTTCTTGCGCCCGCTCAGCAGCACGTGCGTCGGCGCCGTCGCCAGCTCGGGTGGAATGGTGGCGGGCACGTCGTGCACCTGGCCGTCGGTGATCAGGATCACGCCGGCCAGCCGCTCGCGCGGGATGTCGACCAGTGCGTTGCGCAACGCGTTGATCAGCCGCGTGCCGCCCAGTCCCTCGCTGCCCAGGCGCAGACTGCTGGGCGGCAGCACGACCTCGCGGATTTCCAGCCCCTCGAGCGTGCCCAGACGCTTGCGCAGCGCCTCGCGCGCCGCGGCGACCTGGGCGCGGCGGTCGTTGATCGACTGGCTGTCGCTGTCGTCGACCACGATCAGGGCGACATCGTCGATGCCGCGCCGCTGCTCCTCGACCAGCGACGGGTTGGCCAGCGTCGCCAGCACGACGAGCACGGCGGCAACGCGCCACAGCACGCCGGTGGCACGGCGCACGAGTCCGGCGGCGGCGATCACGATCGCGAGCACGCCGAAGGCCAGCAAGGCCTCCCACGGCAGCAGCGGATCGAAGGCGATGCTGGCGGCCGAGGATGTCATCGCCGCAGCCTCTGCATGATGTCGTTGAGATGGACCGCGTCGTCCTTGTAGTTGCCGGTCAGCGCGTACATCACGAGGTTGACGCCGAAGCGGAACGCCATCTCGCGCTGGTTCTCGCCGCCCGGTGCGACCGGCAGCATGCCGCGACCGTACGACTCCATCGCCCACGCTCCGGCATAGTCGTTGGCGCCGACGATGATGGCGGCGACGCCGTCATTGATGCGGCCATTGCCGGCCTCGAGCCACAGCCGGCCGCCGGCCCAGCGACCCGGCATGTCGGACAGCAGGTAGAACGACTTGGTCAGCACGTGATCCTGCGGCATGACGACCAGCGGCGGCACGTCGACTGCCCGCAGCAGGCGCTTGAGGTCGGCGTTGACGCCGCCGCGGCCCAGCGTGACGTGTTGATCGCGGGTGTCGAAGAACAGGATGCCGCCGGATTTCATGTGGCGGTCGATGTTGCCGGCGGCGGCCACCGAGGGCGTCGGCTGGTCGGAGGTGACCGGCCAGTAGACGAAGGGATAGAGCCGCAGGTCGTCCTTTTCGATATCGATACCGACCGGCGCGCCGGGCTCCACCGAAGTGCGGGCACGCAGCACCTCGCCCAGGCCTTCAAGGCCTGCCCGGCTGATCTCGTCGACCTCGCGGTTGCCGGTGATGACGTAGGCCAGCCGGGTCTCCAGCGTCGCCCGCAGCAACGCCTCGTCTGATTGCCCGGGCGCCGGTGTGGTCGGTGCGGCCCGCGCCGGTGGCTGCGGCGTCGGCCGCGGTTGCTGTGCCCAGCCGCGCTCGGGGGCCAGTAGCGCTGCCGTCGCGATGGCGACGACGATCGCCGCCGCGGCCCGCGCCGCACGCCGTCCCGGCATCGGCAAGAGGCCGCGCAGCAGCAGCGAGATCAGGAAGTCGAGCAGCAGCAGCGCCAGGGCGACCGTCAGGAACCACTTCGTCAGGTCGGTCTCACCTTCCTCGGACAGCCGGTCGGTCGTCACGGCATTGGGCAGATCGCCCAGCGGCGCCGGCGGCTCGACCCGGCCGCCGAGATTGAAGGCGATCTGCGCCGACTGATCGCCATAGAACCCCGGTGGCGTGACCGGGCGCGGCCGGAACGTCTGGGCCGCATCCGACGGCAATGGCAGGGCGCCCAGCGGCGGCGCGACCAGCTTGCCGAACCCGTCCAGCGTGCGCCACGGCTTGAGCTGTTGCGCCGTGCCTTCGCCGGCGACGCCGCGGCTGAGCCGCACGAGGCGCTGCAGCATCTCGACGAACAGGCCCGAGAGCGCCAGGTTGCTCCAGCTGGTGTTGGCGGTCGTGTGGATCAGCACGAGATAGCCCTGGCCGCGCTTCTCGCCGGTCACCAGCGGCGTGCCGTCGCTCAGCCGCGCCCATGTCTTGTCGGCGACGTCGGGCGCCGGCTCGGCCAGCACCTGCTGCTGGATGCGCACGTCGTCGGGCACCGCCAGTCCGGCGAACGGGCTCGTTGCCGGAAACTCGGCCAGCTTCGCCGGTTCGCCCCAGCTCATGGCGCCGCCCAGCGCGCGATCGCCCAGACGCAATTTCACCGGCACCAGTTCGTCTTCGGCGGCGGCCATGCGCGGGCCGGCGAACCGCACCAGGATGCCGCCCTTGTCGATCCACTCGGCCATCGCCGCGCGATCCTCGGGGCCGGGCGAGGCATTGTCGGGCACCAGCAGGATCGCCATGCGCTGCGCTAGCAGGGTGGCGCGATCGCCGACCGTTACCGATGCGTAGGGCTCCAGCGCCCGCTCGAGGTAGAACACTTCCTGCAGCAGCGGTTGGCCGCTGGCGGTTTGCTGCTCGCCGATGATTCCGACCGGGCGGCGGCGGAAGCGCTCGTCGAGCAGCACGACGGAGCCGGCGCCGGACTGGCCCTCGATATCCAGGCGCGCGATGCGATTGCGCAGTTCCGTCGGCGTGTCGATCGTCGCCGACGCTTCGGTGTCGGTGGCGCCGAAGTCGAGCAAGCTGCGCGCGACGATGGCGCCGCGATCGTCGGAGCCCTGCACGGCGATACGCTGCGGTCCGCTGCCCGACGGCCGCAGCGCCTTGACCTTGAGATCGCGGCCGCCGGCTTCCGGTTGCAGCAGCACCATGGCGAGATGCGATGCTTGCGGGCGCAGCACTTCGAGCGAGCCCAGTTTCAGGGCCGCCTCGGCCGCCGCGCGCAAATCCTTGCTGTCCAGACCGTCGCTCAGCCAGACGAGGTGCGCCGGTTGGGGCAGGTTCAGCTTCGCGAGGTCGGCCATGGCCGCGGCGCGGTTGGTCGGCCACGGCTTGGGCTTCAGCGCCCGGATCGCGGCGCGCGCCTCGTCGGGGCGCAACAGACCGCGCTTGGCCTGGACCTCGTCAAGGGCGGCCGGCGCCGTCGTCTGGATCGCCACTGGCCGGTTGGCGCGCTCGGCCCGTTCGGTGAGACGTTCGGCGTGGCGTTGCACCGTGCTCCAGTTCGGCGCCGCCGCCCAGCCGTCGTCGATGACCAACACCAGCGGGCCCTGTCCCGACAGTTCGGCCGCCGGGTTCAGCAGCGGCTTGGCCAGCGCCACGATCAGCAGGGTGACCAGCAGCAGGCGCAGGATCAGCAGCCACAGCGGAATGTGCACCGGCGTGCGATCCGGCGGCTCCAGTCCGAGCAGCAGACGTATGGCGGGGAAGCGGACCAGCTTGGGCGCCGGCGGCAGCAGCCGCAGCAGCCAGTAGATCACCGGCAGCGCCACCAGCAGCGACAGCATCCATGGTGTGGCGAAAGCCAGTGCGCCGAGGCTCAGCATTGTGCTGCTCCGGCGTCGCGCCGATCACCGTCCGTGCGGCGACAGCCAGCCGCGCGCGGCCGAACGGACACGGGACGCGGTTGGTCGCCCCGGCGCCGGCTGCGCTTCGGCGATGGTCCCCCGCCGGGGGAAGCAGGCGGCGCCAGTCTGCCGATCACCGTCGTCTGCCCGTCTCGGCCATGGCCATGTAGAGCGACAACAGCGCGGTCTCGGGTGGCCGGTCGGTGCGGTGCGGGCGCCACGTCCAGCCGACCGACTGGGTGATGCGTGCCAAGCCTTCCTTCTGCGCGATCAGGCGCGCGTGATAGGCGTCGCGCACCGCCTCGACCTTGCGGATCGTGTGGTCGCCCTCGCGCTCGAGGCCGGAAAACTTCACGTGACCGTCGTAGGGCAGCTCTTCTTCCGCCGGGTCGAGGACCTGCAGCAGATGGCCGTGCACGCCATGCGCCGCGTAGTGGCGCACGGCCGCCTCGATCGTCTCCAGCGGATCGAGCAGGTCGCCGATCAGCACGACATGGCCGTGCGCCGGCAGCGGCAGCCGCGGCGGCACACTGTCGGCCGCGCCGAGCAGGGTGTTCTCGACCAGCGCGTCGAACAGCCGTCGCGGCGCGCCCCGGCCGGATGTCGGGCGGTCGCCACCCAGCAAGCCGACCCGTTCGCCGGCGTCGACCAGCAGCGTGGCCAGGGCCAGCAACAGGACTTCCGCCCGCTCGCGCTTCTTCGGCAGGCCGCGGCCCGACGCGAAGTCCATCGACGGCGAGCCGTCGCGCCACAGCCAGACGCTGGCGGCGGCCTCCCACTCGGTTTCCCGGACGTAGACGGCACGGCTCTTGGCGGTCTGGCGCCAGTCAATGCGGTTGATCGCATCGCCCGGGCGATACTGGCGGAACTGCCAGAAGGCATCGCCCTGTCCGACCCGGCGACGTCCATGGACGCCCTGCATCACGGTGCTCGCCACGCGTTGCGCCGCCATCAGCAGCGGCGGCAGTGCCGACGCAAGCCGTGCGGCGTCGGTGAGCGTGGAGGAAACGGCCATGGCGTTGATGAGGAGCTCCTGGTTCGGCCTCACGCCAGCTTGGTGCACAACTTGGCGATCACGCTGTCGACCGTGACGCCTTCGGCGCGGGCGGCGAAATTGGTCGCCATGCGATGGCGCAGCACCGGTCCGGCCAGGGCGACGATGTCGTCGACCGACGGTGCCAGACGGCCTTGCAGCACGGCGCGGGCGCGCGAGGCCAGCATCAACGCCTGGCTGGCGCGCGGACCCGGACCCCAGGCGACGTGTTTCTTGATGTCCTCGAGATCGCTGCTGTCGGGGCGGCCGGCGCGGACCAGGGTCAGGATCGCGTCGACGACCTTCTCGCCGATCGGCACGCGGCGGATCAGGGCCTGCGCGGCCTGCAGTTCGGCGGCGGTCAGCACGCGGTCGGCGTGCGGCTGGCGCGCGCCCGTCGTGACGATCATCATCTGCCGTTCGGCCGCTTCATCGGGGTAGCCGACATCGACCTGCAGCAGGAAGCGGTCGAGCTGTGCCTCCGGCAGCGGGTAGGTGCCCTCCTGCTCCAGCGGGTTCTGCGTCGCCAGCACGTGGAACGGCCGCGGCAGGTCGTGACGCTTGCCGCCGACCGACACGTGATATTCCTGCATCGACTGCAGCAGCGCCGACTGGGTGCGCGGACTGGCGCGGTTGATCTCGTCGGCCATCAGCAGCTGGGTGAAGACGGGACCGGGGATGAACCGGAAGGCGCGGCGACCGCCGGCGTCCTCTTCCAGGACCTCGGACCCCAGGATGTCGGCCGGCATCAGGTCGGGCGTGAACTGCACGCGCCGCGAGTCCAGTCCCAGGACAACGCCCAGGGTCTCGACCAGCTTCGTCTTGGCCAGACCCGGCAACCCGACCAGCAGCAGGTGGCCGCCCGACAGCAGCGAGATAAGTGTTTGATCGATAACGTCTCTCTGGCCATAAATGACCGTGCCGACGCTTTCGCGAACGGCGCGCAGCTTGCCACCCAGCGCCTCGATATCCCGCATGACGGCTTCGGGATCGGTGGCAGCGCCGGCGAAGGGGGGCGGGAGGTCGGTTTGCACGCAAGAACTCCGTGGTTCCTAGGGATGCTTGTCTCGCCGGGGCGCGTGGGATGATCGAGGGGCCAGCGCGCGAAACGGGTCGCAAACGGCTTGAGCGTCACGCCTTACAGGATTGCAAACGGCGCGCCATCGATCAAATGACGAATCCGCGGGTTTCCGGCATATGGGACCGGAAAATTCAGGCGAAGGCATGACGATGACGCGGGAGGAGGTACGCAGCCGGCTGGTGGCCCGCACCGCCGCCATTGCGGCCGGTCGGCTGGTCCCGCCGCCCTACGTGGGCAGCGACTTTGCCCTCAACGCGGCCGACGCCCCGCCGGCCGATCTGCGCCCCGCCGCCGTCCTCGTGCCGCTGGTCGACCGGGCCGAGGGGCTGACCGTGCTGCTGACGCAGCGCACCGCCGACATGCCCAGCCATGCCGGCCAGATCGCCTTTCCCGGCGGCCGCCGCCATCGCGACGACGCCGACCTGGTCGCCACGGCGCTGCGCGAAACCGAGGAGGAAATCGGCGTCGGACCGCATCACGTCGACGTGGTGGCGGCGATCGACAACTACGTCACCGGCTCCGGCTACCTGATCACGCCCATCGTCGGTTTCGTTGCGCCGCGCTTCGAGCTGAAGCCCGATCCCCGCGAGGTCGCCGACATATTCGAGGTGCCGCTGGCGTTCTTCCTCGACCCGGCGAACCACCACGTCCACTCCCGCACCTGGCAGGGTCGCGAGCGGCGCTACTACGCGATGCCCTATGGCGAGCGCTATGTCTGGGGCGCCACCGCCGGCATGCTCAAGAATTTGTGGCGCATCCTGTCCGACGCGGTGGAGTGACGCGTCGTGCGCGCCGTTCTCATCCTGGTGCTGTCGCTAGGCGGTCCGGCGGCGCTGTTCTTTCTGTGGGCCTGGGCGGTGGCGATCAAGCGCGAACGCCGGCTCAAGGGAACCCTGCCGCCGTGGCAGGATTTGCCGTGGACCAATCTGCTGATCGCCGGGCTGCTGCTGGCGATTGCGGGCATCCTGTCGCTGTACTTCTTTGATGACCGACCCGGCGGTTTGCTGGGCACGAAGCGTGGCGCCATCGCCCAGCCCATCCTGATGGCGCACGCCACGCCGCCTGCCGCCCGTGGCCACCTGTGACCCAGCAAAATCAATCCGCAAATTCAACGCGTTAGAGAAGTATTGGCCGGCCTGGTGTCCGGCCGCGTTCGATCGGCGCACGACACTCGACACGGCATGGGCAGGCCGCGATTGCCACCCAATTGCCACATTCGAGCCTGATTCCTGACAGCTTACTGACCGAGCGTCGGCTGGCTGACCATTTCCTGATGAAATGTCGGCATCTTTCTTCTGCCCACCAAAGCGGAGATGCCCATGGCGCAAGCTATGCCGAGCCAGCGGCTCTACCTGATTGCCGGCGCGGTCGTGCTGGTGGTCGCGATTATCGGTGCGGTGATCTTTATGCGCGGCGACGACAGTGCACAAACGGCTGACCAGTCGAAAACCGAGACGCCCGCCGCCACGCCGGGGACCTCGGCAACATCGCCATCTCCGTCGACGACGCCGTCGGCGTCCGACACCAAGAACTAGGATTTGCGCCGCATGCAGGCCCGAGAGTGTCCGGCGACGCGGCGATCATCGCCGCACCGCGGCCATGGCGCCGCGCTGCGGCCACGACCTGTCGACCGGCCGACGGCCCGCTGCCGCTCGTAACACAGACGGACGCCCGCCAGGGCGTCCGTCGTCGTGAGGCGTGTCGAGCCTATCGCGTTGAGTAGTTCAGGGGGCGTCACATGACCCGCAAACTGGTCGTCCTTTTTGCAGCGTTGTTTTTTGTGTGCGCCGGCGTTACGGCGGCGACGGCGCAGCCCCGGACACATTCGCCAGCGACGTCCGCCAAAAAGCCCGGCAAGCATCCCGGCCGCAGTGTCGCCGCGAAAAAGAAGGTCAGCAAAGTCGGCACAGCGCGACAGCGCATTCGGGGGCCGGTTCGCCGCGCCAAGGCCACGACGGGCAATGCGACCACCAGAAAGCCCAATGTCGCCAGGACCAAGAAGCTCCAGACCAGCAAACAGCGAAGTAAGCGGGTAGCGCCGCCCGTAAAGCCGACGACGCGAACCGCCCTTGCCAGGCGGACATCGAAGCCAACGGCCAGCGGCTCCCGGCAGCGCGGCGGCCGGATCCAAGTCGCGTCCGCGCGGCCCTCACACGTCAAGGCCCGCACGTCACGAAGCGGCCCGACCGCCAGGCGGGGCACGGCGACGGGTAATGCCGCCCGCCCGGTCCGTCGCGTGTCGGCAAGGCCGGCCCCGGGCCGTTATGCGTTGCGACTGAAACCGAACACGGGTGGCAAAGCGCGCCGCGGGCCGGCATCTGTCTGGGTGCCGCCGCCACTGCCGGTCGACCCGGCGGCGCCGCGCACCTTGTCATTCTACAACGTCCATACGCACCAGTCGCTGACGGCAACGTTCTGGCGGCGCGGTCGTTTCGTGCAATCTGAATTGGATCGGCTCAACGATTTCCTGCGTGACAGCCGCGACGGATCGCAGGTCCAGATGGATCCCGAGCTGTTCAATGTGCTGTGGCGGGTGCGCCATCGCCTGCGGTCGGACGCGGCCTATCAGGTGCTGTCGGCCTACCGCTCGCCGCAAACCAATGCCTGGCTGGCCAGCTACAGCCGCGGTGTCGCGCCCGACAGTCTGCACATGCGCGGCCAGGCAATGGATGTGATCTTGCCCGGGCGCACGGCCGGCCAGGTCCGCGCCGCGGCGCGGGAACTGGGATTGGGTGGCGTCGGCTACTACCCCCGCAGCGGTTTCGTTCATCTCGACACCGGGCCGCAGCGCTACTGGTAGACGCGCCACGACGCCGCTCGGGCGGTCGATGACCAGCTGAGGTGAGGGGACGAACCCGTCGCCGCGTTGCGGTCGTGATTGGTGTTCCCGCGCGTGACGCGATTGGCTGCGATGCGACATCGGTGGCGCGCCGGCTTTGCGCATCGCGCCGCTTGCCCCGGCCGGCATCTGTGCTAGTGCTGCCGGCCCGGCAACGACCGCGTGTGCGATTCTCTGCGATGGAACCGAACGGCCGACTCGCCGTGCAGCCGTGGATGAACGATGCACGGACCCGACGCGTCCTGGACGCGCTGGCGCGGGCGGGAATCGCGGCCCGGTTCGTTGGCGGCTGCGTGCGGGACGCCTTGCGCGGCCAGCCGGCCGGCGATGTCGACCTCGCCATCGACCAGCCACCCGAGAGCGCGATCCGGGCGCTCGAGGCGGCGCGGATCAAGGTCATCCCGACCGGCCTGAAGCACGGCACGATCACCGCCATTTCGGGCGGCCGCCCGTACGAGATCACGACGCTGCGCCGCGATATCGAAACCGATGGCCGGCGCGCCGTGGTCGAGTTCACCGACGATTGGCGCGCCGACGCCGCGCGCCGCGACTTCACCATGAACGCCATGTTCTGCGACGCGACCGGCAATCTCTGGGACTTTTTCGGCGGCCGCGCCGATCTGGCGGCGGGTCGCGTGCGCTTTGTCGGCGATCCTGCCACCCGCATCGCCGAGGATGTGCTGCGCATCCTGCGCTTCTTTCGCTTCTTTGCCTGGTATGGCCAGCCGCCGTTTGATCCTGACGGATTTGCCGCCTGCCGCGATGCCGCCGACAGGTTGCGCGGTCTGTCGGCCGAGCGCGTGCGCAAGGAACTGCTGCGGCTGCTCGAGGCAACCGATCCCTGCCATACCGTCGAGGCGATGGCGCAGATCGGGCTGTTCGCCCACTGGCTGCCGGAGTACGCCGGCATCGCGCTGCTGCGCCGCGTCGTCGACAACGAACGCGCCGTATCCGCTGTCGACGGGCTGCGACGGCTCGCGTCGATCATCTCGGCGGACGCCGACGCCACGGCCATCGGCAAGCGTCTTCGGCTGTCGACCCAGGAATCGCTGCGCCTCACGGTGATGCTGTCGCCCGACCCCGCGCCCGACATCGCCAGCGGTCCGCAGACGGTGCGTCGCCAGATCTACCACACCGGCGGGGCGCTCTACGTCGACCGGCTGATGCGGCTTCCCGAGGCGCGCGATGCGAACTGGATGGCGGCATTCCGGTTGGCGACCGAGTGGACGCCGCCGGAGCTGCCGATCTCCGGCCGTGATGCCCTGGCTCGCGGCGTGCGCGCCGGCCGGCGCGTCGGCGCACTGGTGTCGGCCGTGGAACAGTGGTGGATCGAGCGGGACTTCGCGCCCGACCGGACGGCCTGCCTCGCCGAATTGCAGCGCCGCATCGACGCCGGCGAGGGCGCGTGATCCGGCCGGGCCTGGCGCTGGCTCTGTGGCTGGCGACGGCGGTCCTGCTGATCGCCAACCATGTGATCGGCGACACCGTGATCGGTGCGGCCATCGGCCCCCGACTCGCGGCGTGGTACAAGACGCTGCTGCCGCTGCCATATGTCGTGCTGCTGGCGCTCATCCATGCGCGCCGCACGACGGGGCCGGCATGGCGCGGTGCGGCGCTGCTGGCCGGTGCGCTGTGGGCGGTTTCGACCGCCGTGCTGGATGCCGTCTATGGCCGCATCACCTACGGTGAAAGCCTGGCGGCTGTTCTCGACCGCTACGGCCTGATGGACGGCGCGCCGTGGCCGTTGCTGATCCTGGCACAGCTCTTCCTGCCGTTTCTGTGCGCCGCGCTGGTCGCCAAACGACAACGGCCCGCCGGTGCGGCGGGCCGTTGAGGAATTCACCAGCGGTGCGCTACTTCTTCGCCAGCTGGCCCGTTGCGGTGCGGCGGATCGTGCCGTCGACGGTGCTGCGGAACGCCAGCAGCAGGTTCTTGCCCTGCACCGTGCGGGTCCAGGCGTTGAGGATGTAGCCGCCGGTCTCGCTGATCGTCATGGAGTAGACGGTCAGGCTGTTGCCATCGATGCCGGCCCAGTACTGGGTCTGCCCCTGCATCAGATCGGCGTCCGGACCCTTGAACAGCTTGCCGTTGACCGTCGGCTGGAAGACCACCGTCTGGCTCTGCGCCTTGGGATTGGTCTGGCCGTCGTTGATCCGGAAGTCGATGCTCGACCAGATGACCTTGAAATTGTCGCCGTCCTTGGTGATCTCGACGTCGTAGTCGCGCTGCGTCACCTTGGACTGCTTGCCGTTGACCAGCTCGGAGACGCCGGAGCCGGCATAGGTGCCGATGAACGGCTCGATCGGATGCCGTTCGGGCTTGGCCGGCTCGTCGGCGGCCAGAGTCGCACCTGCGGCCATGACCGTGGTGGCGACCAGGGCTGCCGTCAGCGCACGCCGTGTCCAGCTCATCTCGTCCTCCTACGCTGCGATCGGTGCGGGCACTCTAGCGCGGGACTGCGCCAGGGAAAAGCCGGGGCTGTGACGCGCCCGAACCGGTCGGCCGCGGGTCTTACCATTTCACCTCCGGCGGCAGCGACATCAGAATCGCCTCGGTGTTGCCGCCGGTCATCAGGCCGAACCGGGTGCCGCGATCGTGCAGCAGGTTGAATTCGACGTAGCGGCCGCGGCGATGGAGCTGGTGCTCGCGTTCCGCCGCCGTCCAGGGCTCGTCGCGATGACGGCGTACGATGGCGGGATAGACATCGAGAAACGCCTCGCCGACGGCGCGCGTGAAGCCGAAATCGCGCTCGCGATCGCCGCTGTCGAGGTAGTCGTAGAAGATGCCGCCGACGCCACGCGGCTCGCCGCGATGCGGCAGAAAGAAGTACTCGTCGCACCACGCCTTGTAGCGCGGATAGTAGGCCGGATCGAAGCGGTCGCAGGCCGACTTCAGAGCGGCATGGAAGGTGGCGGTATCGTCCGCGTCCGGAACCATCGGCGTCAGGTCGGCGCCGCCGCCGAACCAGGCCCGCGGCGTGACGATGA